>NZ_JAMPOT010000017.1:0-263048 GCF_028480685.1 Providencia sp. PROV174
GGGGCTATAGCTCAGCTGGGAGAGCGCTTGCATGGCATGCAAGAGGTCAGCGGTTCGATCCCGCTTAGCTCCACCATCTTATTTCTCTTATGAATTATTCCCTGCTTCTGCTTTAATCCACTTTATAAATTCAATGATTTCAGGCCGTTCAATCACTTCGGGTAACATGACCAAATAATAGGCAAATCGAGCTGGCCATGGCTTATCAATCACTTGCATTAGCCGCCCATCTTCGATTTCCTGTATCGCGTACTCTTTTGGGACTAAGGCTAAACCTTGCCCTGCAATCGCAGCACGGATCAATAAATAATCATCATCAAATGCACTACCTCGTGTTACTTGCTTATCATGTTCAACACCATGCACAGCTATCCTATCCTGAAGCTACCAGTCATCCAGAAGGCGCTCTTCGTTTAGCGGAGAAAATTGCGGCCTGGCGCGCCCTCATCCCTGAACATGACTTTAGGCCACATATGACAAATGAATGGATTGACCTTGTCGATGATCCTGATTTCCCACGCACTCCATTACGAGGAGGATTCACTCTACGAACAGGCCGTAACGGTTTGATTCAACTACTCGAAGAATGGCAAGCTGCGGGAGTTAACCATGCCGCGATTGGAATTCAATACTCTGAGCGCCCAGCTTTAGAAGTACTACAAGAAATAGCTGAAGAGGTTTTACCGCATTTCCCTAGCCACCAAGGGATCAAAAGCAGGCTCGTAGACTGGTAGTAATTTTGGCGTCTTCCCTCATTTTGTGGCTGACGCCAAACCTTGATTATTTTGCATCACTGCGCGGTATAACCACCATCAATAGGAATAAATGCCCCTGTTATAAAGCTACTCTCTTCTGATAACAAAAAAGCGACAACATTAGCAATTTCTTGCCGAGTAGCCATTCTACCCATTGGATGAGTTGAAGCCATCCATTGCTTCGTTTCCTGTGATAATACGCTAATATTCGGTGTTTCTACATAGCCGGGGCCAACCGCATTGATACGGATACCTTTTTGAGCGTTTTCTAAGGCTGCTGAACGCGTTAACCCCAGTACCGCATGCTTTGCTGCGGTGTAAGGTGCTATGCCCGCTATCCCTGTTACCCCATTGCAAGCTGATAAATTCACGATAGCTCCCCCACCACTGCGCAAAATCGCAGGAATACTGTACTTCAAACCATGAAATGTTCCTGTTATATCGGTCTCGATCACCTCATGCCAAGCCTCTAAAGGATAATCTTCAATATTGACGCCATGAGGCCCAGTGATCCCTGCATTATTCACCAAGTAGTGCAATGCACCGTATTGTTGCTCAATTTTTTCAACTGTTATTTTAAAGTCTTGTGCATTTGCGACATTCATTTTTATGGCATAGACACGTTGTCCTGTTGGGTCTATTTCTTTAGCGGCTTGTTGTAAAGCTACCTCATTACGCCCCGTAATTACCACTATCGCGCCAAGTGAATACAGCTTTTGTGCAATAGTGAAACCGACACCTGTCGATGCCCCTGTTATAAGCGCAACCCGCTGATTAAATTTACCCATAGCTCACCTCTATTATGATTAACTTTAGTTAACTATAATTAATTAACTAAAGTTAATCAATAAGTCGTCTTATTATTAAAATCAATATATACTCAATAGACTGAATATTACGGAATCACCATAATGCCAAATTCTCTAGAAGATGCGCTTTCGCTACTGCAATGCACCCTAGTTGCACGCAGAGTTAGCTTTACCCCTGAGCAAATAACTTGGGGCCAATATGATGTGTTAGAAATATTGAGATTAAAAGGGGATTTAACACCAAGCCAGTTAAGCCAAGCACTTGGCCTTTCTCGCCAAAATTTATCAAAGTTTCTTCGAGTTCTGAAATCTTATGAATTTGTCGAGCAATATCAATCTGAAGAAGATAGACGGGAACTGATCACCCGTTTAACCGAAAAAGGGCATCACTTTTTGCAACGAGCCGCCACAGGACGTGCTGAAAATGCAGAAAAGGTCAAAGCCGCATTAACGCCCCAAGAACAAAAGCTATTTATTACTTTAAGCCAGAAGATTACTCACGCACTAGGGCACGATTAACCTCGTTTTAAAGGCTTTACTAGCCCTTCTAAGCCTTCTATTTTTAATCCTAGAGTCATCTCCATTAACTGCCCTAAACGTCCAGCAGGAAACTCTCCTTTCTTATAGAACCATAATAAATATTCTTCGGGTAAATCAATTAATACGCAGCCTTTATATTTACCAAATGGCATATAGGTATTGGCCATATCGATGAGATCTTGTTTTTCCATTATTAGTTCTCTTTTGTGTCAAAGCATAAAAAAACGGCGCTCATTTGAACGCCGTTTCTTAATTTAGCATGTTTTAGTGGATTACAAAACTAACCCAACAACGGCTGCGGATAAGAAGCTAACTAAAGTTGAACCATACAGTAATTTCAAACCGAAGCGAGCCACGGTATTACCTTGTTTCTCATCTAAGCCTTTAATCGCACCCGCAATAATACCGATGGATGAGAAGTTAGCGAAAGAAACTAAGAATACGGACAAGATACCAATAGAGCGCTCAGATAACCCACCAGCAATCGCTTGTAAGCCATCCATCGCAACGAATTCATTCGTTACCATTTTCACTGCCATAATTCCACCAACCTGTAAGGCTTCTTCAGCAGGAATACCGAGCATCCACGCAAACGGATAGAATACGTAACCTAACATAGTTTGGAAGTCGATACCGAATACAGCTGAGAAAATACCGTTAATCATTGCAATGAGGGCAATAAAACCAATTAACATCGCTGAAACGATAATCGCTACTTTAAACCCAGCAAGAATATATTCACCCAACATTTCAAAGAAGCTTTGCCCTTCATGCAGGTTGCTCATTTGAATATCTTCTTCACCTTCCGGTGGATACGGGTTAATCAGTGAGAGTACAACGAAAGTACCGAACATATTCAGAACCAATGCTGCGACCACGAAACGTGGTTCTAACATGGTCATGTATGCCCCAACGATAGACATAGATACCGTTGACATGGCTGTTGCGGCCATGGTGTACATTCTGCGATCTGACATCCGATTCAATTGGTCTTTATACGCAATAAAGTTTTCTGACTGACCCAATAACAATGAGCTGACTGCGTTAAATGACTCCAATTTACCCATACCATTCACTTTCGATAACACGGTACCGATGATACGGATCACGATAGGAAGAATTTTGACGTGCTGTAAGATCCCGATCAACGCAGAAATAAAGATGATTGGGCATAACACTTGTAAGAAGAAGAACGCTAAGTTGCCTTCAATCATACCGCCAAAAATAAATTTAGTCCCTTCTGCTGCATAGCCTAGCAAGTGGGTAAACACTCCTGCTACACCAAGAACAAATGATTCGCCAATATTCGATTTTAAGAACAGATAAGCTAATGCAATTTGAATAACCAGTAGTTGAACAACATAGCGAGGGCGGATCCCTCTACGGTTACTACTAGCTAAAATTGCAAGAGCAGCAATTACTACTAAAGATAAAACGAAATGCAGGATCGAGGTCATATGCGACTCCAACAAATTTAAGAATCAGTCTATGTGCATATTCTATGTAATAGACAACATTTAAATGAGACGGAGGTCACATTAATATGAAAGCTTACTAGGTGTATTTTGCAAAAAGAAGAAGGGGATCACGTTTCAACTATAACAATTCCTAGTATTCGCTTTTTTTGCACAGAAATTTTACTGAGAATTTAAGTTAAGACTTACAACAACCTGCGTACAAAATTGTTGCCTACAGAGATTGTAGGCAACTAAGCCAAATTGAATATAGTTCACTATTGAATATTCAGCAAACGAATCAATTCATTTTCATCAATAACACGTATGCCAAGTTCATTCGCTTTCGCTAATTTAGAACCTGCGGCCTCACCAGCAATCACCAAATCTGTTTTTTTAGAGACACTTCCTGAAACCTTTGCACCTAAAGCGACTAATTTGTCTTTGGCTTCATCACGCGTCAAGATACTCATTGACCCTGTTAGCACTACCGTTTTACCTGCAAATGGGCTATCGATTTCTGCACTGTTGACGACTTTCACTTCAGGCCAATGAATATTTGCCTTAGTCAGTAAATCTTCAATCACCGCTTGGTTATGAGGTTCGCGGAAAAAATTGACCACATGCTTCGCGACCACATGACCAATATCTTGAACCGTTTTTAGTGACTCTTCATCTGCCGTCATCACGGCGTCAAGTGTGGTGTAATGCGCGGCTAAGTTTGCCGCTGTTGCCTCACCAACTTCACGAATTCCAAGGGCATAAATAAAACGAGCTAACGTCGTTTGTTTAGACTTATTGAGTGCATCAACCAGATTTTGTGCCGATTTCGGCCCCATTCTATCCAAGCCTGTTAAGATACCTGCACTTAATTGATATAAATCTGCTGGCGTTTTGACATACTCTTTTTCAACTAGTTGGTCGATAATTTTATCGCCCATGCCATCGACATCCATTGCTCTGCGTGAGACAAAATGTTTCAGTGCTTCTTTGCGTTGTGCCCCACAAATAAGCCCACCTGTACAGCGCGCTACCGCTTCGCCTTCGACTCGTTCGATATCAGAGCCACATACTGGGCAATGAGTTGGGAAAACAATTTCCCGGCTATCTGCAGGGCGGTTATCAACCACAACACTGACGATTTGCGGAATAACATCTCCGGCTCGACGAATAATAACTGTGTCACCAATATGCACGCCAAGGCGTTCGATTTCATCGGCATTGTGTAAAGTCGCATTGCTGACCACGACGCCTGCAACTTGCACAGGCTCTAAACGCGCGACAGGCGTGATAGCACCGGTACGCCCGACTTGAAATTCAACATCTTTTAATAATGTCACTTGTTCTTGCGCTGGAAATTTAAACGCGGTCGCCCAGCGAGGTGCTCGAGAAACAAACCCTAACTCTTCTTGAATCGCAATCGAGTTAACCTTAATAACCACACCATCGATATCAAAGCCAAGCTCAGGTCGAACTTGCTCAATTTCATGGTAAAAATCCAATACTGCCTGATGACCTACACGTAATTGAACATAATCACTAACCGGTAAACCCCATGCCTTGAATTGCATCAAACGGTCATAATGTGTATCCGGTAAAGTGCCTCCTTCCACAAGCCCCACACCATAACAATAAAAAGTAAGCGGCCTTTTGGCGGTAATACGTGGGTCTAATTGGCGTAAAGAACCTGCTGCTGCATTACGTGGGTTTGCAAAGACTTTGCCATCCGTTTTGCGTGCTTGTTCATTAAGCGCTTCAAAACCTTTTTGGGGCATAAAAACTTCCCCACGGATCTCAACGCGATCAGGAATATTGCTTCCCGTTAAACGCAATGGGATAGCGCGAATGGTTCGAACATTCGCAGTAATATTTTCGCCTACGGTTCCATCGCCCCGAGTCGCAGCCTGTACTAGCTCACCGTTTTCATACAGTAAACTGACCGCTAGCCCATCTAACTTGAGCTCACAACAAAAAGTCAGTTCTTGATGATTTTTCAAGCGATCTCTGACTCGCTTATCAAACGCAAGATAGCTTTCTTCATCAAAAACGTTATCTAGAGACAACATAGGAATTTCATGGCGTACGGTATCAAACGCAGCTAATGGTGCAGCACCAACACGTTGAGTCGGTGAATCACTGGTGACAAGTTCAGGATGCTGCGCCTCTATCTCTTTTAGACGTTGCATTAACTTGTCATATTCCACATCTGGAATTTCGGGCGCATCTAATACATGGTATTGATATTCATGATGACGTAACTGTTTTTTTAATTCGTCTATTTCTTGTTTGGTAGTCATGATTCACTCATACAGATAAAAAACCCCCAATAATGGGGGTTTTGTTCAACGTTTATTTAATTTAGTGTGTTTCTAATTCGTGCATGATACACCTCTATTTTTTGAGGTGTCAGCATTTTGCGTTCGTCATCAAGAACAACCCCTCCCGCATCTGATGCGATACGTTGAGCTGCTTGCAACATCAGTTTGAAATTTTGCCCTGCATCACCGTAAGACGGTACCATCATAAACATGGAAACCCCAGGGGTGGTAAAGTCAGCCATTGTCTCAGGGTCAAATGAGCCCGGCTTCACCATGTTAGCTAAGCTAAACAGCACAGGCCCTGTACCAGACGGATTCACATGACGATGGAATATTTTCATTTCCCCAAATTGGAAACCGGCTTGTAAAATACTCTGCAGTAACAATTCACCTTGAAGTTCTTGTCCTTGAAGAGCGGCTACGTGAAGTACCAGGACTGTCTCCTTGCTACTTGTTGTAGCAGAATTTTCCTGCGGCTCAGCTTTCTTCTCAATATGCTGCGTCTCTTGTTCATAGGTACTCGGCTGAGGCTCTTCGCTCAATTTAGTTGAATCAATATGCGGCTCAGCGGCAGTACCAATGACTGGCTGAGTACGAACTTCTGGCTCAATTGCCACTTCTTCACTCATATTAATGGTGAGCTGCTCAGGTACATGAACAGGTTCAGTTCGTTGGTGCATCGTAAGCTCATTATGAACTGGCGATTTAGCCTCTGGCTGCATATTCATAATAATGTCAGGTTCAACCGATGCCTGTGGCTGTATATTAGGTTCAACTGGAGACTCATTTTTTACCGGATATACAGGCTCAGTCGCAGCGGAGTGAACAGGCGCTTGCTGAGTAGGTTGATTTTCAGTAAATAATGCAGAATCATCATATTCTGATGAATTCTCTTGCATATCGTTTTTTCTACGTTTTACGGGTCTATCGCGAAATAACTTTGAGCGCTCTTTACGGCTGGTCCATAAACCATGCAGTAATAAAGCGACAATCGCTATCGCACCTACGACCACTAATATCAGACGCAAATCCTGCATCGCTGCTATCTCTAGTTGATGAATGATAATGCCAACACGGCGGAAACTACCCTAAGATTATTTCTCAATGGCTCTAAGTGCAACCCCCAGAACGATTTTCTTACAAGAAAGAGAATATTCCGCTTTCATTTGCTGCTTTTTTAAGCGAATAATGGCTAGTCAGCCTAATTTCATATCTATATGATACATGGTCAACCGAAAAGGAGAGAACAAGAAGTATGACCCAATCGACATTTTCGACACAAAAAGACCATTCCGGTTTTTATTATTTTACACAAGGCTGGAGATTAATCACTCGTCCCGGTATTAAACGTTTTGTTATTTTGCCCCTATTAGCCAATATTTTATTCTTAGGCGGCGCATTTTGGTGGTTATATACCAAGCTTGGTGGCTGGATAAACCAAGTGATGAGTTACGTTCCTGACTGGCTACAATGGCTCGACTATGTTATTTGGCCAATCGCCGTTATCTCAATACTGCTTGTATTTACCTATTTCTTTAGTACGGTTGCTAATATTATCGCGGCGCCTTTTAACGGTTGGCTATCAGAGAAACTCGAAGCTGAGCTAACGGGTAAGCCATCACCAGATACGGGTGTGGCTGAGTTATTAAAAGATGTCCCTCGTATGATAAAACGCGAGTTTGTCCGAATCGGCTACTACTTACCTCGTGCTATTGGGTTATTAATCCTATTTTTCATACCTGGTATTGGCCAAACTGTCGCTCCGGTACTGTGGTTTTTATTTGGTGCTTGGATGATGTCAATCCAATATTGCGATTACCCGTTTGATAATCACCGTGTTGGTTTCAGTGAAATGAAGCAAGCACTTGCCAAAGAACGGATGAGAAATGTTCAATTTGGTGGCGTTGTTAGCCTGTTAATGATGGTGCCTTTTGTCAACTTAGTGATCATGCCTGTTGCCGTCTGTGGTGCAACATTGATGTGGGTTGACCGCTATCGTGACCGTTACGCACGCTACTAATATATCAATTGTTATATATCAGTCATTGCGCAGGTTTATCACCTGCGCTTTTCTTTCATCGAATACTTCACCTATTTTCAGCAAAATTTCTTAGAACAATTGGATCTAAAATAGCATTACGTTATAAGCTTATACTCAAATCATATTTGCATTAATTTGTTCTTAACGTATGTTGAATCCATCTCATTATTTCATTAATACCGATTACATTACTGGCTAACCGATTTTTAAGGATATCCCATGAGCAAAATTTATGATGATAACTCGTTGACCATTGGCCACACCCCTCTTGTCCGTTTAAAACATTTTGGTAATGGCAATATTTTAGCGAAAGTGGAATCTCGCAACCCAAGCTTCAGTGTTAAGTGCCGTATTGGTGCGAACATGATTTGGGACGCAGAGAAAAAAGGTATCCTAAATAAAGACAAAGAATTAGTTGAGCCAACCAGTGGTAATACAGGAATAGCTTTAGCCTATGTCGCTGCGGCAAGAGGTTATAAATTAACTTTGACCATGCCTGAAACCATGAGTATTGAGCGTCGTAAACTGCTCAAAGCATTGGGCGCCAACCTCGTTTTAACCGAGGGAGCAAAAGGCATGAAGGGTGCAATAGCTAAAGCTGAAGAGATAGTGAATAGCAACCCTAAAAAATACCTATTACTTCAACAATTTAATAACCCAGCAAACCCTGAAATTCATGAAAAAACCACAGGGCCTGAAATTTGGGAAGATACCGATGGCAATGTAGATGTTGTGGTCGCAGGTGTCGGTACAGGTGGGACAATTACTGGTATTGCAAAATATCTGAAAAATACCAAAGGTAAAGATGTAACTATCGTCGCAGTTGAACCCGAAACATCCCCTGTCATTACCCAAGCTTTGGCGGGTGAAGAAATTAAGCCGGGTCCTCACAAAATACAAGGGATCGGTGCAGGGTTTATTCCGGGTAACTTAGATTTAAAATTGCTTGATAAAGTCATTCAAATCAGTGATGACGAAGCGATTAAAACCGCACGCGAACTGATGGAAAAAGAAGGTATTCTCGCAGGGATCTCATCGGGTGCTGCTATTGCTGCTGCCACTAAGATTGCCGCTGACCCTGCTTATAAAGGCAAAAATATTGTCGTTATTTTACCTTCTTCAGGTGAGCGTTATCTGTCAACTGTCCTGTTTGCTGACATTTCTGCTGAATAACATAATTTCGTTACAATATCGTTAAAAAAGCACCTAAATGGTGCTTTTTTTGTGGCATGGATCAAACTTTAGCACGGATGGAGATGATTTCTAATTCGAGGTTTAGTATTAAACATAGTAATTATTTTGCACCTCGAAATTAATCACTTTTTAGCCAATCTCTAGGCCAAGTAAAATAATTTGCCAACGAGAAAAAGTTACGAGTTCGCAAAAAAACAGAAAAAGGGTTGATACCGCACAAAGTAGGAAACCTTTTTCCAAGTTAATAATCTAACTTATACGCAAACCTAGTCTATTTCATCTACAATTGGCTGGGTAATTAAAAAAACGAAAGTTATTGAGGAAATACTATGTTTCAGCAAGAAGTTACTATTACGGCACCAAATGGTCTACATACTCGTCCTGCAGCTCAATTCGTAAAAGAAGCAAAAGCATTCTCTTCCGACATTTCTTTAATTTCTGGCGGTAAATCCGCTAGCGCGAAAAGTTTGTTTAAATTACAAACCTTAGGCCTAACACAAGGCACAGTAGTGACAATTTCTGCTGAAGGCGAAGATGAAAAAGAAGCCGTTGAGCATTTAGTTAAACTGATGGGCGAATTAGAATAATTTCGCAGGAAAATAGCATTTACTGATTTCATTCAATGTCCCTGAGTGATGTCATTCGGGGACATTTGTATAATCAGCTATATTCATTGTCGTCTCTGCAACATCAGAACTCCCAGCACTAGCAGCAGTAAGGTAATATTATGATTTCAGGAATTTTAGTATCCCCGGGTTTTGCTTTTGGTCAGGCTTTAATCCTCAAAGAAGATCCTATCGTTGTTAGCACAAAAAAAATCGCTGACGATCAGGTTGATAAAGAAATTGCTCGTTTTATTGAGGGCCGTAACAAATCAGCCGAACAACTCAATTTGATTAAAGAGAAAGCCGAAAAAAATCTTGGAGCCGAAAAAGCTGAGATTTTTGAAGGTCATATCATGCTGCTGGAAGATGAAGAGCTGGAGCAAGAAATTGTTTCTTTAATCAAAGGTGATAAAAAAACGGCAGATGCAGCTGCATATTCCGTTATTGAAGACCAAGCCCAAGCACTTGAATCTCTTGACGATGAATATCTTAAAGAGCGTGCTGCTGACGTACGCGATATTGGTAAACGTTTATTAAAAAATATCTTAAATATTCCTATCGTTGATTTAAGTGCAATCAGCGAAGAAGTTATTTTAGTCGCTGCGGATTTAACCCCTTCAGAAACCGCACAGCTGAATTTAGATAAAGTATTAGGGTTTATTACTGATTTAGGTGGCCGTACATCGCATACCTCAATTATGGCGCGTTCTCTCGAGTTACCTGCCATTGTCGGCACGAGCGATGCCACCAGCAAAATTAAAAATGGCGATTTCATTGTGTTAGATGGTGTCAACAACACTATCCACTTGAATCCATCTGAAGCCGAAATCGATAAACTAAAAGCCTTCCGTGATGAATATCTTCAAGAAAAAGAAGAGCTCGCAAAATTAAAAGATTTGCCAGCTATCACCCTTGATGGTCATCAAGTTGAAGTTTGTGCCAACATTGGTACCGTACGTGATGTTGCCGGTGCAGAACGCAATGGCGCAGAAGGCGTTGGCCTCTATCGTACTGAATTTTTATTCATGGATAGAGACTCTCTTCCTACTGAAGAAGAACAATTTCAGGCGTATAAAGCAGTTGCAGAAGCAATGGGCAGCCAAGCCGTTATTGTCCGCACTATGGATATCGGCGGTGATAAAGACCTGCCATACATGAATTTGCCGAAAGAAGAGAACCCATTCCTCGGCTGGCGTGCAATTCGTATTTGTCTTGATCGCAAAGAAATCTTACACTCACAATTAAGAGCTATTTTAAGAGCCTCTAAATTTGGTAAACTGCGTATTATGTTCCCAATGGTCATTTCCGTTGAAGAAGTTCGTGAACTAAAAGCAGAGCTAGAAATGCTAAAAGCTCAGTTACGTGAAGAAGGTAAGGCTTTTGACGAGTCAATTGAAGTCGGTGTGATGGTTGAAACGCCAGCAGCCGCTGTTATTGCTCGCCATTTGGCAAAAGAAGTTGATTTCTTTAGTATTGGGACGAACGATCTCACTCAATACACTTTAGCGGTCGACCGTGGTAATGAACTGATTTCTCATCTTTACAACCCGATGTCACCTGCTGTCCTAAACTTAATTAAGCAAGTGATCGATGCATCACACGCTGAAGGTAAATGGACTGGGATGTGTGGGGAGTTAGCTGGAGATGAGCGTGCAACCTTATTGCTACTTGGCATGGGGCTGGATGAATTTAGTATGAGCGCAATTTCAATTCCACGTATCAAAAAGTTAATTCGCAATGCGAGCTTTACTGATACTCAAGCTTTGGCTGAACAAGCACTTGCTCAACCAACAGCGGATGAATTGATGAAACTTGTAGATACCTTTATCCAAGAAAAAACGTTATGCTAAGAACAGCACATTAGTTCGGTCCCATATAAAACGATTAGGAGAAGGTCCATGGGTCTGTTTGACAAACTGAAATCACTCGTTTCGGAAGACAAAAGTAGCAGTGGCAGTATTGAGATTATCGCGCCTTTATCGGGCGAAATTGTCAATATTGAAGATGTTCCAGACGTTGTGTTCGCAGAAAAAATTGTTGGTGATGGTATTGCGATTAAACCCGCAGGTAACAAAATCGTTGCCCCTGTAGACGGTACAATTGGTAAAATTTTTGAAACTAACCATGCGTTTTCTATTGAATCAGATGATGGCATAGAACTATTTGTTCACTTCGGTATTGATACTGTTGAGCTTAAAGGTGAGGGTTTTAAACGCATCGCCGAAGAAGGCCAAGCAGTGAAAAAAGGTGATTTAATCATTGAGTTTGATTTAGCGCTATTAGAAGAGAAAGCAAAATCAGTTCTAACTCCAGTTGTCATTTCTAATATGGACGAAATCAAAGAGCTAAACAAACTGACAGGCTCAGTGACAGTGGGTGAAACTGTCGTCATGCGTATTAAGAAATAACTCAACTACCCATATTTAGCTTAAACCATCAGGCTTGCCTGATGGTTTTTCATTGATGGGGCACTTTATTGCACGCCAGTGGCAATCAAATTTACTCACCCATTAAATACGCCTGTTGATAAATAGCGGTCTCCTCGGTCGCAAATGACTGCCACAATCACCGCTCCCCGGTTAGCTTGAGCCACTTTTAAAGCACCAGCAACCGCACCACCTGAGCTCACACCACAAAAGATACCTTCGACCTTCGCTAAGGCTCTCATGGTTTCCTCGGCTTCTTGCTGGTTTATATCCAGTACGCTATCAACTAATGAACCATCGAAGATGCCGGGCAAGTAACCCGGTGACCAGCGCCTGATACCCGGAATTTGGCTTTTTTCAGCAGGTTGTAAGCCAACAATGTGCACGTCCGCTGACTGGGATTTTAAATAGCGGCTAACCCCTGTAATGGTCCCTGTTGTTCCCATACTCGACACAAAATGGGTAATAGCGCCATTAGTTTGCTGCCAAATTTCAGGACCCGTTGTTTTAAAATGGGCTAATGGGTTATCAGGGTTATTAAATTGGTCTAAAACTTTCCCCTCTCCTCGCTGCTCCATTTCTTTAGCGAGATCCCGTGCACCTTCCATACCGACAGCCGTACTGACTAAGATAAGTTCTGCACCATAAGCTTGCATTGAGGCTTGTCGCTCTTTACTCATGTTATCAGGCATGAGTAATTTTAATTTGTAGCCTTTTACTGCAGCTATCATCGCGAGGGCAATACCGGTATTACCGCTAGTTGCTTCAATTAGCGTATCACCTGGCTTAATTTCACCCCGTAATTGCGCTTCATTAATCATTGAAAATGCCGCACGATCTTTTACCGAGCCCGCAGGGTTATTACCTTCAAGTTTTACCCAAATTTCAGCGTCAATCCCTTGTGTTAAACGCTGAAGTTTTACTAATGGGGTATTACCGATAAACTGTTCCAGAGCCGACACTTTACCATCCTTATAATTTTTATATATAAATAAGAAACAATAGAAATAAGATATTACCCCAATATTGATATGTGAAAATTGAAATCTCTTCACATTGATATTAGAAAAATAGATTATCTTAATTACCATTTCTGATATAGCTAATTGATATATTATATTACAATAAGTTTATAGAATTACCAGTTATATTTCGCATAAAAATATAACGATTAACACAATAATATCAATGCGTTATATGGAGATTTAAATATAGAAAGGATTAGACTATATATTTTAAATATAAAGTCTAATTATCGATGATAATACCTAGAAAGTAATAGAGCAAATAACACCAATAATATTGTGTATTAGTGTTATAAATTATTGAATTTTATATTCATGCACTTTCAGCAAGCTGGGGAAAAATTAACGCCTGCTCCCCCTGATAAATCTTTGCCTGCTGGCTGCCTAAAAAATAACGTTCACCTCGAGTGGGTATTGTTTTTTCAGACTGCCAAATAACTGACAACGGCTCTTTCCCCCAACCTAGCGGTTGAACGGTTAATTGCCAAAAATGCCCTCTTGGCCCCGATTCAGTGACCCTTACAGGTAAACGGTGCTGCTCATCCACTTCAGACTGCAATGAGATATCCCAAGGTCGTAAAAATACGTCAACTTCACCTTGTTGAACACTGGTATGGTTCAGTGGGAAATCATAGCCACCGATATTTAATGTTGAACCTTTGATATGGGCAGAGATTTGGTTAACTTCCCCCATAAATTCAAGGACAAATCGTGTTTCTGGCCGCTGCCATATATCACTCGGTGTGCCAACTTGCTCAATATGACCTTGGCTCATCACCACAACTCTGTCTGCAACTTCCATGGCTTCTTCTTGATCATGAGTCACAAAAACACTGGTAAATTTTAATTCATCATGTAATTGACGTAGCCAACGGCGTAATTCAATACGTACTTGTGCATCGAGCGCCCCAAAAGGCTCATCTAATAATAAAATTTGCGGATCAACGGCTAAAGCCCTTGCTAATGCTACACGCTGTTTTTGTCCCCCTGAAAGTTGTGCAGGGTAACGTGAAGCCAAATGACCCAGTTGAACCATCTCCAGCAATTTTGTTACTTTATCTTTAATAGCCTGAGCTGATGGGCGCTGTTTTCTTGGTAAGACAGTCAAACCAAAGGCCACATTATCAAACACTGTCATATGGCGAAATAATGCATAGTGTTGAAATACAAAGCCAACATGCCTATCTTTAGCATGGATTTTACTGACATCGTGACCATGAAAACGCAATAGCCCCTGACTTTGTTGCTCAAGCCCTGCAATAATACGCAATAAGGTTGTTTTACCTGAACCGGAAGGCCCTAATAGGGCAACCATTTCACCCGATGCAATATCCAGTGAAATATCGTTGAGTACTTGGGTTTTACCAAATAATTTACCGATTTTTTCAATTTCAATACTCATGATTAATGGACTCCTGATTCAGATTGCTGGCGACTCAAATGCCACTGCAATGCACTTTTAAGTATTAAGGTGATAATTGCCATTAGTGCGAGGATCCCTGCGGCCGTAAATGCGCCCACCGTATTATAATCCTGATGCAGTAATTCAACTTGCAACGGTAAGGTGTATGTTTCACCGCGAATAGCCCCAGAAACCACCGAAACCGCACCAAATTCACCGATCGCGCGGGCGTTAGTTAGAACTACCCCATACAATAATGCCCAGCGGATATTGGGTAATGTCACACGCCAAAACATCTTCCATCCTGAGGCCCCTAGTAAAACCGCCGCCTCATCTTCTTGGCTACCCTGACTTAACATTAGCGGGACTAGCTCACGTACCACAAAGGGGCAAGTGACAAAAATAGTCACCAATGCCATACCGGGCCATGAAAACATCAGTTGGATGTCAAAACCTTCAAGCCATCCACCAAACCAACTGTTTGAGCCATAAAAAAGTAAGTACAGCAAACCCGCCACAACAGGTGAAACCGCAAACGGAATATCAACTAGGGTTAGTAATAATTGGCGACCAGGAAACTGAAATCGCGTCACTAACCACGCCATCATGGTACCAAAGACTAAATTTACCGGGACCGTAATTAAAGCAATTAATACTGTTAAACCAATGGCATGTAGCATATCAGGGTCTGCCAAATTCAGTAAAACGGCATCTAACCCTTTTTGAAAAGCTGTAATAAATATCCAAACAATTGGAATAACTAATAGTAAAAATGAAAACAATAAACCTATCGCAATTAATAGCCATTTCCCCCAGTTAATTTGGGTACGACTAGCCGTATGAATGGGGGTAATTTGCGCCATTACTTGCCTCCTAACCGTTTACCGAAGCGGCTTTGTACTAAATTGACACTAAATAACAGTAACAATGAAACCGCTAAAATAACTGAGGCGACAGCACTGGCGGCCGGGTAATCAAATTGCTGTAACTGACTAAAAATCATTAATGAAACAACCTCGGTTTGCCATGCAATATTACCCGCAATAAATATAATGGCGCCAAACTCACCTAAACTACGTGTAAAGGATAAAACTGTTCCGGCTAATAAGGCGGGTGAAAGCTCCGGCAATACCACTCGGCGAAAGGTTTGCCAACGGCTAGCTCCTAGGGTCTGAGCAGCCTCTTCGTACTCAGGACCGAGCTCTTCCAACACTGGTTGAACCGTACGCACAACAAACGGAATACTGGTAAATGCCATTGCAACCGCAATTCCCAACCAAGTATTAACAACTTTAATATCAAACTGGTGCAGATATTGCCCATACCATCCCGAGGTTGCAAACAAGGTTGCTAATGTCAGCCCCGCCACAGCGGTAGGTAATGCAAAGGGTAAATCCACTAAACCATCTAAAAATAAACGCCCAGGAAAGCGATAACGCGTTAAAATCCAAGCTAATAACATGCCAAATACTGCATTAAACAAACTTGCGACTAACGCTGACAGTAACGTCACTTTATACGCCGCAACCACTTGCGGATAGCTTATGACGGCCCAATACTGCTGCCATGTCATTTCTGATAACTGAATTACCAATGCGCTCATGGGTAATAATAATATCAAACAGGTATAAAATAGACTGCTACCTAGCGTTAGCCCGAAACCTGGCAAAAAGCGCTTTCCTGAACGATTCATTAACGGCGCCCTTCTGCCATTAATTTGTCAAATTCTCCTCCAGTGGAGAAATGAACATCCATCACTTTTGGCCAGCTCTCAAATTGAGATTCAACCGTAAACAGCTGAGTTTCAGGAAATTTATCCTTATTCGCATTCATTACCGCTTTATCATTCACCCGATAATTATACTGAGTGATGATTTCTTGAGCCTGCGGACTATAGAGATAATTTAAGTAAGCTTTAGCGATGTCTTCAGTCCCATTTTTTTGTACATTTTTGTCGACCCAAGCAACAGGAAACTCTGCTAAGATATCCACTGGTGGCACAATAACTTCATAGTCTGACTCACCATACTGAGAGCGAATATTATTCACTTCAGATTCAAAGCTAATCAGGACGTCACCAAGCTCCCGCTCAATAAATGATGTTGTTGCACCACGCCCACCGGTATCAAATACCTCGACATTTTTCAAAAACTGTTTCATTTGCTCACGGGTTTTCGCTTTATCACCTTTATTTTCTTGGTTAAAAGCCCCCCATGCTGCAAGGTAGGTATAACGGCCATTTCCGGAAGTTTTTGGATTCGGAAAGATTAATTTGACATCTTCACGGACTAAATCATCCCACGTTTTAATTCCTTTAGGATTTCCTTTGCGCACTAAAAACGCCATGGTGGAATAATACGGTGAGCTATTATTTGGTAAGCGAGCTTGCCAGCCTGCTGGGATCAAATTGCCTTTATCATGCAAAATTTGTACATCGGTGACTTGGTTGTAGGTCACCACATCTGCTTTTAGCCCTTGTAAAATCGCCAAGGCTTGCTTTGATGAGCCTGCGTGTGATTGCTTGATGGTTAATTTGTCATCAGGGTGAGCTTCATTCCACTGTTTTTCAAATGATGGGTTCAACGCCACAAATAATTCACGAGCAATATCATAAGAACTGTTAAGCAGTTCAGCTGCAATTAGTGGCGAGCTACCGAGTAATGAGACCGTTGCCAAACTCGCGAGTGCCGTTTTTTTCAAAAATGATTTTTTCATTCCACACCTGTTCGTAACTAAACCCAAATGACTAAGATTAAAACCACTGTATCTGTTTTGGTTATAACTGGGTAGCTATCAATCACCTTTTTATATATCAAATTGGAATAACAAAGAAATGAACGTCATAAGCAGAAAAATTAACTGATATTTTAATTAGTTAGCGATATGAATATTACTCAATGGAGGGGCATTCTATAAGTTAAATCATTACTAGGTAGTAAGTAAGCATTAATGATAACGGGTTAATAATAATAGAATAAATACAAATCATTATGTTTAAATTGCTAAGTATAAACAGTTACTCTAAATAATTTGTGTTACAGCTAGGCGGCAAGGAAGATTAGCCCTAGGAGCATACAATAGTATGTGACTAGGGTAATCTTACGTAGCCAACAACGCTGTAACGCAAAGAATGACGAGTAACGCTACAGAGACGTCAATGTCTCAATCGACGGAGCATAGTAATAACTGCCCGAAACCGCTTTCGTCATACGTAGTAAATCATCGTATTTACCGTCTTTTTCACCAAACATGCTTAATAATTGCTGCTCGATGTTGTGTAATCTTGCACAATAAGCCACAAAGAATAAGCCATGCTTACCGCTTGCTGTTCCATATGGCAAGCTGTGACGCATGACTTCAAGCTCTTCACCTTCTTCTTCAATAACCACACGGGAAACATGAGAGGTAACATTACGAGCATCTTCGTCCAGCTCAATACTGTCTTTTTTCGTCCGACCAATCATTTTCTCTTGTTCATGTTCCGAAAAACGATCCCATTTTCTTAAATCGTGTTCATAGCGTTGGACTAAAACATAGCTTCCGCCTTTATCTTCACCGTCTTCGATTAATGTGACTTCCGCAATTTCTTCCCCTTGCGGATTTTCGGTTCCATCAATAAAACCACTTAAATCTCTATCATCTACCCAACGGAAGCCATGAATTTCTTCAACCACAGAGATAGATTTACCAAATGCTTTTAAAGCCGCCTGTGCTAATGAAAAGTTAATATCGTGGCGCAGTGATTGAATATGAATAAACATATCCCGTTGAGTGGCAGGAGCGAGTCCTTTACCTAGCGTGTGAAATGGTTTCAATTCAGGGGCACTATTTGCCTTACCGAGCTGTTTCCAGATGTCAGAGCCAAACGCGATAACCGCGCCGAGGCGATCATCTGGGTATTGCGCTTGTAATTTGGTTAAAGCCTCGACAAAGCTTTTACATCCAGACTTGACTTCATCCAGAGATCCCTCTAGCACTTGCGCTTCAATAAAAATACCAAAACGGCTATGTTCTTTCAAAATACCACTTTGAGAATGAGACATACGGTAAACCTCGTAAAATGAATATGTTATATAACCTATTTCTTATATAAAACGATATTAATATCCTATCTTATCGTCATGATGTTCACCTTGTTTTAACGCAAGGGAATATAGGTTTCAGGTCTATTATAAGAAAGAAAATTTAAGAAAGGGGAAATTTCTTTGAAAACAACGAAAAAGAAGTATTAGTGGGAAGATATCGCCAGTCTGAATAGGCCCGACGATATCATTAACGAAATAAAACTATTTATGCCAAATAATTTGTGAGATTTGCCATGTTTTTAGGTCATTATCGGAAGGCATTAAGTCTTCTGGCCCTTGCCATTTACCCGTAAAACGGTAAACCACTTTACTTGATTGCGGTGAATTACATTCAATAGTCGGAACGTCATTGACCCGCTCACCTAAACCACAAATACCGAAGGCTTTTTGGTAAATTTCGCTAAATTCAGTGCCAACTGCAGGCCCCCATTCGGTGACGATATTCGGGTCATTCACTGTTATACGTGATACATAACCGTGCTCAGGGCCGACTATTTCTAATTTTACTTCATTGTCATCCATACCTTGGAAAACTGTGACCACATTCCCACTTTCCATTTGCATACCGCTGCGTAATGTATAGCGGTCACTAAGTTGTTTCTTAATGATATCCGCTTGCATTGGTGTAAAACTTGTCACTTGACCAAGCCCAGAGCTAGAAACCACCAGAGGTCCACTAAACCAAGTCGATGGCGAAAAAACCTTTACACCCGCACACCCTGATAACAAGGCAGCTCCACAGAGTAGAGAAACCTTCAACAACGGCGATAATCCATTATTACTGTTCAACTTTGCATGTTGGGACATATCATCCTCTTTTATGAGTCGCATAATGCATATTGTGACAATCTATTTACTAAAACATTCCCATGGAAAGTTAAATAAATAGTCAATTAACTTAAAAATCCGTTTCGTGCGTTAATTTTTTCGAATAAATCAAACGTTCAGGTTGTTCTTCTTCATACAACATTTTTTCAAACATGCAGATAGCAGCATCAGACTCTTCACTCACTAATAATTCTATTCTTCCGCAGCCTCTGGCTATCAGTTTTTTTTCTAGTCGACTCACTAATGCATTAGCAATACCACGGCCACGATATTCAGGATGAACGGCAAGATAAACAGCGGTGCCACGGATGCCATCGTAGCCCCCCATAATAGTACCGACAACTTCACCGGCAACTTCAGCCACTAAAAATAAGTCTGCCCCACACTGTAATTTGCGTTCAATATCGAGTTCAGGATCTCCTGAAAACTCATTGAGAGCACAACGCTCCCATAAGGTCAGGACGTCTTCATAATCACTTTGCCGAAAGACTCGTATTTCCATCTCATTTGCCTACTTAAGCTAATCTTTCTGCCATTATCTCTGCTTTTGCAACACAATCAATATTCAATATGCCTTTCTTCGAGCAAAAGGGTATACTTTAACCATTATTTATTTGCTATGGTTCTATTATAAAACAATGAATTACCCAGATATTGATCGCGTAAAAGCCTATTTGCAGAGCTTGCAAGAGACTATTTGCCAAAAAATTACTGAACTAGATGGTAAGCAAACTTTTCTAGAACAAACATGGGAACGAGCTGAAGGTGGTGGCGGTCGCAGCCGAGTACTAACTAAAGGGGCATTATTTGAACAAGCCGGAGTTAATTTCTCGCATATTAAAGGAGAAAAGTTACCTGCATCAGCCTCCGCACATCGGCCCGAGCTTGCTGGCCGTAGCTTCCAGGCAATGGGCGTCTCTCTTGTTATTCACCCTCTGAATCCTTACATTCCAACTACCCATGCCAATGTTCGTTTCTTTATCGCTGAAAAAGAAGGTTGTGAGCCCGTTTGGTGGTTTGGTGGCGGTTTTGATTTAACCCCTTTCTATGGTTTCCATGAAGATATCATCCACTGGCATACCGTTGCTCGTGATCTATGTCGCCCTTATGGCACTGATGTATATCCTAAATATAAAAATTGGTGCGATGAATACTTTTTCCTGAAACATAGAAATGAACCTCGTGGTGTTGGTGGACTATTTTATGATGACCTTAACCAAGGTGGTTTTGAGTCTTGTTTTAGCTTCACTCAAGCGGTGGGTAATGGTTTTTTAGATGCTTATGTCCCGATTGTTGAAAAACGCCGAGATCATGTATGGGGTGAAAGAGAGCGTCAATTCCAATTATATCGTCGCGGCCGCTACGTAGAATTCAACTTAGTATGGGATAGAGGTACATTATTTGGCTTACAAAGCGGAGGCCGCACAGAGTCAATTTTAATGTCAATGCCACCGATTGTTCGCTGGGAATACGACTATCATCCCGAACCTAGTAGCCCAGAAGCTGCCCTCTATACTGAATTTTTAGTCTTAAATAAAGAGTGGGTTTCGCCATAATTAATAACACTGGTTTATAAATTAAGGTAGAAAGATAACCGTTCTACCTTTCTAACATAAAATAACAATAATTAATTTTAAAGCTTAAATATCAGGTAGTTACAAAACAATCACGACAGATTATGATTCCATTTCACCCAACTGAATGGAGTTGTAATATGAATCAAATTTTAGGCCGTTCATTATTATCACCTTGTTTATTAGCAAGTTTAGTCACTAAATCAGGCCATACAGACTTAAAATCAACGCTCACGCATATCAATGATATTATGAGCCGAACCTATTCACATGAAGATGCATTACTCCACCGCAATAACCTTTCAGCTTGCCCTATAGATATGATAGGAAAGCGTTATAATCGCTTTATTCGCGATGCTCAACGCCCTGTCCCACATAAAAATCACTGGCATTCCGACCTGCCAATTTGTGAACGTTCAGGACTTCCACCTGATAGCCATATGCCACATGATGACTACGCGGTGATTATGCGCGAAGAAGATACTCATGCACCATCAGAACCAGCGGGGCAAGTATTTAATTCAATTGGCGTTATCCGTACCTTTTTTAAGGAAAAATTAAATATTGACCAAATTTTTGGCTGTTCTGCTGATATTAATGCGGTTATCCATTATGGAACAAACTACGCTAATGCATTTTGGAATTCTCAAGCTATTTTCTTTGGTGACGGGGATGGAATCGTTTTTGGCCCATTCTATAATGACATCGATATAATCGCTCACGAACTGGCTCACGGCTTTATTAGTTCAAAAGCTGATTTTAGATACACTTACCAGTCTGGTGCTCTCAATGAGTCTGTCGCAGATGTGCTTGGGATTATGGTGAAACAATATTTAAATAATGAAACAGCCGATGCTTCTAATTGGTTGCTAGGCGAAAATTTATTTATTGACCAAATAAACGCACCGGCACTACGTTCTATGATAAATCCAGGGGATGCTTATTATCTTTCTGACGATGTTAGAGACCCACAAGTTGGTCATATGTCTCAATATCAGGATTTACCTATTTTTATTGATAATGGCGGCGTGCATATTAACTCAGGCATTCCAAATAGAGCCTTTTACCTATTAGCTAAGAGTCTTGGAGGTTATACATGGGACATCGCCGGTAAAATTTGGCTTGAAGCTGTGTCTGACAACAAAGTGACAAAAAAGGCAACATTTATCGAATTTGCTGATGCAACGATCCGTGCTGCTAAGAAATTATTTGATGATAATATCGCGCAAAAAACACAGCAAAGCTGGTTAGATGTTGGATTAGTTGTAAAACTGCAATAATTTATATAAACAGTATTAAACTAATTTAAGATTAATTTTTCTATAAAACATAAAGGCCGATAATAAAGAGCTTAAAACAACTCTTTTATTCAGCCTTATTAATCAAACCTGCACGTTAACGTTTTTTCTTTTTTCTGCCTGGTTGTGTAAACTTTTTACGTGTCGGGTTTTCTGGTTTTACTTTAGGTTTACTTGGCGAATTCTGCTTTGTATTACTTTTGTTAGCAGAAGCTGACTTCTGTGGCTTTTTCAATTTTACATCTGATTCAGATTTTTCCATCATATCAAATAATTCAATCAGTTCATCATCTGTTAAATCACGCCACTCCCCGACAGGAATGCCTGTTAACTTAACATTCATGATGCGAACACGTTCAAGTTTAGTGACTTCAAAACCAAAGTGCTCACACATACGACGAATTTGACGGTTCAACCCCTGTACAAGGGTAATTCTAAAAACAAAAGGGGCCTCTTTCTTGACCTTACATTTTTTCGTCATTGTACCAAGAATGGGTACTCCAGCCCCCATTCCACGAATAAAGTCATCTGTTACGGGTTTATTGACAGTGACTAAATACTCTTTTTCATGAGAATTGCCTGCCCGTAAAATTTTATTCACCAAATCCCCATGGTTGGTGAGAAAAATTAGCCCTTGAGAGTCTTTATCTAAGCGGCCAATCGGGAAAATTCGGGTACTATGATTAACATAATCAACAATATTATCTTTTTCACCACTCTCTGTCGTACTAACAATACCGACAGGCTTATTAAGTGCGATTAACACTAAATCTTCTTCATTACGCGGTTCGATTAATTGCCCATTAACTTTTACCACGTCACCAGAAAAAACTTGGTCGCCAATTCCTGCACGCTTACCATTAATAAATACATTACCCTGTTCAATATAACGGTCAGCTTCACGTCTTGAGCAAATACCACTTTCACTAATATATTTGTTTAAACGTGTAGAAGAACGAGTGTCCATAATTTTCCTCAATCTTTAATTCTTACCCTACGTTCATCATGATCTATGTTGGTAACGTGAGGGTGATATTTATTATTAAAATATTAATCCAGATAATATTAAAAAGCCGTAACATAATGACTTTGTTACGGCTTTTATACGTCCAATAGGGCTAATTAAGCCTTCATCAGCGCTTTATTGATTAGCGTTTTTTCAAGTGCTGCATCAAACGCTTACGCTTACGCAACTGGGTTGGCGTTAACTTATTCTTCTTATCTGCATAAGGATTTTCCCCCTCTTTAAACAGAATTCGAATTGGCGTTCCCATCACTTGCAATGAACGGCGGAAGTAATTCATCAAATAACGTTTATAGCTATCAGGTAAATCAGAAACTTGGTTACCGTGGATCACCACAATTGGTGGATTGTGTCCCCCCGCATGGGCATACTTCATTTTAACACGACGACCGCGAATAAGCGGTGGTTGGTGCTCATCTTCTGCCATCTTCATGATACGAGTTAATAATGCGGTACCTACTCGACGAGTTGCAGACTCATACGCTTCTTGCACTGATTCAAATAGGTTCCCCACACCACTACCATGTAGTGCAGAAATAAAGTGAATACGCGCGAAATCAACGAAACCAAGGCGCAGTTCAAGCATGTCTTTAACGTGCTCGCGGTCTTCTGGCTTCATACCATCCCATTTATTGACTGCAATCACCAATGAACGACCAGCATTGAGGATAAAGCCAAGTAAAGATAAATCTTGGTCAGATATACCTTCACGTGCATCAATAACTAATAGTACGACGTTCGCGTCTTCAATCGCTTGCAATGTTTTGATAACAGAGAATTTCTCCACTGTTTCAGTAACTTTTCCACGCTTACGTACGCCTGCGGTATCGATTAAAATGTACTCACGATCATCGCGTTCCATTGGGATGTAAATGCTGTCACGGGTAGTTCCCGGCATATCAAACACCACAACACGCTCTTCACCTAAAATACGGTTGGTTAATGTCGATTTACCGACATTCGGACGGCCAACGATGGCTAATTTAATCGGTAATGTTGTTGGATCGAAGTCATCTTCTTCGTCTTCATCAAGCTCACATTGAGCTTCTAACTCAGCCCAATATGCCGCATTTTCTTCTTCCTCAGTCAACTCAACTTCTTCCTCGTCTTCTCCCACAAAAGGTTTCAACGATTGTTCAATTAGCTGAGTAACACCGCGACCATGTGATGCCGCGATCGGGTGAATTTCGCCTAGGCCAAGAGAATAAAAATCTCCGATTGCCGTAGTTACATCAATTCCATCGGTTTTGTTTGCGACTAAATAGGTTTTTTTCTTGCGACTACGAAGATGTTTGGCAATGCCTTCATCAGCGGGCATTAACCCGGCTCTTGCGTCAACCATAAACAGAACAATATCTGCCTCTTCAATTGCTTGCAAGGACTGTGCGGCCATGTGCGTTTCTACACCTTCCTCAGTCCCATCGATACCACCCGTGTCAATAATAATGAATTCATGCCCTTCAACTTCAGCACGACCATATTTACGATCACGAGTCAGACCGGGAAAGTCCGCTACTAATGCGTCACGGGTACGGGTTAAACGGTTAAATAACGTGGATTTTCCTACGTTTGGACGCCCTACCAGCGCTACGACGGGTATCATTTTTAGATGCCTCACAACTTTTATTAACTAAAGGAATTCTGAGGCTTTAACTCAGAAAACAAAAAAACGAAACGGCTCCTGTCTTCAGGAACCGTTGATTTTATCGATAAATTGGCGGTTTGTCAGAAAATTAACGAGTTAACAGGTAAACTGTTCCGTTTTTTGTCTGAACCATTAGCTTATCACTTGCAACCACTGGACGACTGTGAATACCGGAGCTGTTTAATTTGTTTTGTGCAACAAACCCGCCCGTACTCATGTCTAACCAATGCAGATAACCTTCTTTATCACCGACAACAAGGTAACCATTATACATTTCTGGCGCAGATAGCCCACGGTTTAACAGGTCTTCCTGTGTCCACAGTGTTACACCATCGCTTTTACGAACAGATAACACGCGGCCATTTTGGTCAACGAGGTACAGGTTTTCACCTGACATCACCATGTCATTGATTGAGCCAAGCTCGCGTTTCCACAGAATTTGGCCTGAACGCATATCCAGCGCTGCTAAAGTACCATTATAAGCAATCGCATACACTTTACCGTCATCAATAATTGGTGTCATATCGACATCATTTAAGCGGCCGATTTCTGTCGAACTTGTCACTTGCGAAATACGTTGTTGCCAAATTAATTGGCCTTGAGACAATAGCACCGCACTGACACGGCCGTTATCCCCACCGACAATCGCAGCACCAAAAGCAACCGCAGGAGCAGATTCACCACGTAATGACAACGATGGAGTATCCATGTTAACGGTCCACTTAATTTCACCACTATTGACATCTAAAGCTTGTAGTTGACCATTACTGGTGTGAATAATAACAAAGTCATTACTCACAACAGGTTTAGAAAGGGCTTCGCCTGCAACTTCGACATCCCAAGCAACTTGGCCATCTTCTTTATTCAGAGCAATAACGGTTCCGCGCTCAGTACCGACAAAGATTTTGTCGCCATCAACGGTTAAACCACCGGATAGCAATGCTGACAAGTTAGCAGAAAGAAAACCTGTTCGTTTAGATAAATCGACTGACCACAGCTCTTTGCCACTATCAAGTTCAAATGCTTTAACTAAACCTTTGCGGTCTGCTGCATAAACCGCTGAACCATCCCAAACAGGTGATAATTCAGAATAAAATTGTTCAACACCATTTCCAACCGATTTATCCCAAACAATTGATGGGGTGAATTGATTTTCAACCTGTGGAAGTGGCGCCATGATAATAGAATCAGTTTCGCTGGAACAACCGGCAAGTAAAGCTGAAGCGACTAGGCCAACTAAAAGTGTTTTGCGCAACTGCATGTTTGTCGTTTCCTTTCTTCTTATGAATTAGATACGTTGTTCAACTTCAGAGTCAAAATACCTCTAATAGATTGAGAGCCTTCACTTTCTAACCCCTGAGCATAAGCGGCTTTTGCACCAGCTTTATCACCCTTATGGAGTAAAGCATCACCACGGACATCCTGTGCCGTTGCTTGCCATGATTTACTTTTAATATTTGCAACTGACGCTATCGCGCCATCAGCATTACCTTGGGCTAATTGCACTCGCGCTAAACGCAAGTTAATTAAATCTTGCATATCCACGGTTTTTGCCTTGGCTAATGCATTGGTCAATGCAGTTTGTGCATTCGCTAAATCGCCTTTATCCACCGCGATTTGCGCAAGCTCTAAGCCCATCATCGCACTGTATACATCGTCGGTTTCAGCCGCGAATTTTTGCGCTGCAACAATACCTTGCTCTGAGCCTGAACGTAATTGGCTATTTACTGCTTCAAACTTTTGCGCACTTTCCTGCAGTACATTGGTTTTATGAGACTGCCAGTAATTCCAACCAAATACACCACCAACGCCAATTACGAGGCCAACAACTAATGCCACGCCATTATTCGCAAAAAAGCGTTTAATCGCATCGACTTGATCATTTTCGTTTGTATAGACTTCCACTTGTCTCTCCTTAACCTAATAACTCGGCGATGCGTGACGCCATAAGTTGCTGCGAAATGGTTTCTTGTACGCCTGTGCGTAAATCTTTCAATGTGACTTGGTCATTTTTAATTTCATCTTCCCCCAAGATCAGTGCAATTTTAGCGCCTTGTTTGTCCGCTCTTGCTAACTGTTTCTTGAAGTTACCACCACCGTGGTTAGTCATTAACCGCAGTGTTGGTAGTGCATCACGTACTTTTTCGGCTACTAATATCGCTGCTTGCTGGCTATCTTCGCCAAAAGAAGCAAGATAAACATCAGCAACTGAAGCATCCGCTGTAAATTCTGGGTTAACTTCTTGGACTAATAGCACCATCCGTTCCATACCCATGGCAAAACCAACCGCAGGTGTTGCACGACCGCCTAATTGTTCAACTAAGCCGTCATATCGACCGCCCGCGCAAACTGTGCCTTGTGAGCCCAGTGCCGTTGTTACCCACTCAAAAACGGTTCGGTTATAGTAGTCAAGACCACGAACTAAGCGTTGATTAACACGATATTGAACCCCTGCAGCTTCTAATAACTTACATAAGCCATCAAAGTGCTCACGTGATTCGACATCAAGGTAATCAAACAGTTCAGGTGCATCATTCAATAAAGCCTGAATTTCTTGATTTTTAGAATCTAAAACGCGTAGAGGATTTGTATACATGCGACGCTTACAATCTTCATCCAGCTTGTCTTTATGCTGTTCTAAGAAAGCAACTAAAGCCTCACGGTAATTGGCACGCGCTTCTAATGAGCCAATCGAGTTCAGCTCTAAAGTCACATGCTCACTAATGCCTAACGCTTTCCACCAGCGCGCTGTCATTAAGATGACTTCAGCATCGATATCAGGACCTGCAAGACCAAAAACTTCAGCCCCTAACTGGTGAAATTGACGATAACGGCCTTTTTGTGGGCGCTCATAACGGAACATAGGTCCTAAATACCACAAACGCTGTTCCTGATTGTACAGCAAACCATGCTCAATACCGGCACGGACACAACCAGCGGTATTTTCAGGGCGTAATGTCAGACTTTCATCGTTGCGGTCATTGAAAGTGTACATTTCTTTTTCAACGACATCCGTCACTTCACCAATCGCTCTGCGAAATAGCGGGGTCTGCTCTACAATCGGGGTACGAATTTCACTAAAACCATAACCCTGTAAAATATTTTTCAATGTTGCTTCGATTTTCTGCCATACACGCGTGTCAGCTGGTAAGTAATCATTCATGCCGCGAATGGCTTGGATATTTTTTCCCACTTTATTTCTCTATTTTCAGAATTACATAAGTTTGATTATAAGAGCGAAATATCATCTGGTTCAATCAACAAACACCAATTACTGATACTAATCGGGATTTATCTGTCAATTTGTACGGTGAGCGACCGATTTTAGAAAAAAATGCGGACGATTGATATAGTGTTTGTTCTAAACATGCCAAACGACTCTGTGAGCCGCTTAGCAGTAGAATACACAAAATTAGTCTTTTAAGTTGACTTCAATCCGCTTGCTTTCATCCATCATCGCCGCTTTGGCTCGAATTTTAGCCTCTAACTGGTCGATAATGTTGTCATTATCAAAACGCTCTTTTTGACGTTTACCGTCTTCATAAAAACCGCTCTTGGTTTTTGCCCCTGCAACGCCTAGCGTAGAAACTTCCGCTTCACCGGGGCCATTAACCACACAGCCAATAATCGATACATCCATTGGTGTAATGATATCTTCTAAACGCTGTTCTAATTCATTCACGGTACCAATCACATCAAACTCTTGCCGTGAACAAGTTGGACAAGCAATAAAATTAATACCACGCGAACGAATCCGCAGTGATTTTAAGATATCAAAACCCACTTTAACTTCTTCAACAGGGTCAGCAGCTAAAGAAATACGCAAGGTATCACCGATACCTTCAGACAGTAACATTCCTAAGCCAATTGCAGATTTTACTGATCCTGCACGGGCACCACCGGCTTCGGTAATCCCTAAATGCAGGGGTTGACCGATTTTATTCGCTAATAAACGGTAAGAGCCGACAGCAAGAAATACATCTGATGCTTTTACGCTGACCTTAAACTGATCAAAATTAAGTCTGTCTAAGATGTCCACATGGCGCATTGCTGACTCAACTAATGCCTCCGGTGTTGGCTCGCCGTACTTCTCTTGAATATCTTTTTCAAGGGAACCACCATTAACCCCAATACGAATTGGAATATTGTAGTGGCGTGCGCAATCAACAACTTGGCGAATACGTTCTTCGCTACCAATATTACCTGGATTAATACGCAAGCAATCAACGCCGTATTCCGCTACTTTTAATGCAATACGATAGTCAAAATGGATATCCGCCACCAGTGGAACATTAACTTGTTGTTTAATCAGTTTAAATGCTTCAGCGGCATCCATGGTAGGAACAGAAACACGCACAATATCAACACCAACACGCTCAAGGGATTTTATTTGGCGAACGGTGGCTTCGACATCAGTTGTACGGGTATTCGTCATTGACTGGACAGCGATAGGTGCGCCATCGCCTACTGGCACGCTACCTACGTTGATACGAGTGGATTTACGTCTTTTTATCGGTGATTCATTATGCATTTTGGTTTAATTCTCCGAACGTCCATGTGCTCTTTGTTACCGTGGTACTCTTTGTTACCGTGATATTCTTTGTTACCGTGATATAGTTTTAACGATTATTTTTATACGCTCAACTATACACAAGAAAGCAAACTATAGCCTATCAAAAAAGATGTTTTCGGATATAGTTTGCTTCTTTTTACCTGTCTGTTTTTAGGCTTCAGGTAACTTCAATTTTGCCGGACGTTTCGCTTTAATGAAGCGGCTTAAATCAACAGCGTTGCCTTGGAACTGTACAGTAACATTCGCGGGTGCACCAATATTCAGGCGATAAGGTTGCGGCCCATCGAGTTCCAACTTATCACCACTATTTTTGGTGCCACTGAATAGGATTTTATTATTTGCATCACGAATTTCTAACCAGCACTGGCCAGTAAAATTCAATACTAGGGCTTGGCTGCTTGCAGCAACAGGTTCAGTCGTTTCTGTATTTTGTGTTCTGTCTAATGCAACTGAAGATTGTGGTGCATTAGGTAATGGAATTGTTCTGACCGGCTCAGTAATAGGGTCAGTCGCTAATACGGGCTCTTGAGTTTGTAATTCAAGAGTATTTTCCGGTACAACAGGCGCTGTATCAGTTGAGGCGACCTCTGTTGATGTCAGTAATTCAACTGGTGTGGTGTTGTTATCTTGTTGGGACAAAATCAAATCATTTTGATTTGCCATTGAAACTAGCTCATCTTTTTGGGCGTTATGATCTTGCCACCACCATACGCCAACCATTGCGATGAGAACAATCACAATCAACCAAGTCAGTTTCATTAACCAACCTTCACGCTTTTTGCGTTTTTTCCCCAAAGAATAACTTTGCATAGGAGAAACTTTGGCTAATGTAACGGTTTCTTCTGTTTTCATATACGTTTTTAATTCGCTCTCGGGTATGCCTACCATACGAGCATAAAGGCGAATATAACCACGCAAAAATGTCGGTTCCACGCCAGCGGGAGCAATATCTTGTTCTATCTCTTTTACCGTACTGATTTTAAGGCATAATCGTTCTGCAACAACATCTTGGGTTAGACCCATGCGCTCACGTGCTTGCGTCAATAATTGTCCTACTGTGGTCGTAGCTTGTTCGGTATTATTTTCGATAGTCATTTGCTGGCAACACTATTTCCAAGTTTAAAAGATATAAAGCGAACATTGAGCAGCTTTATTCGTCAATAATTTATCATCATGTTGAAACAACAATTAAATTTTTCTTATTGCTTCTACTATTGTAGGTGAACAAAGGCGTTTTGCCTAACTCTAAAACGCCCTAAATCATCACCTAATTCACTGATTCAAGCTTATTTATAAATCAGACTGTTTTTACCTTGATAGGTTCCCCTGCTAAGCGTTTTTTCAACGTTCGTTTTGTTCTGTCGATCACGTCGCCAGCAAGTTGCCCACAGGCAGCATCAATATCATCACCCCGCGTTTTGCGCACTATCGTGGTGAAACCATATCCCATCAATACTTTACAAAAACGGTCAATACGACTGTTCGAACTTCTACCGTATGGCGCCCCTGGGAACGGGTTCCATGGAATTAAGTTAATCTTACTCGGTGTATTTTTTAAACATTCCGCTAATTGATGTGCTTGCTCAACACTGTCGTTCACGTGATCTAACATCACATACTCAACGGTTACTCGCCCTGCATTAGCATTCGATTTCGTTAAATAACGATTCACACTGTTGAGGAAGGTTTCAATATTGTATTTTTTATTAATTGGAACGATATCGTCACGGATATCATCTGTTGGCGCATGCAATGAAATCGCTAACGCAACATCAATCATATCCCCTAGTTTATCCAGTGCAGGTACAACACCTGAAGTGGAAATCGTGACACGGCGCTTAGATAAACCAAAACCGAAGTCATCTAACATAATTTCCATCGCAGGAACGACGTTATTCAAATTCAGCAATGGTTCGCCCATTCCCATCATCACGACGTTGGTAATTGGACGGCGTCCACTGGACTTTAGCGAACCAATAATTTTGGCTGCTCGCCAAACCTGACCAATAATTTCTGAAACACGTAAGTTACGGTTGAAGCCTTGTTGCGCCGTCGAGCAGAATTTACATTCCAATGCACAACCTACTTGTGAAGAAACGCACAATGTTGCACGGTCTGCTTCTGGGATATATACCGTTTCAACCAGTTGGTCACCCACTTTGATTGCCCACTTAATGGTGCCATCTGATGAACGCTGTTCATCAGCAACTTCCGGTGCACGGATTTCCGCGACTTCTTTCAGTTTTGCTCTAAGGACTTTATTAATATCGGTCATTTGGTCAAAATCATCATAGCAATAATGATAAATCCATTTCATGACCTGATCCGCGCGGAATGGTTTTTCACCCATTTGAGCAAAGAACTCGCGCATTTGCTTGCGGTTTAAATCAAGTAAATTGGTTTTTTGGTTCGTTTTTTCTGGTGTGACAGAAATAGCGGAAGAAGTTGCACATTGTGCATCTGTCGTCATATCAGACATGGTGTATTGCCTCGTTGTTACACTTTCGGCAGTGCTAGTGGTGAGTATAGCACGACGTAATTTTTGCGGTCTTAAAAATATAATCGCCCCGCTAATCATAGCAGGGCGTCGCATTGTACAAACTTTATAACAATAATGCTAATGCATTAGTTAAAGAAGTCTTAGCGTGGGCAGATTTCATCAGCAGTGAAGAAATACGCGATTTCACGTGCAGCAGATTCTTCAGAGTCTGAACCGTGAGTTGCGTTTTCAGTGAAGCTGTCTGCGTAATCTGCGCGTAAAGTACCCGCTAATGCGTTATCTGGGTTAGTTGCACCCATCAGGTCACGGTGACGTTGGATTGCGTTTTCACCTTCTAACACTTGCAGCATGATAGGGCCTGAAGTCATGAATTCAACCAGACCTTCAAAGAAAGGACGGCCTTTGTGTTCAGCGTAGAAGCCTTCAGCTTGCTCACGAGTCAAATGCATCATTTTAGCAGCGATGATTGTGAAACCCGCGCTTTCAAAACGGTTGTAGATTGCACCAATAACGTTTTTCTTCACAGCGTTTGGTTTAATAATAGAAAATGTACGTTGAACAGTCATAAATAACCTCTTAGCGATTCATTAGGCCTTTATTCTTTATTCTTCCCTGTGACTTAGGATGTAAGAACTTAAAATAGGCATGTTGTAGTTTTTTATATTATTTCTAATTCTATTGTTAGGCTTTTAGACTTCAAAAGCAACCATATCTAGGAAAAAGAAAAATAAGGCGATGATTATAGGGGCTCTGATTACAATTTCCTACAGTCACAACAACATTTTGTTAAACTTTTTATAGCAAAAAACACTATTTTTTCGGGTAAGTCACGTTTTTCATCTATTACTTCACTCTAAAGCTCATTGCTGTCACTTGGCCGCTTAAATCTAATACCGAAATTTGGTAGTTTCCACTTTTATCGAGTGTCAGCAAAATAGAACCGTTTTGCTCGGTTGTATTCACTTGTTCTCCGTTTAAAAACCACCATTTCTGCCCTTGTCCACCCTGCGTGACTAAACGTAAATCTAAGCTGGTTTTCCCGGGTAGACGCTGTAAAACTTCCCCATCACGGATACCAGAAATCAATAATGGCGGCATTTCTAGCTTCAATGGCGGGCAAGCTGAATCCGCCTTAGGTAACCGATTTTCCCGTTTCTCACTGCTTGGTAACCATGACTCCACAGTAATCGGCCATAAATGTACTTCTTTTTCCTGTGCATTTGGGCAATCTGCCGCGACTTGTTGCCCTTTGTCATTCACCCAGATTTTTTGTCTTAATCCTAATAGTGACTCTTGGTCTCGCACCATTAACGTGGGTGGAATGGTGTTATCCAAGATCCAACTAAGACGCCTTTGGCGGCAATTATTATCATCTTTCAGTAATGAAGTTCCTCCCGGCCAACAGATCACCGCTTGGCTCACACTGGCAGGTTTCACATCTTTTGGTAGCGGTTCGTGGGATTGATAGATTTTGCTCAGTAACATGCCATTAATTTGATTCATAATCGGAATAGCGGTTGCAAAGCCTAGCTGCCCTGCTACAGGCGTTGCATCTGGCCGACCAACCCAAACGCCGATGGTATAACGCGGATTAACACCAATCGCCCACGCATCACGATAACCATAACTGGTTCCCGTTTTCCATGCCAAATTGAGTTGCCCTGCTAAATTAGCCTCAGGAACAGGGCGTGCTTCCCCGCCCATAATACGACGTACTATCCATGCAGCTCCTGGTGACATCAGCGCCCTATCGCGAATTTCATCGGTTGGTTTAAAGCGTAACGGTGACACATTGCCTTTTCGCGCAAATGCGCTATAGGCAGAAACTAAATCTTCCATCCGTGTGGCTGTGCCACCTAAAATCAGCGATAAGTTTGGTTCACTCCCTAACGGAAAGCGCAGCTCAGTCCCAACATTGCGTAGTTGAGCGGTAAATCGTTTACTGCCATACACATCTAATAACTGAACCACCGGTAAATTCAATGAACGAACGAGTGCATCGCTAACACTCACTGGCCCATTAAAACCACTGTCAAAGTTCCCCGGACGGTAATCATTAAAGCGCCGTGGAACATCTTGTAATAACGATTCCGCATGGATGAGCCCGTCATCCATTGCTAATGCGTATAAAAATGGTTTTAACGTTGAGCCTGGAGAGCGCCAAGCGCTAATCATGTCCACATGGCCAAAACGGCTATCATCTTGAAAATCAATTGAGCCAATATACGCTTTCACTGCCATATCTGTATGATCAACCACCAAAATTCCCAATGATGTTTGTTTTGGTAGTTGGTTTTTCCAATTCATAGCCATATCTTCCAGTTGCCTTTGCAAACTGGCATCGATAGTGGTTTCAATGATGGACTGTTGCGTATCTTTGGTTACCCGCCTTGCAAGTAAAGGGGCTGAATGCGGGTTCTTCCGCGGTGCTAACCAAATTTGTTCTTGTTTAATATCGGCAACTTTTTCAGGGCTCCAGACTTGGTATTCCTCTAGTCTATCCAATACTTTATCACGTGCAGCTTGTGCCCTTTCTGGATATCTATCCGGTCTTAAACGGCTCGGAGCTTGCGGCAATACGGCAAATAATGCCGCTTCACTCGCCGTCAATTTTGCCGGTGACTTATTCAAATATACCCAGCTAGCTGCGCCAATACCTTCAATGGTTCCGCCATACGGAGCACGGTTTAAATACATTTCTAAAATTTCATCTTTCGAATAGTGATATTCGAGTTGAGCCGTACGCCAAAGCTGTTTCAGCTTACCACCCAATGTTCTTTCATGGGGATCAATTAACCGTGCAACTTGCATCGAAATGGTACTTCCGCCCGACACAATACGCCCTGAACTCACAAACTGCCCCGCGGCCCTAATCAGCGAAAACGGGTTTACCCCCGGATGACGATAAAAATGACGATCTTCATACGTTAGTAACGCTTCGATAAAATCAGGAGAAACCTCTTCGAGTGTAACAGGAAAGCGCCAAATTCCCTCTTTGTCTGCAAAGCGCCACAATGGTGTACCATCCGCTGCAACCACGGTTCGTGCCATTTCAATTTGCTTAATCGGCAACGGCCAAATTTTATCAGCGGCTAAAAAAGCCAGTGGCAAAATAATGACCAACAGAACCAGTGTAATGCCTGTGCGACGTAACCATTTTTTCATTGATGGGAGTACCGAAAATAAATTAAAAAAGCCCTTATATCTGAGTATCAATATAAGGGCTTTAGAAGGTGATTAGCGAACGATTTCTAATTGGCCATCCGAGTAGCCAGTCGCACGCCAGTCAGGGACATACATTGATTCAACTTGTGGTACCGGAATACTATACACACCCGGCGTTACCGCTCGCGCTAAGTAGACTAAGGTAGTTGGGCGGTATTGCTGAACTTCAACCGCAGCCACAAAACGGTCATCACGATATTCCATATGGCGTATTTGTGATTGCTGCATATCATCAATTAATTCTTGCAAGTTCGGCGCGGACTCACTCAAATTAGCGCTACTGTTCGCTAAATTTTGGTTTTCCAGTTCTAAGCCTGCTGGCAGCAAGTCAACCACTAACGCATCTGGCACACTTTGGGATGCTTGAACTTCCAGTTTAACCACCACCATTTCACCGCTTCTTAATCTATCTAATGAAATGCGATTGCCTTTCATATCATAGTAGCTACGAGTAATACCTAATACATTCGAGCTTGGCTTTGGTGAATGTTGTGGATAACCCACCACATTTAAGCGTGTATACAGAGTATTCGTTCCACTGTTTTCGATGCTATAACCTGTCTCCAACTGATCTTTACTCAGGAACTCACTCACAGGTTTATCTGAGACCATCGGAGGTTCTTGGCCATTAATCGTAGCTTTCCACGGTGCTTCACTTTCATTTAAGTAAAAACGGCCCGCTAAATATAACGCATTGCTCTCTTGTGTTGAGAAATAACGTTGAGAAGTTAAATTATTAGACAAAGTTTGCAGTTTTTGGTCACGGGATTTTGGCATTAAATTATATTCATTTAATAGCGCAACAATCATCGCGTCATCACGGATCACCGAACCGTAATCCCCTACATAGCTGTAGCGGTTACGTTGTTTTTTCAGTCCGTCAATCACTGCACTCTCACCACGTGATTTATCACCCATCAAGTTCAATGCAACTCCAAGCTGAACCAGAGGTAAGCCACTTGCCGCAGCGTTTCTTTGGTTATAAAGTTGACGTAATGCGCCTAACGGTGCTTTTTGCTGTGATGCTAATACTAAACCTGCATAGGCCTGAGTAGCAAAACGAGCGCCCTCTTGGTTTTCCGTATACGGGTAGTTAATTTGGCTACCATCTTGTAAATAGCTCAGTAGACGCGTATTGGCGTTACTTATAGCCTCTTGCGGGACAGTAAAGCCACGTTGATTAGCTTTATTCAAGAAATCCGCCGCATACGCAGTTAACCAATATTCTTCGCGGCCGTTTCTATCCCACAGCGAAAAACCGCCATCATTACGTTGCATACTTAACAAATGTGGAATACCAATTTCAATCGCTTTATGGCGGTCTGCATCTGTTTGCGTTTTAATTCCTAACTTATTCAGTTCGGCTTGGGTTGAGAACAATGAAGGGTATAAACCACTGATAGTTTGTTCCAAACAACCGTATGGATAAGCAAATAACTCTCGAATATAACGTGAGATATCTAATGGCGGACGGCTGGTTAACAGGACTTGCCCTTCAATGGTATCCGGTTGCAGGCCAGCAATTTGGTTAGTTGGCAGTGCCCATGAAGTACCTGGCTCAATCGCGGTAGCAAAAGAAACCGTTTCTGCTGGCTGTGCCGGACGAACGCCAACTTTCCAACTATTGCTGTAATCTTTATTGGCTTCGCCTTGAATTTTCACGCCATTAATAGTCATCGACACTTCGCCTTCACCGAAACCGTAGTCTGCTCTGACAGGTAAATTAATGGTGGTGCGTTTGCCTTTTGGTAACTCCAACTCACGGCTGCTGACGCCATCAAGTTTCACCATTCCTGATGCCTTGAAGTTAACCGTCACATTTTGTGTGTTGTCCGTCATATTGGTCAAATCAAGCGCAAAGTAAGACTTATCACCGCCAGCCATAAAGCGTGGCATCGACATTTGTGTCACTAATGGTGCTGCGACAATTACTTTGCTATCCGCATGGCCGAACTCTTTTTCATTCCATGCTTGAGCCATCACACGTAATTCCCCGTTAAAATCAGGGATAGCAAGGCTAATTTCACCCTCACCGTCTTTATTTAATGTGACAGGTTTGGCTTGCTCTGCAATAATTTGCACTTCAGTGAGTGGCTTCATACCACCACGCTCTAATGCAGCATCTTCGCTGTCGCCCCCAAAGCGTAAGTTAGCAACCTTGCCTTGTCCTTCAATTAAGTGACCATAAACGTCATACTGATCAACGCTATAGCGCTTACGACCAAAGAAAGCATCATAAGGATCTGGCGTTTTAAAATCGGTGATATTCAATACACCAGTATCAACCGCAGATAACAGCACATTCACTTTTTCAGGTAACGGTTTGCCATCTTGCGCTGTCGCTTTAATTTTTACCGTTAAGTCTTGATTAGGGCGCATTTTGTCTGGCGTCGTTAAGGCCAATGCAATCTTACGGTTTTCATCTGCAATCGGTAAATGCAACACACCCACCGCACGTTTCACTGTGGCTTCTTTAGAGTCATCACCTGGACGAACAACGACGGCAGAAACGTATAAATCATGACGAGCCCACTCTTTATTGACTGGGATTTCAACGTCTAAGCCCTTTTCTGGTACATCAATTTCTTCCCACCACAGTGGGCCATTACTCGACTCGAGCAATATATAGCCTTTACCGGCTTTAGGGGATTCAATGCGAACTTTGGCTTTTTCACCCGGTAAATATGCAGGCTTATTCAGGCTGAGTTTCACTTGGTCAGGACGAACTGAACCGCTTCCCCCTGTATTATCTTGCCATGAATACCCCGCCCAGAACTGGACGCTGGAAACGAGCTGATTCTCTGGGTTTAATACCTCTAAACGGAATGCGCCCCAATCCACCGGGAAGGAGACTTTCGCTGTACCATCTTTGGCGATGGCAATATTTTCATTCGCCATGACGAGGTCTTTCTGGTCATAATTTGAAGACCAGCCGCCACTTTCAGACCAACTCCAGTAATAATCGCGGCGTTCGTACACTAAACGCACGGTTAAGTTTTCTGCTGCCAGTTTATTACCCGCTGCATCAGCCATAACTAATTCAAATTCTGCAAGTGAATTTTCATCCACATTGTGGCGTTTGACATAACGGTCTGTGCGGTAATCGTAAATTTCTTTTTTGGCGAATAATGGACGAATACCGACCAATTTTTCTGCAGGCCAAATGGCTTGTTCAGCACGACGCGTCACAGGGCGACCACCTGCCTCAAGCAAACTGGCCTGCAAAACAGCTGAAATTGGTGAGCGAGTCGAGCTCCAATTACTGTTTGGAATTGAAATTACCGTTTCACCGTTGCTGTCCAGCGTCAAGTCAAATTCATCTAATTTACGAGGTAAGCCCTCTTCATTGACAGCGCCAAATTCAAAACCGGGTAATTTTGCTACCGCTTCACGATCTGCTTTTAAAACAATTTGGCCTTGCAACTGGTTATCTGCTGCAGGTGCTCCGTATAAATAACGGCCTTGAATATCAAAATCAACTGATTGGTCAGTTAAACGAGGAACATCACTGCCAACAATTTCCAGCGCCATGCGTTCTGGCATGAAATCTTCAACATTGAATTTGTAATAACGTTGCGGTGAACCGTCACCTAAATCAAAACGTAGCGACCAACCGCCCGTTTCTGCATTTTTAGGAATTTCAAATTGATATTGATATAACCCATTTTGGTTTTCTTCCGGCTGCCACACGAAACTACGAACCACTTGCCCATCTGTTTTTAATACATCAACTTTAACTGGCTGAGTTTTGACTGGGTTACCATCGCCATCACGCAATAGACCATTTACCAGTAATAATTCACCTGGGCGATATAAATCGCGAGGACCGAAGGTGAAAAATTGTTTTGCGTAGCCTTCTGGCCCTGAAATGTCGAATTCAGATAAATCAAGCGCTGGCTGAGTGAGGTCAATCATACTGGTTTGCCCTTCATGGGTTGCCAGTAATAATTTTCCACCTGCTAATTTATCTAATTGAGCATGACCATCACCATCTGTCGTGCCTTTGGTCACTAACTGACCTTTTTCATCCAAAATACGTAGCTCAACGCCTTTAATGGCGGAACCTTTCGCTAAGGATTGAGTGAAAATATCGACTCGGTCTTGATAACTGTGTAGTGACACACCAATATCACTTAGTGTAAAAACAGTGGCAGGGAATTGATAACTATAGCTACCTGCTTTTTGCATGATGGCCAAATACACGCCATCTTGCTGTAACTCTTTGACATCTTTCAACGGCAGTAAAATGGTTTGGCGGGTATTTTTATCTGGATTTAAGTCAAAGCGGCCGGTATAAGCCAGCTCCACTTTGTCGAGAAACTCTTCGGAATACCAATACTCATAATTACTACGATACTGCCACTGTGCTAAAAATTGTGGCAATTGCTTTTCATCCACACGGAAGAAATTGACGTCTACCTTATCAACGTTCAAGGCAATCACAGGTAAGCCTTGGGCAACCTTGCTAGGTAATAACGAGCCTTTACTTGCAAAACCAACCGTTGGGATGATTTGTGCAGTGGTCAATTTTTTCTCAAAATTTTCGGTCGTCGTACGCTCATTAACCGCTTTAATACCCGGGTTAATGGTGAGGTTTAATTCTTTAGACGGTGGAAGGTGGCGAAAACGTAATTCCATTTGGTTATCAGACAGTTCCCAAGCACCATCTAACTTACCGGTTTTAACATCAATAAGGTTAATGTACTGGCCAAAATCTTGGTTGGCTTGCAGTGGAACAGAGAATGTCACCACCATGGCACTCGCACCATCAAGCTGTAATTCAGACGCATCCAAAATAGTGAGATCTTTCCCTGCATATTTTTTTACCATTTCTTCAGTGGAAAGTTTTGGTGCTGCTTTTTTCTGCTCTGCAACTGGCGCTGTTTTAGTTTGATTTTCTGGCGCTGTCGTGGAAACATTTGGCTCATTTTTGGTTGCTTCTTCTGTATTATCACAACCGGCCAATGCCACAACCGACGCCAACGCAAGTGCTAAATAACGCTTTTTGGTTTTTAGACCCGCCAATGAAGCCCAACTAGATTGTTGTTTCATTACCGCCCGCCCTTTAATTAGTTAAAATTTATTCTGTTTTTTAAGGTTTTAACAGGAGGTTAAAACCCACTATATACTTGCTTGGAAATGGCTAAAAATATGTCTAGATGAATATTGCCGATATTGTTTCAATTATCGAAATAATTTAACAGAATGTTATAAGAACACCTATCAGACAAAACGGAAAAAATGATGGGCGAGAAAAACAGAGAAATGAAATAATATTTTTCAAATAGTAAGCAGAATATATCTTTAATAAATGAGCAACATACCTTTTATGAGTGAGAAAAGCATTTTTCTCACTCTATACATGGAATTATTAGGTGTTTTTTACTGGGATTGTGTCTCGCAAGAAGCTACCAAGGCGACGCTGATAAAAAGGCTGAATGTGTTGAGTAATAAAGTGGCTGACACCTTGCTCATTCTCATTTACCACACAAAAATCAATAGACTCGTCATCGGCTAAAAACTCACAAGCAAGTGTCCCCGCCTCATGAATAATGGAATCAATATTTTCTGCCCCTGCAGTAAACTCTAACGCTATCATTAATATTGGCATTTCTTCAGCGTCATCACTCTCTACTGCGGAGACCATAAAACCACGTCTCACCACTTTGTGTTGTTTAAAAAATTCGCTAAGCGCCTCAACAATAGCCTGCGGTTGTTCCTCTAACGCACTTAATTTAAGTGATGAGCCTTTCGGTACGGTTAATTCAGTAAATTGGATCTCAGTTTCTTGGTTGGAACTGTTATTATTCGATTGCTGCGACATTGCCAATCCCCTGCTATTAAAAAGAAGTGCTTATTATACTCGCAAATACGTCAAGGTAAAAAAATAGGCACGAAAAGCCATCTTCCCGTGCCTGTTATTAATCAAACGTAATTTATTTTGATTTGCTGATTAATAAGTTTGCTAGTGTTCTTACACCTGTACCGGTTGCGCCCTCTGCCCATAAGCTAACTGCAGATTTACGGTAAGTCGCTGAGCAGTCAATATGCACCCAATTTTGACGATAATTTTCGACAAAATGCGATAAAAATGCCGCAGCGGTGCTTGCGCCTGCAGTGTGCGATGGTGCCGCGATGTTGTTCAAATCCGCGAAGCCAGATGGTAACTGTTGGCGATGGAACTCTGCTAATGGTAAGCGCCAGAATAATTCAAACTCAGCGTCTGAAGCGTTCATTAAGTCAGCAACTAACTTGTCATCAAAGCTCAACACTGAATGGTAGTCATTGCCCACAGCGGTTTTCGCAGCGCCCGTCAAGGTTGCAGCATCAATGATCAGCGTTGGTTTTTCTTTGCTTGCATCAATTAAACCATCGGCTAACACTAAACGGCCTTCAGCATCCGTATTCATAATTTCAACGGATTTACCGTTACGGTAACGAATAATATCACCCAATTTGAATGCATTGCCGCTAACCATATTGTCAGCAATGCACAGGAACATTTTTACGCGTTTTTGTAAGCCACGAGAAATCGCCAATGCCAATGAACCCGCTAAGGTTGCTGCACCGCCCATATCGGCTTTCATTGAATTCATGGAAGAAGAAGGTTTAATGCTATAACCGCCTGAATCGAAAGTAATACCTTTGCCAACTAACGCAGCAAAAACAGGGGCATTTGGGTTGGCACCTGGGTTGTAATCTAACGCTAAAAAGACAGGTGGGCGACTTGAACCACGGCCAACCGTATGAATACCAGTATAACCCTGTTCTAATAAGTCATCGCCTTTAATAATACGGTAGCTAATGTCTTGTGCGCCCACGGTGCAGAGTAAATCGATGGCGCGTTGTGCGAGTTGTTCTGGCCCTAACTCTTCTGCAGGTGCGTTAATGACATCACGTACCCAATCAATGGTACGAATACGGTTTTCTAATTCTTTGCGGTCTGCTTCAGGCAATACTGGCCATTCAATCGTTCTCGCCCCTTTTGGCGCACGAAAACCTTGCCAAAATGCCCAGCTTTTTTCTAAATCCCAGCCTTCGCCAGCCAAAGCAACATTGCGGATCCCTTGACCATCTAATTTACGGCCAGCGCTTTGTACTGCACATAATTTACCTGCATGTTTCAGGTGGATTGTCATCCCTTTATCACTAGAGCTTAACAATGCGCCTTCACCCCAACAAGGTGCAGCCGGCTCACAAGAAATCATTACTGGCATAATTTGTTTTGTCATCGTTTTTCTCACTTTGTCTATTTTTGCAGACAGTAAAAACCCATTGATTCTGTCGGCAGATAGCATTACCTTAACTGATAAATACCAATAGGGATATCATTATAGTGCTGATATAAAATAAAAAACCGAGCACTATTTCTGACAGTCACTCGGTTTTTAGGGTAAAACTCTACTTATTCGAACTCATCCAGCCAAACTAACAAAATGGCTTCCAGGATTTTCTCATTCGATTTTTGCGGGTCATCATCAAATTCTTCTAAATCGCAAATCCACTGGTGCATATCGGTAAAACGCACGGTTTTAGGATCAACATCAGGAAATGCATCGTACAGTGCTTCACCGATTTCGCGGCTATTTGACCATTTTAAACTCATGTTCTCTCACCAATTTGATTATTAAATGATTTTTACCATTGATGCTCTACGTTACAACGCCAAACATGCCGAGCGGTTCAATTTTTTAAATAATTCACGTTGTAGCTAGGCGGCAAATTGAGCTAATTCCTAGGAGCATACAAAAATATGTGATCCGAGTACTTGAAGGAAGCCAACAACGCTACAGCGTGAAGTATGACAAAAATTAGTGTTCGCGGGCGTGATTAATAGTATAACGCGGGATCTCTACCACTAAATCCTCATCCGTCACCAGCGCCTGACAACTTAGGCGACTTTCTGGCTCTAATCCCCACGCTTTGTCTAGCATGTCGTCTTCAAGTTCGCTGCTTTCTTCCAGTGAGTCGAAACCTTCACGAACGATGCAGTGACAGGTTGTACAAGCACAGGATTTTTCACAAGCATGCTCAAGCTCAATACCGCTGCGTAGTGCAACATTTAAAATAGACTCGCCTTCTTGTGCTTCAACTACTGCACCGTCTGGACATAAATCACTATGAGGTAAAAAAACTATTTTAGGCATAATTATATCTCATCCACAGAATGGCCTGACAACGCTTGTCGAATGGACGTATCCATGCGACGCGCTGCAAACTCCTGCGATTGCTTATCCAGTTGTTTAATGGCATTTTCAATTACGATTGGGTCTGTACCCTCAACCGCTTTAATTAACTCATTGACCGCATTATCAATTTCTGACTCTTCTTCTGGCGTCAGTAAATTGCCATCTTGGGCTAATGCGCTCGTTAAACTTTCAAGCACTCTTGCAGCTTCAACTTTTTGCTCCGCTAAGCGGCGCGCATTTAAATCATCTTGCGCGTTAGTCATTGAATCTTTAATCATGTTTGAAATTTCGTTATCCGTTAACCCATACGATGGCTTAACTTGAATAGAGGCTTCTACACCAGTCGATTTTTCCATGGCACTAACACTCAACAGCCCATCGGCATCGACTTGAAACGTCACACGAATATGTGCCCCACCTGCGGCCATCGCTGGAATATCACGCAAGGTAAAGCGAGCTAATGAACGGCAATCTGCCACCATTTCGCGTTCCCCTTGTACGACATGAACGCTCATCGCCGTTTGACCATCTTTAAAGGTGGTAAACTCTTGAGCTCGAGCAACAGGGATGGTGGTATTACGCGGGATCACTTTTTCGACTAATCCCCCCATCGTTTCCAAACCAAGAGAGAGTGGGATCACATCTAACAACAGCATTTCACTGTCAGGTTTGTTTCCGACTAAGATATCCGCTTGAATGGCAGCCCCAATTGCCACCACTTTATCTGGGTCGATGGATGTCAGTGGTGATTTACCAAAAAACTCCCCGACTTTTTGACGTACTAATGGCACACGAGTCGAACCGCCTACCATCACGACATTCAGAACATCTTCAGCCTCAACACCTGCATCTTTTAACGCACGACGACAAGCCATCAGTGTGCGCTTTACGTAAGTTTCAATTAACGTTTCAAACTGCTCACGACGAATTTCCCCTTGCCAGTTGGCAAGCTGGATAGTCACTGTTTCTGCATCACTAAGCGCGACTTTGGTTTCTGTCGCCACATTTAATAACTGACGATTTAAATGATGATCACCTTGTAATGAGACGCCTGCCTGCTCAGCAATCCACTGAGCCAATACTTGGTCAAAGTCATCACCGCCAAGCGCGGTATCACCGCCCGTTGCTAAGACTTCAAAAACACCGCGGCTCAGGCGCAAAATGGATACATCAAACGTACCACCACCGAGGTCATAAACGGCTATTACACCTTCTTGCCCAGAGTCTAATCCATAGGCAATCGCAGCCGCTGTTGGTTCATTCAGCAAACGTAATACATGTAAGCCTGCAAGGCGCGCGGCATCTTTGGTACCTTGACGTTGTGCGTCATCAAAATAAGCCGGTACCGTGATCACTACACCATCCATTTCCCCACCTAAGGTTTCTTCAGCACGTTTTGCTAGTGTTCTTAAAATATCAGAAGAAACTTGGATTGGGTCAACTTGGCCAGCCGCGGTTTGAATCAACGGTAAACCGTTTTCACTGGCACTCAGTTGATAGGGCAAGTCGGGGTAGCGTTTTTGAATATCGGTTAGAGAACGTCCCATCATGCGTTTTACAGAAATGATAGTATTTACCGGGTCTTGTTCGGCAAGTTGCTTAGCTTCCCATCCCACTAATCTATTTTCAGGTTGATAATTAACAATCGATGGTAATAAAAAGCGCTCTTGGCTATCAGGTAAAGCCGCAGCTTCACCACTACGCACTGTCGCAATCAAAGAGTGGGTGGTACCTAAATCAATGCCTGCAGCCAATTTGCGCTGATGCGGAGCTGCGGTCATACCGGGTTCGCTGATTTGTAGTAACGCCATAATCGTTTTCTCTTAAAATTCATCTAGTAACCGTTCTTCGAGTTGTTCAGCTTGCTGCTGAAGCTTGTCGAGAAAACGTAGTTTACGTACGGTATCAGCGGCTTTTTCCCACTGCATGGCATCTAGTTCTGTCACCATCAGTGCACTTCGTGCTTGCTGCATTTGTTTGACGTTCTGCATAAATTTAGCCAATAGATCAAGTGCGTCATCACTGTTTTCAATATTGTCTAACTCTTCGCGTAGCTCAAGCTGCTCCATCAAAAATGCTGTGTCATGCATGGTATGTTGTTCGTTATTAATATCAAAACCATGCAATGAAAGCATATATTCCGCGCGTTTTAGCGGATGACGAAGGGCTTGATAAGCAGCATTAATGGTTGCTGCTTTTTGCAGCGCTTGCATTTTCTCCTGTTCAGAACAGGTTGCAAAACGGTCAGGATGGTATTGACGCTGTAAGTCTTGAAAACGTAACGTCAGTTGTTCGCTATCGATGGCATAGATGGAAGCCAATCCAAAAAGAGTAAAATAATCCATAAGTGCTCAGTTTCTCGAACCGGTTACCAATACCACTAATAAACTAAAATTAGTGAGATTGGCCGAAAATTAGGCTTAATAAAACGCATTATACGTGAAAACTTTCACCGCATCCGCATTCACTATTGACGTTAGGGTTATTAAATTTAAACCCTTCGTTTAAGCCTTCTTTCACGAAATCCAGCTCAGTACCATCAAGATAAACGATGCTCTTGCCATCGATGATGACTTTCACACCTTTATCTTCAAAAACTGTGTCTTCTTCATTGATTGTATCAGCAAATTCAAGAACATAAGCCATTCCTGAACAACCTGAAGTTCTTACACCTAAACGCAAGCCTTCGCCTTTTCCACGATTTTGTAGAAAGGATTGAATACGCTGCGCAGCACTTTCTGTAAGAGAAATAGACATTGCAAACCTCACTTTAGAAACAAACAAGGCAGATGCTACTCATGAGTCGCATCCGCCTTCAAATTATTTTATACCCACCCTATTTCTAAACTAAGAAACTCAGCGATGTTTAGCCTAGACGCCGTGGGTATTGTTCCAGTTATAGGACGATAACTTGTTGTTATTTATTAATATGGGTTGCCCTATAGACTGATTAAAAACTTATTTGCTTTGGCGTTTGCTTTTGTAATCAGCAATAGCAGCTTTAATTGCATCTTCAGCCAGAATTGAACAGTGAATTTTCACTGGTGGTAATTCTAACTCTTCGGCAATCGCTGTATTTTTGATTGACTCCGCTTCGTCCAAACTTTTGCCTTTCATCCACTCAGTCACGAGTGAACTTGATGCAATGGCTGAACCACAACCATACGTTTTAAAGCGCGCATCTTCAATAATGCCGTCATCATTTACTTTAATCTGTAATTTCATGACGTCACCACAGGCAGGTGCACCCACCATACCGCTTCCTACGCTTGGGTCGCTGTTGTCAAACGAACCAACGTTGCGTGGGTTTTCATAATGATCGATAACTTTTTCACTGTAAGCCATTTTTAAACTCCTGAAACCGTCTGATTAATGGTGAGACCATTCGATGCTGTTAAGATCTACGCCGTCTTTGAACATTTCCCATAAAGGAGACAGCTCGCGTAAGTGGCCAATTGCGCCATGAATCATTTTGATTGCATAGTCAATTTCTTCTTCTGTCGTGAAACGACCTAAAGAGAAACGGATTGAGCTATGTGCCAGCTCATCATTCATCCCTAAAGCGCGCAGTACATAAGAAGGTTCTAGGCTTGCAGAAGTACATGCAGAACCTGAAGATACAGCCAAATCTTTTAATGACATCATCAGTGATTCACCTTCAACATAGTTGAAGCTGACGTTCAGAATGTGCGGCGCACCGTGTTCTAAATCACCATTGAGGTAAACTTCTTCGATATCTTTAATGCCATTCCACAAACGTAACCTTAAACCGCGTAAGCGTTCAGATTCCGCTGCCATTTCTTCTTTGGCAATACGGTAAGCTTCGCCCATACCCACGATTTGGTGTACAGGTAATGTCCCAGAACGCATGCCGCGCTCATGACCACCACCGTGCTGCTGTGCTTCAAGGCGAATACGAGGTTTACGGCGAACATATAGTGCACCGATACCCATAGGGCCATATAATTTATGTGCAGAGAATGACATTAAATCCACTTTTAATGTGCTTAAGTCGATAGGTAATTTACCCACACTTTGTGTTGCATCAACGTGGAAAATAATTCCTTTGCTACGGCATAATTCACCGATAGCTGCGATATCCTGAACCACACCTATTTCATTATTAACATGCATAATAGAAATTAAAATGGTGTCTTCGCGGATAGCGTCTTGTAGGTCTTGCATAGCAATTAAACCGTTGCTTTGCGGTGACAGATAAGTCACTTCAAAACCTTCACGCTCTAATTGGCGGCAGGTATCTAAAACGGCTTTGTGTTCCGTTTTACAGGTAATGATGTGGTTGCCTTTCTTTTTATAGAAATTAGCAGCGCCTTTAATCGCTAAGTTATCAGACTCAGTTGCGCCTGAGGTAAATACGATTTCACGTGGGTCAGCACCCACTAATTCAGCGATTTGATTGCGAGCAATATCCACCGCTTCTTCAGCTTGCCAGCCGAAACGATGAGAACGGGACGCTGGGTTACCAAAGTTCCCATCCATTGTTAAACATTGCATCATTTTTTCAGCCACACGTGGGTCAACCGGTGTTGTTGCTGAATAATCAAGATAAATTGGTAATTTCATTGCTCACTTACTCCAAAGGACAAGCTAACTTGCCTTTAATTTTTAAAGATACAAATGGCGGAAATTAGCTCTTCGTCCAATAACTCACCAAGATGTATCGACTGCAATTTTTTTAATATTTTTAAGCACGTACATTGATAATCGATTCAGGTGTAATCCCATTTGGCATGGTCTTACGCTGTTCATTATCTTGTCTATCAGCAACAACCATGACTTCTTGGTTTTTAACCAGTTCATCAAGGCTAATGCTGCTAAGGAAACTTGTAATTCTATCGCTTAAATCGCGCCATAATGCGTGAGTTAAACAGCGGTCGCCATTTTGACAACCTTCTTTATTACCCTGACAACGAGTAGCGTCAACAGATTCATCTACCGCAGCGATTACTTCAGCAACAAAGATTTGGTCTGCGTCTCTACCAAGCAAATAACCGCCACCTGGGCCGCGCACACTCGAAACCAACTCATTTTTACGTAAACGAGAGAAAAGTTGCTCAAGATAAGAGAGGGAAATTCCCTGACGTTCAGAAATGTCAGCTAAAGGCACTGGACCTGACTGAGAGTGTAATGCGACATCTAACATCGCAGTTACTGCGTAACGCCCTTTGGAAGTGAGTCTCATAACATATTACTCCGTGGTAAATTATGGTCAGATTGTGACATTCCTGAGTAATTTAGTCAACTATTTACCTGACTAATTTACTCAAGTATTATTCACCTGCTTTTACCACGGATTTTGCCTCATTTTTTCGCCCATTTTTCCATTGACGTTAAAATACCCCGCAGGATATGTAACTCTTGGGTTTCGATATGCGCTCGAGTGAATAAACGGCGTAATTTATTCATAATTAAGCCGGGATGCGCTTTACGAATAAAACCTGATTCATTCAACACACTTTCAAGATGGACATAAAAACGTTCAACATCTTCTGACGGCGGATATTCTACCTCATCATCAGCTGCAATTACCGTATTTTTTTCATCCATTGAAAGATACGCCATGCGTATTTCATAACTCACCAATTGCACTGCCATCGCTAAATTCAAAGAACCGTACTCTGGGTTCGTGGGAATATATAAGTGATATTGGCATTTTTGTAGTTCTTCATTGGTCAAGCCGACTCGCTCACGACCAAACACGATAGCAACAGGTGATTCTTTTGATTGCTCAACGGACTTCACGCCGCATTCGCGCGGCTCAACCATTGGCCAAGATAAGGTGCGAGAACGCGCACTCGTGCCGATAACTAACTTACAGCCCTCTAAAGCTTCATCGAGAGTTTTAACTATTTTCGCATTACCGATAACATCACTTGCCCCAGCAGAAAGTGCAATAGAGTGTGAATCAGGTTCAACGAGAGGATTAACGAGGTACAGATTAGAAAGCCCCATGGTTTTCATGGCACGAGCCGTTGAGCCCATATTACCAGTGTGTGAGGTTTCAACAAGAACAATACGGATATTATCTAACATGGTTTATACGTTTAATGAAAAAATTATCGCAATAGCTTAACACAAAATTGCTTATTGTGACGAACATCTATATACTTCGGCACTCAAGTTTTTCGTTCTTTAACATTCCAGTGGAAAAAGCCCATGCATCCGATGCTTAACATCGCCATACGTGCAGCACGTAAGGCTGGTAATCACATAGCTAAAAACTATGAAATGCCTAGCAATATTAAAGTCACTCAGAAAGGCACTAACGATTTCGTTACTAACGTTGACCAAGAATCTGAGCAACTGATTATTGAAATCATCCGCAAATCATATCCTGACCACACTATTATCACTGAAGAAAGTGGTGAATTAATTGGTAAAGATGATGATATTCAATGGGTAATCGATCCACTGGATGGCACTACCAACTTCACAAAACGTCTCCCTCATTTTTCTGTTTCTATCGCTGTGCGCGTTAAAGGCCGCACAGAAGTCGCTGTTGTTTACGACCCAATGCGTAATGAATTATTTAGCGCAGTACGTGGACAAGGCGCTCAGCTTAACGGTTATCGTGTTCGTATCGACGAAAAACGTGACCTTGATGGCGCCATCGTTGCGACAGGTTTCCCTTTCAAACAAAAACAACATGCACCTGTCTATATGAACATCATGACTGCGATGTTTAACAAATGTGCTGACTTTCGTCGTACTGGTTCCGCAGCATTAGATTTATGCTATGTGGCTTCTAGCCGTGTCGATGCTTTTTTTGAAATTGGTTTAAAACCGTGGGATTTCATGGCCGGTGAACTGATCATGCGTGAAGCTGGCGGCATCATGACTGACTTTATTGGCGGCCACAATTATTTAGCCTCCGGTAACTTAGTTGCTGGTAGCCCACGTGTTGTTAGAGACATACTGTCCGTCATGAAAGATGAACTATCGGAAGCATTAAAGCGCTAACCCATTCTTTCTAGAGACGAACTAGAAACAAAAAAACCCACTTTTATTGTGGGTTTTTTGTTGTTTAAAAATACATTGCTATTTAAAACAAAATAACACCTTTAATTAATTCACGATTATTAATGACATCACTTTCATAAATATCACCAATGGTATTAAAGTCAAATTGATGCGTTAGCATCATCCCACTAGATAACTTACCTTCAGCCATTAACCTTGCAACTTTATTGAAATCTTCAGGAGTGGCATTTCGACTTCCCATCATTGTTGTCTCTTTCTTATGGAAATCAGGGTCTGGAAACGATAAATTACCTTTAAATAAACCAACAAATACAATTAAGCCACCATGACGAATTAAATTGACCGCAGTGTTCATTGCGTGTTGGTTCCCCGTTGCATCAATGACTTTTTCTGCAAGCATACCTGAAAAATGGCTTTCAATACTTGATAAGTAATTTTCAGCGGCTGGATCGCACGTTTTTAAGCCTAATACCTTTTCAACATGTTGACGACGTGCCTCACTGGTATCAGCCACTAATACGTTAGCACCATCCGCTTTAGCAATTGCAGCAACACCAAGCCCTATCGGCCCAGCCCCTGCGACTAAAACAGTATCTTGAGGTTTAACCTGCGCACGTCTAACGGCATGAGCACTGATTGAAAATGGTTCGATCAAGGCGCCATCAATATCTGTGACAGTGTCTTCAATCGCTAATACATTTTTCTCTGGCACATTTAAATACTCACAAAAACCTCCGTCCTCGTGAACGCCAATAACTGAAATTTTTTCACAACAATTTGTTTTGCCTTCCTTGCACGCACCACATTCGTAACATGCAACATAAGGCATCACCGCAACACGCTGCCCAACTTTCCACTGTGTAATATCAGGTGCAACCTCACAAATAGTTCCAGAAATTTCATGTCCTAATACCCGTGGATATTGAAAAAATGGCTGGTTTCCTCCCCATGCATGAATATCAGTTCCACATATTCCAACCGCATGAATTTTTATTTTTACATGCCCAATTTGAACTGTAGGTTCAGCAACTTGTTGGTAAACTAATTTTTTAGGTTCTTGGCATATCAATTGTTTCATATTTCCCTCCATCAATTTATCTGTCTTTTTTAATTTAAAAAACATAGACTAGATACTTAACAACCAAATTTTGTGATTAAATGTTTTTAAATCGGTTTTAAATCGGTCTTTAAAGAATAAAAATCAGACTAAGGAGTGTTTAAATGGTGAGGAGTAAAAATATACGCTATGGGTCAATTAATGAATTCTTAGACGCTATACATAAAAATTTATTAACATCCCCCTTCCCCTCACAATCTTCTTTAGCAGAGATGTTTAATATCAGTCGAACCACCGTGAGACATACCCTAGAATATTTATTAGAAAAGAAAATCATTGAAAAACAAGAGAATGAATATCATGTCATTCGCTACCCCAATAAAACTGATTTCTTTCCTGTTGAATCAAGTCTCCCTGATCAACAAATCGTCTTATTCGAAAAAGCGTTTTACCAAATGATTAAGCGCAAAGAATTGATGCCTGGAGATACTTTTACTGAATTACAACTAGCAAAAAAAAGTCATGTGAGTTCTAGTATTGTTCGGGAGTTCTTAGTGGAGTTTTCCCGCTATGGGTTAATTAAAAATACTCACCGAGGAAATTGGCATATGATGAAGTTTTCACGTGAATATGCAGAAAAACTATTTGAATTCAGGGAGTTACTAGAAACCAATGCATTGACTCATTTTTTAAATTTACCACCAGATGACCATCGTTGGATTTTAGCAAAAGAGCTATTACTCAAACATAGGACACTACGGGAAACCGTTACTATCAATTACCGCGACTTTTCCCAACTAGATTATGAACTACATAGTCTTATTTTATCAGGTGCCAATAACCCCTTTTTTAATCAGTCTCTTGAAATCATCACTGTGATATTTCACTTTCAATATCAATGGGATGAATCAGATTTAAAAGAAAGAAATGTACTGGCAATTGAAGAACATATGACCATTTTAAGTGCTTTGATTAGCCGTAATGATATTGTCGCGATGAATGAACTTAGACATCACTTAGATACCGCTAAACGAACTATGATTAATTCCATACAACAAACTTATGAATAAATTACATTGAGTTACAAGACCAATGGATGGCCAACGATGACTTATTCTTTGGCTCGATAATATGCACATCAGAAAAAATCTGAATTTTTTAGTAAAAAAAACAACTTAATTATAAAATCATTATTAATCAAAATTATGACAAATAAAAATATTACTATTTTTCATACAATTAAAGAACAAACTTACTAAATAGATTGAATCAATTAATAATTCATCTGTTTTTAACTGATAAAAAACAGAATAAAAACATCAAAAAGCCATTCATTCCACAAAATTGATGCAATTAATAGTCCATAGAAAAAAATACTTCTAGTCTGAATCAACACCGGATGATTAATACACATAATAACTAGAGGAGTGGTCATGGATTACTTAAATAGACAGTCAATGGCTAATAAGCAATACCCAGAGAGAATTTTGCAATTCGGAGAAGGCAATTTTTTACGTGCTTTTATCGACTGGATGATTGACCAACTGAATGAAAAAACAGATTTCAATAGTGGCATTACGCTTGTCAGGCCAATTGACTCATCTAATCCCTCAATTAATCAACAAAATGGACTCTATACTGCCATCACCAGGGGAATCAATGAACAAAAACAAAGCGTTTCGAATATAAGAATTATTAATTCGGTTAACCGCGAAATACTTATTTATTCTGAATATGATCAATTTTTAAAATGTGCAGAAAATCCCGAATTACAATGGATCTTCTCTAACACTACGGAAGCAGGGATCGCATATAAGCACGACGTACGCTTAAAAGATACACCAGCAAGTAGTTTCCCTGCGAAACTTACTCAGTTTTTATTTCACCGCTTTCAACATTTTAATGGCGATAGTAGCAAAGGGTTGTTCATCATCCCCTGTGAGTTAATTGACTATAATGGCGATAAGTTACAGGAGTTTGTAAATCAACATGCACATGACTGGCAACTCCCTGCAGATTTTATTGCTTGGCTAAATAGCAGTAATACGTTTTGTTCTACGTTAGTCGATAGAATCGTTACTGGCTACCCGAAAAATGAAATTAAGAAACTAGAAAAAGAATTAGGTTATAAAGACGATTTTCTCGTCACTGCTGAATATTTCTATTTATTTGTCATTCAAGGGCCAAAAATACTAGAGAAGAAGCTAAAACTGAATGAATTACCATTAAATATCAAAGTAGTCGATGACATAAAGCCCTACAAAGAACGTAAAGTTGCAATCTTAAATGGTGCGCACACCGCGATGGTTCCTGTTGCTTACTTGGCAGGGATCAGAACTGTTCGTGATGTCACTAGCAACCCAATCTTTTTAGCTTTCATTAAAGATTTAATTGATAATGAAGTTATTCCTGTTTTATCTCAAAACCCTTCGGAGCTCGCAGCTTTTGCCTCCGCAGTTATTGACCGCTTTAATAACCCATATATAGAACATGAATTAATTTCAATTTCACTAAACTCGTTAACTAAATTTAAAACTCGCCTATTACCTCAATTAATATCTTATGTTAGGCAATACAATAAAATTCCTTATTGCATTTCATTTTCACTTGCTGCACTTATTGTTTTCTATCGAGGAAAACAGGCCGAACAACTCATTCCTTTAAATGATGATGACCATTTACTTGAACGCTTTAAAGCTTGGCATGAACTCTATGACTCAAATGTAAAACAACTTACTGAAAATGTGCTAGCAATGTCTGATTTATGGGGATTAAACCTCAACGAAATACCGCAATTACAAGATGATGTGAGCCAGAAAATCACTGAAATTCTGAGTAGCGGTACAGAATCAATGCTACGCAAAAAATACGTTGGCTAGAAAAAGAAAATAAATACTTAAAATAATAAATCCCCCTACAGGAGATACCTTTATGAAACTGAGCACATTAAACGGAAAAAAACTTCTTAGCTTAACACTCAGCACAATGCTATTAATGGGCAGCATGACAAATGCCGCATTTGCAGATGCTAAATATAAGTTAAAAGTCGCTTATGAAAATAACCCTGGTGAGCCTTTTGACTTAGCTATTCACGAATGGGCAAAAAAATTCAATGAAAAAACTCATGGTGAAGGTGAATTAATTCCTTATCCAAGCTCACAATTAGGCTCCAAAAAAGATGTCATCGAACAAATGAAGTTAGGTAGCCCACTAATTACCTTAGCAGATGGTGCATTCTTTTCTGATTATGTGCCTGATTACGGCATTATGTTTGGGCCGTATTTAGGGCTATCTTATAAAGATATTTTTAAATTAAATGCCTCACCTTGGTATGGTTCCTTAGAACAACAGTTAGATAAAAAAGGCCTTCACGTGGTTTCTAAAGATTGGTTATATGGTTCACGCCATATCTTAGCCAATAAAATGATCCAAACCCCAGATGACCTAAAAGGTTTAAAAATTCGCGTCCCCAATAATAAAATTCAAATTAAAGGTTTAGAGGCAATGGGTGCCACACCAACACCATTACCTTTAGCAGAAGTTTATACTGCACTTAATCTTAAAATTATTGATGGCGCAGAAAACCCAATTCCTGTGCTATATGGGCAAAAACACCATGAAGCGGCCAAATTCTTGATTTTAACGGGTCATGTAGAGAACGTAACCAACCTAGTCATGGGCAGCAAAACCTACGCTAAATTACCTGAAGATATTCAACAAGCTTTAGTTGAATCAGGAAATGAAGCAGGCCAATTCTTAACAGATTTAGTCTTACAACAAGAAAAAGAAATCATTGAGAAAATGAAAAATGAAGGCGTTACTGTTGTTGAAGTAGATAGAACACTCTTCAAAGAAAAATCTAAACCTTTCTATAATGAGTTCCCTGAATGGTCTGCGAACTTATATCAACAAACTCAAGATATTATTAATAATTAACCCTATTACTTGGCGGTTAACACCGCCAATATTTTTACAAAACAAACGGTTAAATATTATTCTCGCAAGGATCTTTTATGTTTAAATTTCTGGGGAAATTAAGTGATATAGTAGCTTCTCTTGCCGTTGCCGCTATTGTCATTATTACCATTCTTGCTGTATTCATGCGTTGGCTTCTTAATGACCCTTTAATGTGGAGTGAGGAAGTTTTAATCATTTGCTACATTTGGTTGGTGATGATTGGCGCAGCATCTGCGGCAGGCAAAAGAATGCATGTCAGTATTGATGCAATTACCTCTTTATTTCCTGAAAAAGTACAATTAGCTATTGCGGTCGTTACTCATATTATGGCCATTATTGCTTTATCAATTTTTGGTTATCTTGGATATGAACTCTCTATTATCGCAGAAGACAAAATAACACCAATAATTGGTGTCTCTTATTATTATATCGACCTTTCTGTACCCATTGGCGCATCCATCATGGTGTTATTTTCTATCCAACATTTACTGGAAGACATGAGTAAATTAATAAAAGGAGATAAACCATGTCAGTAATTATCGCCTGTATCGTATTAATATTCTGCTTTTTAATTAATGTTCCCATCTTTTTAAGTGTACTGATTGCATTACTCACCTACTTTTTCTCTGCGGGTGACATTTCTCCCCTCATTGCAGTACAACGCATTATTGGGGCTGGGGAAAATGTGACGTTACTTGCTATCCCTTTCTTCATTTTGTTAGGTAACCTTTTGAATTACACTGGTATTACTAGACGAATGTTGAAATTTACTGGCACTCTGTCTGGCCACTATCCAGGAGGACTTGCCCAATCTAACGTATTATTAAGTACAATGATGGGCGGGCTTTCTGCATCTAACCTCGCTGACTGTGCAATGCTATCTAAAATGTTAGTGCCAGAAATGACAAAATTAGGCTATGGAAAAAGCTTCTCTGCCGCTGTCACTGCCGCAGGATCATTAATAACGCCTATAATTCCACCGGGTATTGCATTAATCATCTATGGATTTGTCGCTGATGTCTCTATTGGTAAGATGTTTATGGCTGCAATCATTCCTGGATTAATGTGCTGCGTTGCTTTAATGGTTGCAATTTATCTGATTGCAAAAAAACGTGGATATAAGCCAGCTAGAGATAAAGCACCTACATTTGCTGAGGTTTACCAAACAGGTAAAGGAGCGATGTCTGCTTTCCTATTAGTTCTTGTCATTATTGGCGGAATTCGCTTTGGTATTTTTACACCAACAGAAGCTGGTGCTATTGCTGTACTTTACGTTATTGTAATTGGTACCTTCTTTTATCGTGAAATGAAGTTAAAAGACATTGCTGCCTCATTTTTAGAAACAGCCCGTTCAACAGCAAGTATCATGCTCATTATTATGACTTGTTCCGCATTAGCATGGGTATTGACGAACGAGCAAGTGGCGCAAGATGTTGCCAGAATGATGACCAATTTTTCTGATAACCCATATGTCTTCTTAATGATTGTCAATGCGGTGTTGTTAATCTTAGGTATGTTTATTGAAGGAAATGCCGCAATTATTGTCCTTGTTCCATTATTAATGCCTACAGTAAAATTATTAGGAATTGACCCTATCCATTTTGGCATTGTCATGATCCTTAATTTAGCTATCGGCTGCTTAACACCGCCAATGGGAACTGTCATGTTTGTAGCTACATCGATTACTGGTGTCCGTATTTCTGATTTTATTCGTGAAGTTATGCCCTTATTCTTTGCATTAATTATCGTTTTACTCTTAGTCACTTTTATGCCTGTATTTACGACTTTCCTACCAAGCTTATAAGATAAATGTATATTTCAATGGCAAATCATTTCCTATGATTTGCCATTTTATTATCAACTTATTTTTTATAAATTAAATTTTATTTAATTCCATAAGTTAATATTACTTAAATTTATGATTAAGTTAATTGATCTTTACCCTTGTCATAATAACACTTACCACAAGAAACATTCAAATAGACAAACCGCCAACCACCAACAAACACACTTATTACGAGTTATTCTGAAATAATCAAAAAAATAATATTACATTAAATTCATACATATAAAAAACACACCAATCTCATTATTTATTTTTTTAATTTTGAATTTGAAAAAAAATATATTTTATATCTAGCATAAAACAAGAAAGCTAATTTACATTCAGCTGTTAATCAAAGTTATATAACTTTATCTTACTTTGACCTTATGGGGTTAATTATGCCTAGATATATACTACCTCTGTCTTTATTTTCTTTATCTGTTATATCAGGCTCAGCACTTGCAATAACGAATAGTGCTGGGGGAATTATTTCAATTTCTGGAGCAATAAGCGATACAACCTGTACCATTAATGGCGGAAATAGTGCCGATATGACTGTTGTTCTTGACCCAATAACCGTAACAGATGCAGGGATAACTGCCGCAACGGTTATTTCTAAAAATCAAAAACAATTTTCTTTAACTTTCTCAGATTGTGCGCCCGCAAGCGTCCCAGTCAGTAATCTGAAATTACATTTTTATTCATCAAGTAACATTTCGCCTTCCGGTTTGTATTTAGTGAATACTTCCGTGAATGAAAATGATGCTTCCGTTGCCAAAAACGTCGGGTTTAGTTTATCTAAAACCAGTACTCCAACCACTGCAATTCCACTCAATGTAGCTTTTGATACTAACCTTACAGGGGCTGACACTGGTGGCGCAACAGGAGCTACTCTTAATTTAATAGCCAGTTATTATAAAACTAATACAACTGCTGCCAAAGTCGGTCTTTTGCAATCAAACGTAATATATACAGTTTCCTATTTATAATTATGACTTAGCCAGGCTTTTATTAGCCTGGCTTTAAATGGATGCTATTATGAAAACTCTAGTTTTATTACTCACTATTTTATTTTCGAGCACAACATTTTCTAATGTTATTATTACAGGCACTCGAATTATATATCCTGCTGACGCTGATAGTATTGCTGTACAATTAACTAATAACAGCAAAACATCTTCTCTTGTTCAGTCATGGATAGATAACGGTGATGAAAATTCCACGCCTGAGAATTCTGAAACGCCTTTTTATTTATCCCCTCCTATTGTTAAAATTGAAGGTTTACAAGGTCAGCAACTAAAAATTAAAAAAATACCCGGAAAACTTCCTGAAAATATTGAAAGTGTATTTTTCTTAAATGTTTTAGACATTCCTAAAACGCCAGAATCTGCTAAAGGCAAAAATGCAATTCAACTAGCCACACGTTCAAGAATTAAAATTTTTTATCGTCCTATTGGGCTAACTTCCCCCCCCGATGAGGTTATTAATAATGCAAGCTACCAGATTAAAAATAATAAAATATTAGTTAAAAATAACTCGCAATACCATTTAACTATTGCAGCTATCACACCATCTGACGATAAAAATAATTCATTAACTGATTCTGCGATGATTGCCCCTATGTCTGAAAAAGAATTCCCTATTAAAGGAATAATAAAAAACCACGACATGATTGTAATGTATGTGGATGACTATGGTGTTTTCAAATCTAAAAATATTAAACTTTAATAGAAGAAATCATCGTGAAAAAAGAAAATTATCTCTATCTCCTAATCTTAATAGGACTGCAAAGTTATCAAAAGAACTCAATAGCGGACGAGTTTGAGACTTCCCTATTGGTTGGCAAATCTGCGCAAGGAGATATTTCACGATTCTATACTGACAATAACATTCCATCAGGTAAACAATTAGCCGATCTTTATGTCAATAATAATTGGAAAGGTCAGTTTGAAATTGATGTCAATAATGATGGCAAACTGATTAGCCTTGCTGCTGCTGATGTACAGAAATTAAACCTGAATTTATCTGCTGAGGTGATTGAGCAAACCAAACAACAGCCACTTATTCCTATAGATGATTTAGTACCCAATATAAAATATAAATTTAATATCAACGACTTGAGGCTCGATATTATCGTCCCTCAAGTCGCTCTGAAGCAACTCGAAGCTAACTATGTTGACCCCAGTCTCTGGAATTATGGCGAGCCTGCAATTATTTTTTCTTATAATACAAATTATTATAGTTACAAAGAGAAAAAAAACTCAAAAACCAGCAGTGACAATTTTTATGCGACCTTAAATTCAGGCATTAATTTGGGCGCCTGGCAATTTAGAGATGAATCCAGCTATCGACATAGCTCTCATAGTAGCCAAAAATGGAAAAACAGTACCCGTTATGTTTACCGCCCCCTTAGTGCAATCAAATCCGGGTTGAAATTAGGTGATTTTTATACGCCAGCAGCCCTATTTAATAGTATTCGAGTTCGAGGCATTGCATTAGCAACAGAAGCTAGTATGTTGCCAAATTCAAGTCAAAATTTTGTCCCCATTATACGCGGTGTCGCTCAAACAAATGCCTTAGTCAGCGTGTACCAAAATAATAATCTAGTTTATCAAGAGAGCGTTCCCCCTGGTGAATTTGCATTTAATGACCTTCAACCTAGTGCTGGTGGTGGTGACTTATTTGTCGTTATTCAAGAAGCTGATGGAAGGCAAGAAACCTTTACTGTGCCCTATTCTGCTGTACCTGATATGCTCAAACAAGGTGTCTACAATTACAATTTTATTGTTGGTCAAACTAAAATCGATAGTACCCATTACCAACCCAAATTTACTCAAGGCGAGTTTCACTATGGTTTAAATAATTTAGTGACGCTTTATGCAGGAATGTTATTTAGCGAAAAATACTATTCCGGCGTTATTGGGAGTGGTTGGAATTTTAGTTTTGGGGCCATTTCAGCTGATATCACGCAAGCAAATACTAAATTAGATTCAGGCGATCATAGAGGTCAAAGCTATCGCTTGACTTATAACAAATATATTAACGCAACGTCGACCAATTTAACCTTGGCGTCATATCGTTATTCGACTAGTGGTTACTATAGTTTTATTGATGCCATTTATTCTCAAGACAATTATCGCGCTTGGAAAGCTTATCAAGACCAGCTATCCGAAAAACTCGGCAATAATATTCCACCTGAACTTTCACTCACTAATTATGACGCCTTACGCGGTTCACGTGCTAAAAATACATTTACATTGAATTTAAACCAACAATTAGCTGATGGTTATGGTTCGGTATTCATCTCGGGGACACACCGTGATTATTGGAATACAAACGGTAATAGCCGTGAATATCAAGCTGGCTATGCCAACAACTATAACGATATTTCCTATAGTGTGTCTGTTTCACGTGTTCGGAATTACGACAGCGAAGAAGAAACACGTATCTATGCCAATTTTAGTGTTCCTTTTTCTTTATTTGAAAAACGCGCCAATATTAGTATGGGAAGTTATTTCACTGACTCTCGTTACCAACAAACTACGCTAAGTGTCAGTGGTATTGCAGGTAAAAATGACCAAGTCAATTATACGCTAACTGCAACAAATCAAAGCGGTGGGAATAACTTAGTGGGTGGCAACGCCAGCTATCAGCTCCCCTCTAGCACGCTTTCAGGATCTTACACCGAAGCCAATAATTACCGCCAAACTGGTTTAGGCGCCAGAGGGACTCTAGTTGCTATCCCTGGACATATTGTTTTTTCAGGGGAAACAGGGCAAACCTATACCATCATTGACGCACCAATGGCCAGTAACATGATGGTCAACGCCGATAAAACCACCTTAACCAACCAACAAGGTGTTGTTTTAGTTGCCAATTCCACACCATATAGAACCAATACCTATACCTTAACAGATACAGAAAAAACCGCAGGTGCAGAGGTGCTCGGTAATATGGCCAATGTAAGTCCATATCAAGGAGCGGTGAATTACATCAAACTCGAAACCGATACACGACAAACTTATCTCATCCGAGGCGTGCTTGCTAATGGCGATAGCTTACCTTTTGGTACAGAAATCACAAATGCTAAACAGCAAAGTGTTGGTTATGTCGGTCAATCTGGCGTGATGTATATCAAAAGTGAGCAATTACCGATGGCATTGCACATAAAGCTTAAAGGGAAACAAACATGTGTTATTGAGCCACTACTCAATACGATGGATAAAAACAAAAACCTCTGTCGATAAAGGTAAATATGATGAAAAAAGTCACTTTAGCACTGATGCTTTCCAGTATATTGGCTTATAGTCAGTATTCCTCCGCACATTGTAGACAAACATCTACGGTGACGGCTCCCGCTATTGCTTTTGATTTATCGACCGAACTTACCAGTACATCGACTCAAGTTAGTAAAAATAGCAGAACCATCTACCCTGGAACTTTTACCTGTACTGCAAGAGGGCTGCTTTTCCCTAACTCTATCGGTATTGCATCCCCTTTCCAAGGCAGAACAGCCACTATTGGTTTTAATGGTGGAAAGCAGTTTGTCTCAATTACAGTCACTGCATTAGAAAAAGATAGGGTTGTCGGCCTTACGGAAGGTATACATCAAGGTAGTGAGCTCGATACAAATTTTACCGTTCAATTTAATTTGCTCACAACCAAACCCGGAACCAACTATGTCGAAGTATCAGGAAGTACCGCCACAATTACCCCTATTGTACTCGCCTCTGATGCATCCAGCTTGGGAATTCTACAGTGGTTATTAGATATTGTAGTCAAATTAGTCACTTTTCTGTTAACGCTACAATGGCCAACCAGTGCCGATGATATCTACTTACAACCAATGACCTTAACTTATAATCCCATTCTCACTACCTGTAATTTTGTTAACCAAGGTTTAGTCGTTGCACTACCCCCAGTAAGTATCAATGTGGTGAAAACTGTAACCAGAGCAGGCTACACGCCATTTACACTTAATTTTACCTGCCAAGATTTTTTAGCAGGTGGTAATGCTTCTCGTGATGTATCTATTTTTTTATCCAGTAGCAACCTGCTCTCAAATGATAAAACAACATTGAATAATACCATTAGTCAAGGAGCTAAGGGTGTTGGCTTCCGATTAGTTAGCGCAAGTAATCTCAATACACCATTAGTACTTTCGGATAGCGTGGCAGATAAAAGTGGGGCAACAAATATTTTTACTGTTCTCAAGGGAAATCCGATTTCCCCTTCTTTTTCAGTAAATTTAGGTGCCTATTACCATGCATACAACCCAAGTAGTGTTATTCAAGGACAAGTCTCAAGTACTGCAACCGTGGTGATGTCATACAATTAGAAAGGAAAATATTATGACCGGAATAATTAAAATCACAGGGTTCGCTACGTTACTATTTTTTAGCGTCCAAACAAGTGCGAGCCTTGTTTTACAAGGAACACGAATTATTTTTCCTAGCGATAAAAAGGCCGTCGGAATTCAACTTACTAATTACAGTGAACAAGCCACATTGACTCAAAGCTGGGTGGATGAAGGTAACCTCGATTCAACACCAGAAACGACGAACGCGCCATTTATTGTGACCCCCCCCATGACTAAAATCGCGGCAAATGACGGAGTTCAATTACGAATACGCTTTATTGGCGACAAACTCCCTACGAATAAAGAGTCTGTATTTTATTTAAATGTATTAGACATTGCGCCAAAGCCAAAACAAATAAATAGTGCAAATTTGCTACAATTTGCCATTCAAACACGGATTAAAGTTTTTTATCGACCAATTGCGCTTATAAATAAACCCGATGATTCAATCAATAACATTCAATTCCATTTAGCTAAAGATGGTATTATCGTCAACAACCCGACCCCTTATTTTTTAAGTATTGCCAATATTTATCTAGCTAATAATGAAAGCCGTTCTATTACAAAAAGTTCGATGATTGCGCCATTTTCATCACAAATCTTCCCTTCAACCGCCACAATTAATCATGGGGAAAATATAACAATGATTTATATTGACGATACAGGGAAACAAATTCAGTACCAAACCAAGCTATAAAAATAGGTATAAACCCTTTTATAGCTTGGTTGATAAATACTAGGATTGAGCTACAACTTTAGGGCGGATAAACACGGCAGGAACAGCAAGAAGCGCCATTAAATAGAAAACTACACCATGATGAGCAGGCACTCGTTCATAAATATACCCCACAATAATAGTCAGTACGGCTAACCCACCACCGGTTGCGAGGGCAGAGTAAACACCTTGTAATGGGATAATTTCATTTTCTTTTCTTGCGCTGATAAAGCGCATTGCCGCTAGATGGCAAATCGTAAAAGTCCCACTGTGAAGAATTTGCACTACAATTAACACAGGTAATGCAGTAAACGCCCCCATCAGCCCCCAACGGATAATTCCACAAAATGCGGATAGCAGCAGTAAATTACGCGCACTCCAACGCCGGAACAAACGGTGACTTAACATAAATACAATGACTTCAGCAACCACACCCAGCGACCATAAATTACCGATCACTAAATCTGAATAACCCGCCTCTTTCCAAAATAGGGAAGCAAAACCATAATAAGCTGCATGGGCCCCTTGTAATAAGGTCACACAAATTAAAAACCTAACGACGTTTTTATCGGCAATCAACTGTTTAAAAGTGACTTTATTGCCACCTTCAATTTTCGCCGCTCCCATTGGCATAATTGCCGGTTTCAGCATTGCGCCGAGTAATAATGCTAAACAGCTTACTATCAACGCCACCATGATGGCTTTATTACCCCAAACACCTGCTAAATAACCCATCAATGAGGAGCCAATAATAAAAGCTATCGAACCCCAGACGCGAATTTTGCCATAATCAAAGGTAAATTGTTTTTGCCATGTCCCCGCCAGTGAATCTCCCAGCGGGACCATTGGTGCAAAAAATAAGTTAAAGCCTATCATTACAAATAGCAACCATGCCCAATGAGAGCCCAAAGCAAAACCAACAGAGAAAATGAGTGAAAGCCCTGCAAGTAAACGTAGTGCAGTAATCAGTTTCGAGGGCTCTTTAACTAAAGGAGTAATGAACATCGCGCCAAGGAAACGGGCTGCTAACCCTACCCCTAACAAAACACCAATCATTTCTGCATCAATTCCCTCACCTTGTAGCCAAACTGACCAAAATGGTAAGAAAATACTGTAAGCAAAAAAGTAGGTAAAATAATCAATGGCTAGCCAACGCGTTGATGGAATGACCATCATCCCTCCGTTTTTTCAATGCAAAAAACCCGCTCATACATGCATGTAGAAGCGGGTTTTAATCACGAATTGTCGTTTAAATTATGCGTAAACTGGGTATTTCTTGCAAATTGCTAATACTTTTTGTTTTACGCTCTCAATGGTCGCTTCGTCATTGAGGTTGTCTAGGATATCACACATCCAGCCCGCTAGCTCACTCGCTTCTGCTTCTTTAAAGCCACGGCGTGTAATTGCAGGAGAACCGATACGTACACCTGACGTTACGAATGGGCTCTTAGGATCGTTAGGTACGCTGTTTTTGTTAACCGTGATATTTGCACGGCCTAGTGCAGCATCGGCATCTTTACCTGTGATGTCTTTGTCTACTAAATCTACTAAGAACAAATGGTTTTCCGTTCCGCCAGATACGACTTTATAGCCACGTTTTTGGAAAACGTCGACCATTGCTTTGGCATTTTTAGCCACTTGTTGTTGGTAAACTTTGAATTCTGGTTCCATCGCTTCTTTCAGAGCAACCGCTTTACCTGCAATCACATGCATTAAAGGGCCACCTTGAGAACCAGGGAATACGGCTGAATTGATTTTTTTGTATAACTCTTCGTCACCACCTTTAGCTAAAATTAATCCACCACGTGGACCTGCTAAAGTTTTATGTGTTGTTGTCGTCACAACGTGTGCGTGAGGAACTGGGTTTGGATAAACACCGGCAGCAATCAAACCTGCAACGTGAGCCATATCCACAAACAAATAAGCGCCAATGCCATCTGCGATTTCACGCATTTTTGCCCAATCAACCACACCTGAATACGCAGAAAAACCACCGATAATCATTTTTGGTTTATGTTTTTCAGCTTGCGCTTTGATATCATCGTAATCAATTTTACCGCTTTCATCGATACCATAAGGCACGATGTTATACAGTTTACCTGAGAAGTTAACTGGTGAACCGTGAGTTAAGTGACCACCATGTGCAAGGTTCATCCCCAGAACAGTATCACCTGGTTGTAATAACGCCATGTAAACAGCAGCGTTAGCTTGTGAACCTGAGTGCGGTTGCACGTTCGCATAGTCAGCACCAAAGAGTTCTTTCGCACGGTCAATCGCTAATTGTTCTACCACATCAACATACTCACAACCGCCATAGTAGCGTTTGCCTGGGTAGCCTTCTGCATATTTATTGGTTAGCTGAGAACCTTGAGCCTGCATGACTCGTGGACTGGTATAGTTTTCAGAAGCAATTAATTCAATGTGTTCTTCTTGACGTTGTACTTCTTGCTCCATTGCTTCCCATAATTTTGGATCGTAGTCAGCAATATTCATTTCACGCTTTAACATTCGCTTCTCCTGCCTCAGCAATTCAATAGGTTGAAAATCGATTCATCGCAATGACACACAGTGTAAACTCTTTTTCTCTCTTGAGATAGCCCTAAAGAAAAAATATACGCAAACGATTGCATTAATTTTTTTCACTTCATTTGCTTCTGAAGGCTCCACTATAAAATAGCTTAAATTTTAATTTTTAACGTAGAAACATCCAGATTTGCTAGCCCCTTCTCATTATGTGCCTAATTCCGACATATTTTCCCAGTTTGAGTCTTTACATAAAACCTTAAATATTATAAGTTGTATTTAAAATACATGTTTATAAATAAACTTTATGTCTCTCAAAAAAGAGTGATTTATTGGGATGAAATAAACTTATCCCAATGATGCAAAAGGATATGTTTGTACAAAACTAAAAACTGACGCCTTACGCTCACTACGATGAGAACATGAAAATAATTCAGGAGCACCTGTATGCTAGATAGCCAAACCATCGCCATTGTTAAATCAACCATTCCTGCCATTGCTGAAACAGGGCCAAAACTAACCGCACATTTTTATGATCGGATGTTTAAACAACACCCTGAACTAAAAGATATTTTTAACATGACTCACCAAATGAACGGCGACCAACGTGAAGCGCTGTTCAATGCTATTTGTGCTTATGCGGTAAATATTGAAACCCCTGAAGCACTGATTTCAGCGGTTGAAAAAATTGCCCAAAAACACGTTAGTTTAAATATCAAACCTGAGCATTACCCTATTGTTGGGGAAAATTTACTGGCGGCTATCGATGAACTACTTAGTCCAGGCCAAGAAGTGCTTGATGCTTGGGGAAGAGCTTACGGGGTCTTAGCTGATATCTTTATTGGTCGTGAAGCAGTCATTTACCAAGAGAATGCAGATAAAATTGGAGGCTGGGAGGGTTTACGTGAATTTAAATTGAAACAAAAACAACCACAAAGCGATGTAATCACCAGTTTTGAATTCATACCTGTCGATGGGAAACCCGTCGCAGATTACCGTCCAGGCCAATATATCACTATTTATGTCAACAATCAGGGATTTGAAAACCAAGAAATCCGCCAATACTCACTAACGACCGCGCCTAATGGCCGTAGCTACCGTATTGCAGTAAAACGTGAAGAACAAGGCTCCGTTTCTAATTTCTTACATCAACAATTAAATGAAGGTGATAGTGTACTGCTCGCCCCACCATGTGGTGATTTCTTCATTGATGTTGATGACCAGACACCTGTTACCTTGATCTCTGCAGGCGTTGGTTTAACCCCAATGCTGAGTATGTTAAATCATCTAACAGAACAAGGTCACAATGCACAAGTTAATTGGTTCCATGCCGCTGAAAATGGTGCTGTTCATGCCTTTAGGCACGAAATTCAACAACTATTAGCAAAACAACAAACCAGCCAATCTGCGATTTGGTTTAATCAACCAAGAGAGGAAGATCGTCTCGGGTTTGATTACCAATATGAAGGTTTAATGAATTTAGAATTGGTACGTGAATGGATTGAACAACCGAACATGCAATTCTATTTCTGTGGCCCTGTTGGTTTTATGCAGCACGTAGGCAAACAGCTAATTGCAATGGGTGTCGATGCCGATGCTATTCACTATGAATGTTTTGGACCACACAAAGTATTGCCCCTCAATTAATGGATAAAAAATGCTCTTCTGTTTAGAAGAGCATTCTCTGAAACATGTTAACTGAAGAAAATGGTTTAAATGGTTAAGTGTTTGCCATTTTTCTAAGTTTAGCGGTAACGGACTCGCATAATAAATACGCAATTCTAATCCCATTCCTGTGTATTTTCCGTTACCGCATTTTCACATAACGTAATTTATTAAATCGCTTCTTCATCTTGCTCGCCGGTCCGAATACGGATCACTCGAGCTACATCATAAACAAAGATCTTCCCATCACCAATTTTGCCCGTTTGTGCCGTTTGCATAATGGTTTCGACACAGTTTTCAACAATATCATCAGGGACAACAATTTCAATTTTTACCTTAGGTAAAAAATCAACCATATACTCTGCACCACGGTAAAGCTCGGTATGCCCTTTTTGACGTCCAAAGCCTTTCACTTCAGTTACCGTCATTCCGGTAATACCCACTTCTGCCAATGCTTCACGAACATCATCAAGTTTGAATGGCTTTATAATTGCATCAATTTTTTTCATAAATAATTCCTGTTATGACCAGTTTTTACGGCCAAAACCTGAGGTGATCGGATAGCGGCGATCTTTACCGAAATTACGCATCGTAATACGTGGCCCAACAGGAGCCTGACGGCGTTTATATTCATTAATATCAACAAGACGTACAACTTTACGCACTACGTCTTTATCAAAACCAAGTTTGATTAAATCATTAACTGACAAGTCTTTTTCCACATAGCCTTCCAATAATGCGTCTAACACATCATAAGGCGGCAAACTGTCTTGATCTAATTGCCCTGGAGCAAGTTCTGCTGACGGTGGTCTATCAATCACACGTTGAGGAATTGCTGGAGATAATGTATTACGATATTTAGCTAACTCAAAGACGAGAGTTTTCGGTACATCTTTTAATACGTCAAAGCCACCCGCCATATCGCCATATAATGTTGAATAACCAACAGCAGATTCACTTTTATTACTGGTCGTCAACACTAAGCGACGACGTTTATTTGACATTGCCATTAAAATAACCGCTCGGCAACGCGCTTGTAAGTTTTCCTCAGTGGTATCAACCGCGGTTCCTTCAAACATCGGGGTTAACTGGGCCATAAAGGCATCAAACATCGGTTCGATGGATACGATATCGAATTCAACCCCAAGCAAATCAGCTTGCTCTTTAGCGTCGTGAATACTCATTTCAGAAGTATAGCGGAATGGCATCATGACAGCTTGTACATGCTCTTTCCCTATAGCATCAACGGCAATGGCCACCGTTAGCCCTGAGTCAATACCACCTGATAGCCCTAAGATTGCACCATTAAAACCATTTTTATTGATATAATCACGAGTTGACATAACTAAAGCTTGGTATACCTGAGCAACTGGGTCATTCTCAATAAATACGCTACCTTCGCTCACCAATGCAAGTTCATCAAATTGTACTGTGATCACCTGCTCTTTAAATTCTGCCAATTTAAAGATTTGTTTACCTTTATTCGCAATGACTTTTGAGCCACCATCAAACACCAATTCATCTTGCCCACCCACTTGGTTGAGATACACAATTGGCATATGAGTGCGTTTGCAATGTTCGACTAATAAGTCGGTTCGAATATGCTCTTTATGAATATCATAAGGAGATGCATTGATGGTTAATAATATTTCAGCACCCGCCCCTTTGACTGCATCTACTGGCTCGTCATACCAAATGTCTTCACAAATTAATAAACCGAGTTGATAACCTTTAAATTCAACAACGCAGGATTTTTCATCTGCAGTGAAATAACGGGGTTCATCAAACACACCATAATTTGGCAACTCTTGTTTAAAATAGCGAGCGTGCAATTTACCTTGATAGAAAAAGGACAGCGCATTATAGATATCATCCCCTTCATACCATGGATGACCAACAATAATCGCCGTTTCTTGGCTAGCTTTTTGCAAACGGTCAAGTTGTACTAAACAGCGGTCCTCGAAATCAGCTCGGAAAATTAAATCTTCTGGTGGATACCCTGTCAAAGACAGTTCTGAAAACATGACAATATCTGTGTTTGGTGCTTGTTCACTCACAACTTGCAGCATGCGATCGCAGTTGCCTTCGATATCACCGACTAACCAATTAAGTTGTGCTAGTGAAATATTAAGCTTACGGCTCATAAGGTGTTTTTTCTCCCGGAGCGTGAATATGAATTGCCTTATTCCACATAATGTAATCGATAACAACCATGTGGTAAATAATACTTATTTATTCTTTAAAATCATTAGCTTCTAAATCATGACGACCAAGTAATTTATAAAATTCTGTACGGTTTCGTCCTGCCATTCGGGCAGCTTGAGTAACATTTCCTTTCGTCATTTGTAATAACTTACGTAAATAATTCAATTCGAACTGATTGCGAGCTTCAACAAATGTTGGTAGCGCCGTATTTTCACCTTGAAGTGCTTGGCTGACCAGTGCTTCGCTTATAACAGGAGAAGTCGTTAATGCAACACACTGTTCGATAACATTCACTAATTGACGGACATTGCCCGGCCAGCTCGCTGTTATTAAGCATTTCATTGCATCACTGGAAAAACTACGTACAAAAGGTTTATGACGTGATGCAGCTTCACGCAATAGATGATTAGCTAATAATGGAATATCTTCTGAACGTTCATTTAACGCAGGAATACGCAAGTTAACCACATTCAAACGATAGTAAAGGTCCTCACGAAACTCATTTTTTTCCATTGCTTTTGGTAGGTTACGGTGAGTTGCAGACAGAATACGTACGTCAATATCTAAATCACGGTTGCTACCTAAAGGACGAACTTTGCGCTCTTGCAATACCCGCAGTAATTTAACCTGCAATGGCATTGGCATATCACCAATTTCATCTAAAAATAACGTTCCACCACTGGCAGCAAAGAATAACCCTTCGCGATTACTGACTGCGCCAGTAAAGGCGCCTTTTGCATGCCCAAATAGTTCAGACTCTAATAATTGTTCAGGTAGTGCACCACAGTTAATGGCAATAAACGGCTTACGTGCCCTAGGGCTAGCTTTATGAATCGCCTGCGCTAAAACCTCTTTACCAGTACCACTTTGCCCGTTAATCAATACGCTAACATCAGATTGTGCCACCATATGCGCTTGTTCTAACAGGCGTATCATTAAGGGGCTACGTGTGACAATACCTGAGCTCCATTCTTCATCACTCATGGGTGTTGAAGAAAGTGCGAGTGCTTCATCAATCGCTTTATATAATGCGTCTTTGTCGACTGGCTTAGTTAAAAAACTAAATACGCCTCGTTGTGTTGCCGCGACGGCATCAGGAATCGAGCCATGAGCTGTTAATATAATGACAGGCATGTTTGGATGGGCTTTTTGTATCTCATCGAAAAGCGCCATGCCATCCATTTCATCCATACGTAAATCACTGATGACTAAATCTAATTTTTCTTTTTGTAAGATTTTTAGTGCTTCAGGACCACTTTCTGCTGTAGTGACTTTAAAACCCTCACTACTCAAACGCATACCTAACAGTTTCAGAAGACTTGGGTCATCATCCACGAGTAATAAATTTGCTGACTTACGATTCGTCATTTTTGTTCATTCTCCGATGAGTTTTGCTCTACTGGAGAAGATACACTGCTATCAGGCTTTGGCTCTTCAGAGGAAATAGGTTTATCTCCTTCAACCCCATTTTCCACCTCTTTTTCAGTTTCGTTCGTGCTCTTTTTGCGAGATGAAAGTTGACGTTCAATATCCGTTAAGTTTTCAAGCTTACGGGAGGTCGTATTCAGTTCGAAAGCCAATTTAGCATTATCTTCTTTCAAGCGGTCGAGCTTTGTATCCATTTCTTGTTGTAGGCGTTTATAGCGAACACCCGCGTCAGACAAGTTGATAATTTGGACTTGTTGCTCACGCCATAATTGTAATAATGGCCGTACTGCTGTTGGAAAATTCAAACTGTACGTATTGATGCTATCAAGCATTTTGCGGCGCTCAGCAATAGACGGGTCAGCAGAATTCAACAATATATTTTGTTGAAATGCACTCGACCAGTTTGTTACCTCGATTTTACCTGCTTCATCACGTGCTTGACTGGTTTCAGTGCGATCGGCACAGTCCATCATTCGCAACCAAAATAGCGCGTTTTCCCGTGCAGTAGGTTGGTCATTATTCCAGATCGTTTCACATGATGTATACCGGTAGTCCGTAACTTTTACCTCAGGCACAACGACTTGTGCTAGAGTTTCGAGCGGTGACTGACCATTTTTAGCGACACATCCACTTAAGATTAGGGAAAATAAGACCGCCCCAAAATTGAGCCCTGTACGTCTCATCACATAAGGTACTCTTTGACTATGTTTACTTAACGATGCATTACGGTAAAGTACCGCCCAAACACCTGTAGACCGATTTACCATTATTCATTCTCTGCGGTTAGAGGCAGTTCAATTCTAAAACAGACATCTGCTGATTTAGTGGGAACAAGAGAAAGCTCGCCCCCCATTTGTTTAATACAATCTTGCGCAATACTCAGCCCTAGCCCACTTCCTTTAACAGCACCTTTTCTTTGCAATGAACCTTGATAGAAAGGTTCAAAAATCATGCTTTGCTCAGATTCAGGAATTGGCGTACCCGTATTCGCAACTTCAATTAGCAGTTTATTGCCTGTTTGGCGACTAGAGATCCAAATATTACCTGATTCGCCACCATAGTGCACCGCATTGGAATAGATATTATCAATAACTCTCCCAAGAAGTGAGGGTTCAGCTAAACAGCTATCCACTTTTAAACGCACTTCTGTTTTGATGTTTTTAGCCCGTGCGGGTAAGTTATGCGCTTTGACAATATCGTCAATGAGTTTTTGTAAATCAACAATCTGTGCTTCCGGTGGGGTATCTACGAGCTTACGGTTATAGTCAAGTAATTGCTCAATAAGTTGCTGAAGATGCTTACTGCTGTGATCCAAAATTTCTACAACTTCTTTTTGAGACACCGTTAATGGCCCGGCTACCTCATCAGCAAGTAACTCCGTTCCTTCACGCATACTTGCAAGAGGCGTTTTTAATTCGTGCGAAATATGACGAAGAAATTCATGACGTTGTGATTCAAGCCATGCTAATCGCTCACTTAACCATATAATACGCTGCGCGATTGTCCGTAGCTCCCTAGGACCTTTGAAGCGCTCAATATTATTGGCTATCGTGCGTCCAGTTCCAAGACGGTTAATCATTCGTTCGATAGCTTTAACTGGGCCAATAATCATCCTAGTGAATAATGCCACTAGCAAAGCGCTTAATAAGAATAAAATTAAGCTCTGCCAGCCAAATAATTGACCTTTATTCGCAATTGCTTTTTGTAGCTGTTCTCCACGGCTAAAAATCACATCTCGAGTTTCTTGCACTAATGAGGCATTTTCGGCAGAAAACTGTTCTAAGGCTAGTGTGTTTTTTTCTGTTGGCTCATTATTTTCACAAGTGACTGTTTTAAGTACATCCAAAGTGTTAGCCAATGCGGAGGTGTCTGACGAAGTGGGTAAGATTGTTTTTTGACGCTCGAACATTTGCTGGTAATCTGCAAACTGTTTCTGATATTGCGTTTGCAAGGTGGCATCTTGTAAAACACAGTATTGCCGATAGCTTCGCTCCATCTCTAAGGCGAGACTACTCATGACCTCACTACGCCGTGCGTCAAGCAGCGTGGTTTTATTGATATTGGCAGCTTGGTTACTGAGTTGCTCCAGGCTTTGATACGCCTGGTAAGCGAGTACTAATAAAGGAAGTAGTACAAGCCAAAATGCCATCACAACGAGTTGGCGCAAGGAGCGCGGGAAAAAACGCCATTTACTCAATACATTCATCTCATACCCATTAAACGTATTGCAATGGTAGCAGAACTCTTTGTCATGCGAAAAGCACAATCCAAATTATGTGTCCCATAGCGTTAAAATCAGACTAAGTGTAACAATCAAAAAGCAATGAACGTGCCAAGTTAATTGGTAAAAAATGATAATTTTCAGATAGGTATATTCATCACCCGGATGTTCCTTTTTCGCATAAACGAAAGCATAAAAGAATCGATAGGTCTTACTAAATGAATTCTTTCGGCTTTTCTTTAGTTTTTTCTTTAAAAATAAAACACTTAGCTATGTCCTAAATAATTCGAATTGCAGCTAGGCGCCAAGTGAAGATATCTCTAGTAGCATACAAAAGTATGTGACTAGAGTGGCTGAACGCAGGTAACAACGCTGCGGTTCGAAGTATGACGGGCATTATGGTGGGCATAAAATAGGAAGGCGGGATAAAGGACTTACCTTTACCCCGCCAGCGATAACAACGACTCTGATGGTTACTGCTTTTATATAATTATGTCTTTACATTAAAGATAATTATATAGGTGGTGCCTCACTCCACGTGTCGCCCTGTGTTTGATAAGGCCCGTAGGCGAATATCTGTGCTGTTGGACGGTAGGCACCTTACTTTGGCGTCATTCTTGGTTTATGTGGTATGTACCCAACTAATTTTGGACCTACATAAGAAGTTGAATGAGCAACTGAGTATTATTATGCACATGCCGTGCCAACTTTTCAAGTCACTCTTTAACTAATTGAAAAATAATATTATTTATTTTTTACTGTCTATTCATTGATTCTGGATACACTAAAACGGCTTATCTCTTTCTCCATATTGTCGCTAATTTAAGACACCCTTAACATCAAATTTATAAATCTATATTTATCAATAAGATAAATGTCTCCTTTTGACGACACTCTAAAGTGGCGTCTGTCGCCAATTTTAGACATACGCATTTTTGGGTGACGTATAATCAAATTTGTTAATTCCAGTCAAAGAACATTAAATATATTTATAACTTATTAGCATCCGAAAAATAGCACACAACTAACCAAAACCATTATTATTAATGAAAATCAATAAATTAAATTAAAAATAATCAGCAATTTATTTAAAGGGAATAGGTTGTTATTTTTCAAAACCAGATAATACTTAAACCAAAGAAATGAATTCATTTTTCCATTAATTTATCGTAGGGGATTCCATGGAACATAGAACGATGATAATAGACAATAAATCATGTGAACTCAGTGCTAGCCAATATGTGTTACAACAAGCCATTGGTTTTTCTTACCAAGCCGCATTACGTGCTGCAGTACAGCTCAATCTGGCTGAGCATTTGGAGAGTGGGCCCAAAACAGCGAAACAGTTGGCACAAGAAATCGGGGGACGAGAACGCACGCTTAATCAAATACTACGCCTACTCGCGAGCCACCGCATATTTGAATCTGTGGGTAATTCACGGTTTGCATTAAATTTAGAAGCCCGCTTCCTGATGGCAAACCACCCATATTCATTGCGTCAAGCGGTCTTAATGCTCACCGACCAAACCTTCTGGATGCCACTTTATCAGTTAGGTGAGCTTGCGTTAAAACAACCTGTATTTGAGAACTTGTTTGGCTGTAATTTTTTCGAGTATTGGGAAAAAAATGCTGATTTAGCTGATAACTTTCATAATGGAATGTCCTCCATGTCTGCTTTGGAAAACCATTATGTCGTTAAGCATTATAATTTCCCTGAAAATGCCACTGTTGCAGATATTGCAGGTGGCTTTGGTAGTTTACTTCTTGAAGTTCTCCAACAAAACCCAACCGTAAACGGCATTCTATTCGACAGAGAGCATGTGTTAGAAAATCATGTCCTACATGCATTAAACGATAGTTCACGTTGGACTCTTTACCCCGGTTCATTCTTTGAAAAATGCCCAGATGCCGATATCTTTTTATTAAAATACATCAGTCATGATTGGCCGGATGAACAAGTTGTTGAAATTTTAACCACCATTCGCCGTGCGATGAAAGAAACCGCTAAGCTACTCTTAGTTGATTGTATTGTTGCCGATGATAACACCCCTGACTTTGGTAAAGAGCTCGATTTAATTTGCATTCAATTGTCCTCTGAAGGCGGTGAGCATACCAAAGCAGAATTTGAGGCTCTTTTTTCCCAAGCTGGGTTGAAGCTTAATCAAATTATTAGCACAGGTACCCATGTTAAGCTCATTGAAGTGCTACCTATTTAAATGTAAGCAAACGCTGTATAACCATCAGGTAATAGAACATCAAGCATTCGTTTTATTACCTTATCAGTATTTAGCTGTATTGTGGCTATTGGCATATTTTCATGACTTCCTCCTGCTTTTCTGATGAATATCCTAATTCTAAATTATGTTAGTAGCTTATCTCTTCTCGTCTTGATATAAGATTTCCCAATACCCTACTCATCAAATTGATAAAAAATATGATAAAAATCGCTTTAGTTGATGACCACGTGGTTGTGCGTTCTGGTTTCGCACAACTTTTAACACTGGAACCCGATATTTCAGTTGTTGGGCAATATGCAAATGCCCAAGAAGCATGGCCGAATTTACTCAATTTAGATATTGATGTCGCCATCATGGATATTTCAATGCCAGATGAAAACGGTTTACAACTTTTATCACGGTTGCGTCAAAAAAAGCCTGATTTTCGCACCATTATATTGAGCATTTATGATACCCCTGCCTTTGTGCAAAGCGCTTTAGATGCGGGAGCCAGTGCGTATTTAACTAAACGCTGTGGCCCTGAAGAGTTAGTGCAAGCGGTTCGCTCTGTCCACCAAGGCGGCTGCTATTTATGTGCCGATGCTATGCGAGCACTACGCCACTCTCCTAAGCAACAGCAAAGTCTACATGAATTGACACCTCGGGAACGGGAAGTATTTGATTTATTAGTTGCTGGCTTGAGTGTAAAAGTGATCGCAGAGCAACTTGAATTAAGCCATAAAACCGTGCATGTTCACCGCGCAAATATACTAGGCAAATTGCAATGCGAAAATACCATCGACCTTGTTCACTACGCGTTAGAACATAACCTAATTTCACGGTAATTCAGGCATGAATAAAAGCTTACGGTTAACGCTGCAATCCATCTTCTTATTTTTTACCTATTCCTTGTTATGGATTGGCTTGTGGATTATCGGCTTTTATTTAAGTCAAAACAGTTTTCAGGCAACTTTATTTCTGCCACAAGGCTTACGCCTAGCATTGATGATTATCCTTTGGAGACGCTACTGGCCAACACTACTGCTTAGCGAAGGGATATTAAATTTTTGGTTATCATCAGAACAACTTCTCTTCCAACCTATTTTACTGTTATCACCGTTATTAAGTCTCGGTGTGGCTTTTGTTATTCAAAATATCTGGTGGCGTTATACGTTATATTGGCAGCGGTTGTTATTATTACTCGCAGGCGTTGCGGCAAATAGTGTATTGCATGCTTTATTATTCAGTGGGTTATCATCTTGTTCTATTAGCCAATTATTCCTAACAACATTCACCGGAGGGATACTACTTTCTCCTTTTGTTTACCTTATTTATGAATATCTACACGAACAACACTACCAAATGCTACTTGATTATGGGACGCCAGATAAACAATTACGAACCTCTTTGATTGTTTGGTGTTTTCTATTTTGTGTCGTTGGGCTCAGCGCCCAAGTATTTTTTGCTCCCGAAATTGAACGGTTAATTGTCTTACTGGTGTTTATTCCTAACGTTTTTATGGCATATCGTTATGGCTGGCAAGGTGGCGTACTTTCTGCATTATTAGGTAGTTTAATCATTACTTTTGCGCGGCAATTCCACGGTGCATTTGCTGATTTAGAAGAATTAGAAATGTTTCTCAGCACTCAAGCCTTAATTGGTATTGGCCTTGGGATAGCAATTAGCCGACAAAAACAGCTGGCAAGTAATCTACAACGTTATCGCCAGCGCTTAGAAGAAGAACTAAAAACACGGCGCGACTTAATGTTGCAGCTCGTGCACACCGAAGAAGATATCAAAAAAGCGATTGCCCGTGAGCTGCATGATGAAATTGGACAAAATATTACTGCTATTCAAATTCAGTCGATGCTAGTGAAAAAAACAGCGACAGATGACATCAGCCACCAAGCAGCCAGTCAAATAAATGAATTAGCGCAGCAAATTCATCAATCTACGCGGCAATTATTGCGCCAATTGCGCCCTCCTGTGTTAGATGAAATGTCTCTTGAAAATGCACTAACACACTTAATTGCTGAATTTTCTTTTCCACAGAATAATATTCAGTGCCACTTTCATTATGGCTTACAAACAACGCCGATCAATGAAACGGTGTTGTTTACGCTTTATCGCCTCGTTCAAGAGCTACTTAACAATATCAGTAAACATGCAAAAGCCACACAAATCCACATTTCACTTGAGCAAATAGGTGACTCGATCCAGCTTATTGTTAATGATAATGGTGTCGGTATTCCATTTAGCAAACGCACGAGTGGCTTTGGTTTGCGCGGTATTGAAGAGCGAGTGAGAGCCTTAGGCGGTGACTGGACACTAACAACCCTAAACGGTACACAAATAAGTGTTAACTTGCCCACATTTTGAGATAAAACATCGTAAAACTAGGAATAATTCCTAGCCCTCTAATACCTTCTCTCATCCTTTTTGTTAAAAATTTGATTACATTTTGCCTAACAAGAGAAACCGCCCTATGACAGGTAAAGACACGTTGAGTCTGGATAACACGTATCGTTTTTGGCGTCGCCGCTTAATGCTATCAATGATTATTGGTTATGCCACTTTTTACCTTACGCGAAAGAGTTTTAATTTCGTGATGCCTGTGATGCAAAACGAGCTGTTTCTCGATAAAAGCGACATTGGCTGGATAGCGACTGCCTTTTATTTAACCTACGGTATTTCTAAGTTTTTATCGGGGATCTTCCACGATATCACAGGATACCGTTGGTTTATGGGTGCCGGTTTAGTGATGACAGGGCTACTGAATATTATTTTTGCCTACTGCTTATCATTTCCAGCGTTATTAATTGTCTGGACACTAAACGGCTTTTTTCAAGGTTGGGGCTGGCCACCTTGTGCACGCATTCTAACGAACTGGTATTCACGCAATGAACGCGGGTTTTGGTGGGGACTGTGGAATATCTCCATCAATCTAGGGGGAATGTTGCTTCCCTTGCTGACGGCATTATTAGCAACCCAATACAGTTGGCAAATGGCCTTAATTGTTCCCGGGATCATTGGTGTCATCATTGGGCTATGGTTGTGTCGCCAATTACGCGGCACACCGCAAGAAGAGCAACTACCAAGTGTTGGGCTGTGGCGACACGATGTCTTGGAAATGCGCCAAGAACGCTTATCACCGCCAATGCCAATGCTAGTAATATTAAAAGATGCCATCATTTTTAACCGTATGATTTGGTTACTGGGCTTCTCCTATATTTTGGTTTATCTGATCCGCATGGCGATAAACGATTGGGGAAATTTATGGTTAACAGAAAAACATGGCACCAATTTACTCAGTGCGAATGCAACATTATCGTTATTTGAGCTGGGCGGATTATTAGGTGCACTCTGCTCTGGTTGGGGCTCTGATATTCTGTTTCGTGGCCAACGAGCGCCCATGATCCTGCTGTTTTCATTGGGTCTTTGTGTCTCAGTAAGTGCCTTATGGTTAACGCCAATTCATCACTATGCTTTATTGGCTGCATGTTTCTTTGCGATTGGATTTTTTGTTTTTGGTCCACAAATGTTAATCGGTCTAGCTGCAACAGAATATTGTCATAAAAAAGCAGCTGGAGCGGTAACTGGCTATCTTGGATTGTATGCCTATTTAGGCGCTGCAATTGCGGGATGGCCACTCTCTCAAGTCATTGCACACTATGGTTGGTCAGGAATGTTTTCTTTACTAGCGAGTGCTGCGGCTTTGATGGGATTACTGCTAATGCCTCTATTGATTGCCAATGTCAGCAAACGAGAGCATTTAGCAGGCACTGTTTCACCCTCTGATAATAAAACCTGAATAAAGGACTGACAATGAAACTGAAAACTCTCTCTACGCTTGTTGCTGCTGGCTTATCCCTCGCAGCGATTACTACCACTGCAAATGCTGCGGGCCGTTTAGTTGTTTACTGTAGCGCCACTAACGCCATGTGTGAAACGGAAACGCAGGCTTTTGCTAAGAAATATGATGTCAAAACCACCTTTGTGCGTAATGGTTCTGGCAGTACGTTAGCCAAAATCGAAGCTGAAAAACGTAACCCACAAGCTGACGTGTGGTACGGCGGTACATTAGACCCCCACTCACAAGCAGGGGAAATGGATTTGCTTGAACCATACAAATCGCCAAATCTGGCTGAGATCATGCCGCAGTTCCAAGATCCCGCAAAGCGTAAAGGCAATTATTCTTCTGCTGTTTACATCGGTATTTTAGGGTTTGGCGTTAACAAAGACCGTCTAAAAGAGAAAGGTTTACCTATCCCTACTTGCTGGAAAGATTTAACTAAACCTGAATATAAAGGTGAGATTCAAATTGCAGACCCACAAAGTTCAGGAACTGCTTATACCGCATTAGCCACTTTCGACCAATTATGGGGTAATGAGCAAGCCTTTGATTACCTGAAAAAATTAAACTCAAATATCTCTCAATATACTAAGTCAGGTATTGCCCCAGCACGTAACGCCGCCCGCGGTGAGTCCGCCATTGGTATTGGTTTCTTACATGATTATTCATTAGAAGTGGAAAATGGCGCGCCATTAGAGCTTATCGCACCATGCGAAGGTACTGGCTATGAAATTGGCGGGATCAGTATCCTAAAAAATGCACGCAATATGGATAACGCGAAACTGTTTGTTGATTTCGTCTTATCGAAAGAAGCCCAAGAGTTAAGTTGGAAAGAAGGTAAATCTTACCAAATCTTAACCAATACAACGGCAGAGTCCTCTCCTATTTCATTAAAACTCAATGAGTTAAACCTAATTAATTATGATATGGACAAATACGGTGATGCTGATGTCCGTAAGAACCTTATCAATAAATGGGTAACAGAAGTCAAAATGAGCAAATAGCTATCTCGTGCGGTGGTCATCCACCGCACTGAGCTCTTACTAAACTAAAATAAAAATTAAATTTAATTAAGCTCTGAATAATTTGAGTTGTCGCCAGCCGCGCATAACGTTATCCCTAGGCGCATACAGTAAGTATGTGACTAGGGTAACGAAGTGAAGCCAACACCGTGACAACGCAAAATATGACGAGCTTAGGGGGAACTATGTCTCAAACCCTAACCTTATCGACCCCAACCAAAAAAGATAGCATATTTTTTTGGCTGTTGATTGCTTGGCTAGGTTTCGCGTTGCTGCCTTCTTGGAGCTTAGACTATGGCGTACTTGACTCAACACAAGACGAAATCATAGCAGCTTACGGTTGGAGTGGACTAAACATTAGCTGGCTTTGGTATTTATTACCGTCCATTTTATTTATTCGCCCGTTAACACCAGCGGATCGTTATCATAAAACACGGCATTATTTCGATATTGGCGTAGCAGTTGTCACCGCAGCCGTGGTGATCTTAACCTCTTATTTTGAAGGAAAAGGGTTAGGTTACTCAACTATTGTACTATTTATCGCCTTGGGTATGGTGATGACACTGGCGTTAACCCGCCTTGAGTGGCTCGGTGGAGACCAATTCGTTATTGGCTCGCTGATCACCGTTGTTGCTTTGATAACCCTGTTTATTGTGTTCCCGAGTGTCGCTATTTTCATTCCGATGTTTACTGATGGGAATGGGGACTTTGCACCATTCGCCTTTGTGGCAATTCTGACGCAATCTCACATTGTCCAAGTTATTATTAACTCAGTATTTTTATCGTTAGCGGTAGGGGCTGGCTGTACTTTCTTTGGCTTAATTTTAGCCATTTATACGACGCGTATTGCTAAGCGCTCTGCCATCATTGGCCGTGTTTTTTCTATTTTGCCTATCGTCACTCCGCCATTTGTGGTTGGCCTAGGGGTCACCTTGATGATGGGGCGTTCGGGCTATATTACTGAATTCCTTGCGACCTATATGGGTCTGGAAAATACCAACTGGCTATATGGTTTTACGGGTATTTGGTTAGCGCAAGTACTGGCATTCACTCCAATGTCATTCATGATTTTAGACGGTGCGATTAAAACCATTCACCCATCTTTAGAAGAAGCGTCTTATACTTTACGTGCCAACCGTTACCAAACTTTCTTTAATGTTTTTATGCCATTACTGAAACCTGCTTTGGCGAACGCATTTTTAATCGTCATCGTACAATCGCTCGCTGACTTTAGTAACCCATTGGTTTTAGGCGGTAACTTCGACGTACTCGCAACGCAAATTTACTTTTATATCACTGGTTCACAACTGGATTATCAAGCCGCCAGTACCTTGGGTGCATCACTATTAGTGTTCTCACTATTAGTCTTTTGTGTTCAGTATATGTGGATAGGTAAACGCTCCTATGTCACCGTATCAGGAAAATCTTACCGTGGTGATGTTCAACCGTTACCAACGTCATTAATTACTATCGTAACCACTTTCTTAGCGATTTGGGTTGCATTTAACGTCTTGTTATACGGCAGTATTTTCTACGGTAGCTTCACTGTTAACTGGGGTGTTGATTACACTTTAACCTTCGATAACTTTATTAAATTATTCGGTCAAGGTATGAGCGATGGTGCGTGGCCGTCATTGTTGGATACGCTTCTGTACGCTGGTATTGCCGCTCCCATCACCGCGATTCTTGGCTTACTTATTGCCTATATTGTGGTTCGCCAAGAGTTCCGCGGTAAAAAGACTATCGAATTTACCACGATGCTGTGCTTTGCGGTGCCAGGAACTGTTGCGGGTGTGTCATACATTTTAGCCTTTAACGACTCACCGTTTTATTTAACAGGGACAGCTGCCATTGTTATTATTTCAATGACTATGCGTAATGTTCCTGTCGGGATCCGCGCAGGTATTGCAGGCTTAGGCCAAATTGATAAATCATTGGATGAAGCCTCTCTCAGCTTACGGGCAGGTTCAATGCGTACCATCTTCTTTATTCTGCTACCCTTGTTGCGCCCAGCCATTTTATCGGCGCTGATTTATAGCTTTGTCCGTGCGATCACGACTGTCAGTGCGATTGTATTCTTAGTTACTCCTGATACTCGCGTCGCAACAGCCTATATTTTAAACCGTGTAGAAGACGGTGAATATGGCGTTGCCATTGCCTATGGCTCAATCCTGATTGTCGTAATGTTGGCAATTATTTTCTTATTTGACTATTTGATTGGCGAAGCCCGTGTTTCACGTTCCAAAGCCAAAAATGCACAGTAATCATGGAGTAACTGACATGACACAACATCATTTTGTTGAACTAAAAAATGTGACTAAACGCTTTGGCAACAACACCGTCATCGATGATTTAAGTCTTTCAATTCCGCAAGGTAGCATGGTGACCCTACTCGGCCCATCTGGTTGTGGTAAAACTACCGTATTACGCCTAGTGGCGGGGTTAGAAAAACCCACTGAAGGCCGTATGTTTATTGATGGCGAAGATGTGACAGACCGTTCCATTCAGCAACGCGATATCTGTATGGTATTCCAATCCTACGCCCTATTCCCGCATATGTCCTTGGGGGACAACGTCGGCTATGGCTTAAAAATGTTAGGATTACCCAAAGCTGAGATCAAAAAACGGGTTGAAGAAGCATTAGAGTTAGTGGATTTGGCTGGCTTTGCTGACCGTTTTGTTGACCAAATCTCTGGAGGTCAGCAACAACGTGTAGCCTTGGCGCGTGCATTGATCCTTAAACCCAAAGTCCTATTATTCGATGAACCATTAAGTAACTTAGATGCAAATTTGCGTCGTAGCATGCGTGAAAAAATTCGTGAGTTACAGCAACAGTTCAATATCACCTCTTTATATGTCACCCACGACCAAAGCGAGGCCTTTGCGGTTTCAGACATGGTTCTAGTGATGAATAAAGGGAAAATCATGCAGTTAGGTTCGCCGCAAGAGCTTTACCGCCAGCCAGCGTCAAAATTTATGGCGAGCTTTATGGGGGATGCAAATATTTTCCCTGCAACACTCAGTGCTGATTCCGTCGATATTTTCAATTATCGTTTACCGCGTCCAGAGCAGTTTGTTACTGATAAAACTACGGTGACTGTGGGGGTTCGCCCTGAAGCCATCACACTGAGTTTGCAAGGCGAAGATAGCCAATGCTGCACGGTTACTCATGTTGCCTATATGGGGCCTCAATACGAAGTCACTGTTGATTGGCATGGTCAATCAATGTTGCTGCAAATTAATGCGACGCAGTTGCAACCCGCTGTTGGGGAAAACCTTTATTTGCAGATCCACCCATACGGCATGTTTATCTTAAACGAAAAAGAATAATTTCTGATCAATAATCTAAACCGTCACTTCATAGTGGCGGTTTTTTCGTTATTAAGTTCAAATAAAAAACAGAAGCGTTTCCCCTTCTGCTTTTCTTAACAAACCAATTAATTATAAAAATGCTTTATATGGTAATTCAGGCTCATTTTTGAAAATATCACTAAAGCCACGGAAATGTTGATAATGCATGCGGTCTTTATCTGTTGGATAAGTATATTTCCCACCCACTTGCCAGAAGAACGGGGCAAATTTATATTGCAGGCGCTCTTTTTTCATATTCCACAACACTTCTATTTCACGCGGGTCATTTTGGAAGTTTGCCCAAATATCATGATGGAATGGAATAACCCGCTCACAATCTAATGACTCTGCTGCACGCAAAATATCCGATGAAGTCATTTTATCGGTCACACCACGTGGGTTTTCACCAAAAGAAAGCAGTGCGACATCAATATTGTAACGATTACCATGCGCCGCATAATAGTTTGAATAATGTGAATCACCGGAATGATAAATAGAGCCGCCAGTTGTTTCTATCAGGTAGTTTACTGCACGAGAATCCATGCCATCTAAAATTTGCTTATCCGTGGAAGAAACGCCCTGTGGCAATGTCACCAATGCTGTGCGGTCAAATGAATCTAACACACGGATTTTCATGTCCCCTACTTCAAGTACATCGCCAACTTTGGCGACTACACAGCGCTCTACTGGTACGCCCCACTTAATCCATAAATCCACACAGGCTTGAGGACCTATAAATTTAACGTGGTCGCCGCAATTTTGCATTACCGCCGCGGCCACATTGACATCAATATGGTCAGCATGGTCATGAGACGCTAAAATCGCATCAACTTCTTTAATGGCAAACGGGTCTAAAGGGAAAATCGCGGTTCGTAAGTTTGGTTGTAGCGCTTCCACCCCTCCCATACGCATCATTTGATGTTGCTTATTCATCAATGGGTTTTTCTGTGTTTTTTTCCCTGTTCCACACCAAAAATCGATACAAACATTGGTATTCCCTTCACTTTTTAACCAAATTCCTGTGCATCCTAGCCACCACATTGAAAAGGTATTAGGTTCAATAACCGTTTTTTCAATTTCTTCATTTAGCCACGTTCCCCACTCAGGAAACGTACTTAAAATCCAAGATTCACGTGTGATTTCATTTACTTTGCTCATAGTAATAATACCTTTTTCCAGAATTTTAGATGTAGGGAGCCTGATGCCTTAATCGAGAAATTAAGGCATGGCGGCAGAATTAGTTTAAGTTTTAAAAATTAGGTATACGGTGGAATTAAACCAGTATCACTCGCGTGCCCTGTGCAGCAATCGCTTTGATAACCTCAGAGTTAGCATTTCTTCCAGTGATAAGAACATCTATCTTATTAGCTGGGCAGAATAACATTCCGGTTCGATGACCCACTTTGGAACTGTCTACAACAACGACTAATTTATCAATTTGGTCAAGCATTTGCTGCTCTGCTACCGCAGTTAGCATGTCAGCTTTATATAAGCCGGCCTCCGTTAACCCTTTACCTGAAGTAAACATCCAGTTACCTGCATAACCCATTAACGTGTTCAAAGCCGGATTCAAAAAAATGTTTTGTGCTTTGTTATACTGCCCGCCGATTAAAATGACGTCATCATGGTCTTGGTCTATCAAATAGCTCGCTAATGGAAAATAATTAGTCACAATTTGCACGTTTTTCCCGCACAATTGCTGCCCTAACATAAACGCGGTGGAACCACAGTTAATGACTGCGCTTTCCCCAGGAAGACAAAGTGCAGCCGCTTTAATTGCGATTTCCGATTTTTCTTCATAGTGATCAGTACTGTTGATGTTTAACGGTGTCCACTTACGCTTTTTATTTTCAATACGTTCAGCGCCATTACGGACTTTTCGCAATTTACCTTGCTCATCTAACTTTGAAATATCACGACGAGCTGTTGCAGGAGACACACTAAACTGTTCGGTAATATGAGAAACATTGATCACTCGATGTGTTTCCAATAACGACAATATTTCATTGTGTCTTTGCACTTCATTCATAATCATCGCCTTATTAATTAATAATCATCCTGATGACACCTTGTGACTCAAAATGATTATTAGTGATTGGTTTTGATTCTATTTATCTCGTTTACTATTGTCAACCTTTGCGAATGCAAAAAAACAACATTTAATATAAATAAAAACAAGTGATTGATACATATGTATATTTTAAATTTTACGTGATCAGGTCGCCATTTATTTATTTTTTTACTGGTAAAAAAACGCACAAATGAGAACAATCAAAAAAGAGCAATTCGTGATTACATATGATCACATTTGATTTTTGCGAGACTGATTAATCGCTTTAAATGATTATATCGCAATAACACCAGATACGATCAATATGATTAATCTCTGACCCAGATAAATTACAAATACAATTTGATTAGAGGTAAAAATATGGATTTTTTATACGACGCTTTCTATATTTTTTACAGCCAAGTAATGACAAAAGCACCTCTATTATTAGGCTTAGTCACATTTATTGGTTATTGGCTATTAAAGCGCGATGGCACGACAATCCTCAAAGGGACAATCAAAACGATTGTTGGTTTTATGCTAGTTGGCGTGGGTGCCAGTACCTTAGTGTCCAGTTTTAAACCCGTCATCGAAAAAATGTCTGAATACCATGGACTTACAGGGTCCGTCATTGACCCATATACATCAATGATGGCGACAATGGAAACCATGGGTGATAACTATTCTTGGGTGGGCTATACCGTGTTATTAGCTCTCGCAATTAATATTCTTTTAGTCCTTTTCCGCCGCGTCACGGGTATTCGTACCATTATGCTGACAGGGCATATTATGTTTCAACAAGCAGGCTTGATCGCTGTTTTCTATTTTGTTCTCGGATCAAGCATGTGGGAAACTATTTTGTATTCCGCAGTTTTAATGGCGCTATATTGGGGAATTTCTTCCAATATTATGTTTAAACCAACGCAAGAAGTCACTGGTGGTGCCGGTTTTTCGATTGGGCACCAGCAGCAGTTTGCCTCATGGATAGCAACCAAAGTTGCTCCTAAACTGGGCGATAAAAAAGACAGTGTAGATAATTTAAAACTGCCCAAATGGCTGCATATTTTTCACGACAGCATTTCCGCTACTGCCATTGTGATGACCTTATTCTTTGGCGTTATTTTGATTTCTTTTGGCATTCCCAACCTACAAACCATGGCAGGTACCACTCACTGGACCATTTATATTATTGAAACTGGTTTAAAATTTGCCGTCGCTATCCAAATTATTGTAACGGGTGTGCGCATGTTTGTTGCAGAGCTTTCTGAGGCCTTTAAAGGGATCTCCGAACGTGTCATTCCTAACGCCGTGCTCGCCATTGATTGTGCAGCTATCTATGCATTCTCACCTAATGCCATGGTATTTGGTTTTATGTGGGGGGCAATAGGCCAATTTGTGGCTGTGTTGGGTATGTTGGCGTTTAACTCACCAATTATGATCATTCCTGGCTTTATCCCTATGTTCTTCTCGAACGCCACTATCGGTATTTTTGCCAACCATTTTGGGGGTTGGAAAGCCGTCATGAAAGTGTGTTTCGTGATGGGTATCATTGAAGTATTAGGTTCCGCTTGGGCAATCAGCTTAATTAATAACCAAGGTACTGACTTTAGTGGTTGGATGGGTATGGCCGACTGGGCGCTCGCCTTCCCAGTGATTATGCAAGGCCTTTCTTTCTCCAAAATGTTCTTCTTTGTTATTGTCGCTCTCTCCCTTATCTATATGTATTTTGCGGCGAAGAAACTACGCGCTGAAGAAGATGCACAAAGCCCAATTGAAAGAGAAATAGAAACCATTGAAGAAGCCGAAGCGGCATCTATTGAACATAGTGGTGCTAAACCTGTACGTATCTTAGCGGTTTGCGGCAATGGACAAGGCTCTTCCATGATGATGAAGATGAAAATTGGCCAGTATCTTGAGAAAAAAGGTATCCCGCACATCATGGATTCCTGCGCCGTATCTGACTATAAATCAAAATTAATCGCTACAGATATTATTGTTTCATCTAAACATTTAAGCTCAGAAATGGATCCCGGTGATGGTAAATTCATTCTTGGCGTACAAAATATGCTCAACCCCAACTCATTCGGTGATGAACTACTCGATATCATACATACCAATTTTATAGGTAATAAATAGCCTAAGTCGTAGGAGTCAATATCGCTCATAACGGTATCGACTCCCCTAACGTTGAAAAATAGGAAGGCAATGATGGGATTTAAACAATCATTAATCGACAATAATTCGATACAGCTACAAGCATCCGCTGATAACTGGCGTGATGCCATTAAGATAGGTACAGACTTGCTCATCGCTTCAGGTGCGATAAAACCCAGCTACCATGAAGCAATCATCAGCAGCGTCGAAAAGCTCGGCCCTTATATTTGTATCGCACCTAGCTTAGCACTTCCCCATGCGAGACCTGAAGATGGTGTGCTGAAAACTGCCTTTGCTTTAGTCACACTGGAAAAACCGATTGTTTTTGAGGGTGAAGATGAACCCGTTGATGTACTGATCACCTTAGCAGGCAGTTCATCCGATGAACATATGGAAGGCTTGATGGAAGTGACCCGCGTTCTCGATGATGAAAACAGTGAAACAGGTGTCGATCTTGAAAAACTACGCCGTTGCCGCACGATTGATGATGTTTATCAGGTTATTGATCAAGCATTATGCTAATTTAATGATAATAAAAGAGAATCATTAATTAGCGATAGAGGTAATCAACTATGTATAAAGTATTAGCGCTTGATTTGGATGGAACGGTTTTAACTCAAGAACATACAATCCACCCTGCAGTCAAACAAGCCATTAAACAAGCAGCAAAACAATGCCACGTCATGATAGTCACTGGCCGCCACCATACCGCTGCGCGTCCTTACTATGATGAACTCGGGCTAACTACGCCGATTATTTGTTGCAATGGTACTTATATCTATGATTACCAAAATGAAAAAGTCATCACGCACAATGCCCTTACCAAAGAAAATGCACTGACATTCATCGAATTAGCGCAGAACGATAAACTGAAAATGGTGATGTATATCACCGATGCCATGGTGTATTCAAAAATCGACCCTATCGATTACATGAGTGCAATGGAACAGTGGGCTAACGACCCAACCATGAGCCATCCGCCGAAAATTTATCGCATTGATTCATTTGAAGAACAAGTCCAGCAGGCTGACTATATTTGGAAGTTCGTCGTCGAAGGTGAACCGTCTACGTTAGAACGTTTCTTAAATTCCCCTTGGATTAAACAAACTTTTAATGCCGAAAAGTCATGGTCAAACCGTTTCGACTTTGCCGCAAAAGGCAATAACAAAGGAACGCGTTTAGCGGAATATCTTCACTCTCAGGGTTATGACTCAAAACAAGTTATTGCTGTTGGTGATAACCACAACGATATCTCCATGATTGAGCTAGCGGGTCTAGGAGTTGCAATGAAAAATGCTGATGACACAGTGAAATCACATGCGAATTCCGTCTGTGCTACAGATAATAACGGTGATGGCCTTGCACGTCTAATCCATGAAAATATTTTAGGACAATCACAATGACAAAGCCTTTGATCCAAATTGCTTTAGACCAAACCAACTTACCTGCCGCACTCGAAGTGGCTGACAATGTACACACTTTTGTCGACATTATCGAAGTGGGTACCATTTTAGCTTTCGCAGAAGGCATGAAAGCCGTTTCGACACTCCGTCAGAAATATCCAAACCATATTATTGTTTGTGATATGAAAACGACGGATGGTGGCGCCATTTTATCAAGAATGGCATTTGAAGCAGGAGCAGATTGGATCACAGTCTCAGCCGCGGCGCATATTGCCACTATGGCTGCCTGTAAAAAAGTTGCCGATGAGTTTAATCGTGAGATCCAAATTGAAATTTATGGTAATTGGACTTTTGAAGATGCCAAAAATTGGGTCGAACTTGGTATTTCGCAAGCGATTTACCATCGTTCCCGCGATGCAGAACTCGCCGGTATTGGCTGGACTAGTGAAGATATCGAAAAAATGCGCAAATTGTCTGATTTAGGGCTAGAGTTGTCCATTACTGGCGGTATCGTGCCGGAGGATATCCATTTATTTAACGGTATCAAGGCCAAAGCCTTTATTGCTGGCCGTGCATTAGTGGGCGAAAAAGGTAAAAAAACGGCAGAAGCATTACGTGAGCAAATCGACCGTTTTTGGGCCTAAACTACGCTAAATATGTTTCTAGTTAAGCCCTAAAATCAACAGAATATTTTAGGGCTTTTGATTTTATTCACTCTACAACGTTTAAAACCAGTAACTCATTAACATACTATTCTTTTTATACTTATCCCTTCGACAAAAAATCGTTCACAAGCTGAACGGGTTGCCAATCACTATTTATTCTTTCAAAATCAAGAGTCCCAACGCTGTTATATTCATCTTGTAACCGCATTTCAGCTAAAGTATTCACTAAATAATCAAGCTTTTGAGCTGTTGTATATTTTCGCGTACCGGGTAATGAATTATGATGGACAACAACTGGCGCTTGGTTATTTTTACGTTGGATAAGCGTAACTTTATAGCCGGACTCTGAACTGTACACATGGCGGGCTATTTCATTTCGGTCATCAGGTTCTAAGATTTCTGGTGTTCTATTAAAGCTAATTAAGTGTATCGTGTCTTTATCACTATAGTGATTTATAATACTCTTCCCTACGAATTCCCCATTAACAATAAACGTATTCTCTCCTTTTTGGTCACTTAATTCCCCACTATGACCATTAGCAATAAGCACATCATTTCCATCACCACCGGATAAATCGATATTTCCTTCTTCAGCATACAAAACATTATGGCCAGCATTATTGTGTACAACAGATACACTTCCTATATCCATCTTTGCTTTAAATACCCGTCCGTGTTTGCTTTTATCGACTACTTTATGTTGATTGCCAGTTAAACTCATAACTAACTGAAAAGGTTTTGAATCCTTCTTAATATTAATCTCTAGTGAAGATAAATCTCTTATTGAGTAATTTGTGTTTTCAAAAAAACCTTTAAATTCAAATATCGGCTGCCAAGGTATTAGTGGATACTCTCTTTCCCAGAATTTTTTTTGCTCAGCCAGGTACCTTACCATATGGCTCATACTTTCTTTGACATCGTTAGGAATATTATCAGGAAGCCTGTCATAATGATGAATGTGATTTTTATTTATTTCATTAGATGATATTTTCTTTATTTTTACCTCACGTAATTTTGAAACTGACGTGAAAACCTGATACTTTATTCCATTCTCTTCTACTTCTTTATATTCTTTATTAAAATACATTAAATGAATGTTATTAATACCTTTATTATCATTGATAATTGTTGTTCCGATACCTTTATTATCATTGATAATTGTTGTTCCGATACCTTTGGAACCATCAACAATATAGTGATCATTCCCATCATTACCATTTAAAATATCATCACCTAAATCCGAAAGTAATAAGTCTCCTTGCATACCTCCATCTATAACATCATTCCCCGACCCACCATATAAAACATTCATCCCCTTATATGCTATAAGTTTATCATTACCATTACCGCCATTAGCTATCATTCCAAATCCACTATGATTATAAATGGAATCATCCCCATCTAATGCATCAACAATAGCCTCTAGATAGTCCCCTTTCCTTCTAAGGTTGAATTTATCCGATTGTTCAGTAAATAAACTGGTTATCTTTTTAGTTGCTATTTCATGCCCTTCGTTATTTAAATTAATCTTAATTAAATTATCATTTGCATCCTTAATATATATATGCTGAAATTCATTATTTTCATAGCCAACAAATTTTATATCCAGTTTTCTATCATCGAAAATATTAGTAACGTATATTGATTGACCATCTGTACGTAACTGGTCTTCATATTCATCAGGTAATTTTATAATAATACTGTTTTTACGGCCATCATTCCCTTTCATATTACCAAGGTCAATAACCAATTCCGAGGGCACAAGATCACTGTGTTTTAACTGGTAAATATCATTCCCCTTTGTAGCAATAATATAGCTATTCCTATTAACCATAACTAAATGGTCATTATGATCACTACCTGTATAAGTTAGGTTTTTAATATTTCCATTAAAATTGAAATCACCCCAGGAAGGAGAAAAATATCCATGATTATTAATGATTATATTTTGCTTTTCTTGATTGATTTTGACTTTATCACTTTCATCACTTCTCTTAAGATAATCATTATCTTGAAGATAGGTAATCTCATAAAATTTTTCCAAATTTTTCTTATCACTATTGTTATTTAAAATCGGATTTAAACAAAACCCATCATGTGTATAGAGCTGGTAATGATGTTTTAGTTTTTTTCCATTTAAAGTATCTTGATAAGCATTTTTTAATGTAATATTTAGTTCTAAAACATCTAAGGTTTTATATGGCGATTTTGCCTTTATTGTTAATACTAGGTCATTATCTATGCGTTTTACGTTAACTATTTCCTCTAAAGTATACCCTAAGTGAACATCACTCTTATCTTTTGTGTTCTCAACGATTCTTGCATTTAATTTAGTTATACTTTTATTTTTAACATTCTTCCATTGATAACGGCGTAAATAATAATTATCATCACCATCCCCGCCTCTCGCAACACCCGAGCTAAAAATAATATGATCGTTCCCGCCGTATCCATTAATAGACGCTTTCATTACACCCGCATCTAATACATTATTGTTTTTATTCCCTTTTATAAATAAATTGGATTCAATTCCCCCTGAAAAAAACACATTATTAGTATATTCCAATTTGACTTCATGCCCTTTACCTTCACCTAACTCAAGGTTTTCCTTCATTAAATTAATGTATACGTCTCCTTTATCACGATAATTTAAACCTACGACTGTCTTATTTAAATGAATAACTTCCTTCAATTTATTTATAGCATTCATATTAATACTCGTTAAATTTTATTTGAATGTAAACGACTAATCCATTAATTGAATTAGCCGTATTTAGCATTCAATAATTTAACATTTAATTCATTTTTTAATTAAAAAGTTAATCTGATATATCAAGAGATTCATTCATAAAACCAATTTAAAATTAATTAATATTTAAATAATAAAAAAGCACGCTATCGTTTTAGTTTTATACCTAACGATAGCGTGCTTGCATTCAATTTAGCTCAGCGGCTAATTTATTAAAATACTCATTAATCTAATTGTTTACGTGCATTACGGAAAATACGCATCCATGGGCTGTCTTCCCCCCAATTCTCTGGGTGCCATGAATTACTTACCGTACGGAAAACACGCTCAGGATGAGGCATCATAATCGTTGCACGGCCGTCTTTCGATGTCACAGAAGTAATACCATTAACTGACCCATTCGGGTTAGCTGGATATTGCTCAGTCACTTGACCATAGTTATTCACGAAACGCATCGCCACCAACCCGTAATCTTCCAGTTGCTGTAAATGTGCAGCTGCACGTGTTTCCACTTGTCCTTCACCATGAGAAACGGCAATAGGCATACGAGAGCCTGCCATATCTTGCAGTAATAACGATGGGCTATTCGCAATTTCAACTAAGCTAAAGCGCGCTTCAAAACGCTCTGAACGGTTACGTACAAAACGCGGCCAGAATTCCGCTCCTGGGATCAGCGCATGTAAATTTGACATCATCTGGCAACCATTACATACCCCCAGTGATAAGGTATCAGGACGGTTGAAAAACGCAGCGAATTCATCACGAACTTTATTATTGAATAAAATAGATTTTGCCCAACCTTCACCCGCACCTAATACGTCCCCATAAGAGAAACCACCACAAGCCACCAATGTTTGGAATTGTTCCAAAGATAAGTTACCTGCAAGTAAATCACTCATATGCACATCAACCGCATCAAAACCAGCACGGTCAAAAGCAGCAGCCATTTCCACATGCGAGTTCACGCCTTGTTCGCGTAAAACAGCCACTTTAGGGCGCGCACCTGACAAAATAAACGGCGCTGCGATGTCTTCTTCAATGTCATACGTCAGTTTCACATTCAAGCCAGGATCTTGGTTATCCTGCTTCATCGCATGCTCTTCGTCTGCACAAACCTCGTTATCACGCAAGCGTTGCATTTGCCAAGTAGTTTCAGCCCACCATTGACGCAATAAGCTACGTGATTCACGATATACAACCGTATCTCGACTATTAATAATCACGGCGTCATCATGTATTGCAGAACCTAAATAATGAACGCAACCTGCCAACCCTGCTAGTTCGAAACATTCTGCTACATACGCTCTATCGGCTTCATTAATTTGAATGACTGCCCCTAACTCTTCGTTAAATAACGCCGCAAGCGTGTCTTCATCAAAAGAGCTAATATCAACATTAATACCGCAATGACCCGCAAAAGCCATTTCTACTAAAGTGACGAATAAACCACCATCTGAACGGTCATGGTAAGCTAGAAGTTTTTGCTCTGATAATAACTTCTGAATTGTATTAAAGAAGCCAAGTAATACTTCAGGGCTGCGTACATCTGGGGCTTTATTACCTAACTGACGATATACCTGTGCCAGCGCAGAGCCGCCCAGCGCATTATTGCCTTGCCCAAGGTCAATTAATAACAAGGCATTATCATTAGTTACTTTTAATTCAGGTGTCACTGTTAAGCGAACATCTTCAACACGGCCAAATGCACTAATCACCAAAGAAAGTGGCGAGGTCATTTCGCGTTCTTCGCCATCTTGCTGCCAACGCGTTTTCATTGACATGGAGTCTTTACCAACTGGGATAGTTAAACCTAATCCAGGGCAAAGTTCTTCCCCCACCGCTTTAACCGCTTCATATAGACCCGCATCTTCACCAGGGTGCCCCGCCGCTGCCATCCAGTTAGCCGACAATTTAACGCGTTTTAAATCTTGCACATAAGAACATGCGATATTAGTTAATGCTTCCCCCACTGCCATTCGTGCTGATGCAGCAAAGTCCACTAATGCCACCGGTGTTCTTTCACCAATTGACATGGATTCCCCATAGTAGCTATCTAAGCTAGCGGTAGTGACCGCGCAGTCAGCAACAGGAATTTGCCATGGGCCAACCATTTGATCACGTGCAACCATACCTGTAACGGTGCGGTCACCAATGGTAATTAAGAATGTTTTTTCAGCAACTGCAGGTAAATGTAGAACACGTTTAACCGCTTCATTTAAATTGATCGCTGTTCTATCTAATGAATCAGGCTCTGCCTTTAATGTTGTTACATCACGCAGCATTTTTGGTGTTTTACCTAGTAAAACATCCAGAGGCATATCAATAGGTTGGTTAGCAAAATGTTCATCATTCAATATTAAATGACGCTCTTCAGTGGCTTCCCCGATCACGGCAAACGGTGCACGTTCACGTTCACAAATCGCCGTAAAGACAGGAAGCTGTTCAGGTGAAACCGCCATCACATAACGTTCTTGTGATTCGTTACACCAAACTTCTAGCGGGCTCATGCCCGGCTCATCATTCAGTATTTTACGTAATTCAAAACGCCCACCACGGCCACCATCACTCACCAATTCTGGCATTGCGTTCGATAAACCCCCCGCACCCACATCGTGGATAAATAAGATAGGGTTATCATCACCAAGCTGCCAGCAACTATCGATCACTTCTTGGCAACGGCGTTCCATCTCTGCGTTATCACGTTGTACCGAAGCAAAATCGAGATCTGCGTCTGATTGACCAGATGCCATTGATGACGCGGCTCCACCACCTAGCCCGATATTCATCGAAGAGCCACCCAGTACAATGAGTTTGGCACCGACCGTAATTTCACCTTTTTGCACGTGGTCCGCACGAATGTTTCCTATGCCGCCTGCTAACATAATCGGTTTATGATAGCCGCGAAGCTCTTCACCATTGTGGCTATTGACCTTTTCTTCATAGGTACGGAAATAGCCTAATAACGCAGGGCGACCAAATTCATTATTAAATGCTGCACCGCCTAATGGCCCTTCCATCATAATATCCAAAGCCGTCACAATGCGCTCTGGTTTACCAAAATCTTCTTCCCAAGGCTGTTCAAAACCAGGAATGCGTAAGTTAGAAACAGAAAAACCGACTAAACCGGCTTTTGGCTTCGCGCCGCGCCCTGTTGCGCCTTCATCACGAATTTCACCGCCAGAGCCTGTTGCTGCTCCTGGCCAAGGTGAAATCGCTGTTGGATGGTTATGAGTTTCCACCTTCATTAAGATATGAGCATCTTCTTGGTGGTAGCGGTATGTACGTCCTTGAGGTTCAGGAAAAAAGCGGCCAACAGACGAACCTTCCATAACTGCAGCATTATCTTTATAAGCAGATAAAACATAGTCAGGTGTTTTTTCAAACGTATTTTTAATCATTTTAAACAGTGATTTAGGTTGTTCTTCACCATCAATCACCCAGTCTGCATTAAAGATTTTGTGGCGGCAATGTTCAGAGTTCGCTTGCGCAAACATATAGAGCTCAACATCCGTTGGATTACGTTTTAGCCCCGTAAACGCCTCTAACAGGTAATCAATTTCGTCATCAGCCAACGCTAGGCCCATTTCCCTGTTTGCTGTTTCCAATGCAAGTCGGCCACCCGCAATCACATCAATGGATTTCATTGGTGCCGGCTGTTGCTGCACAAACAGTGCGCTCGCTTGTTCAAAAGAAGAGAAAATGCTTTCCATCATGCGATCATGCAAAATGGCGATCACTTCATGCCACTGTTCTTGGGTCAATGCATCACCTTGAACATAATAAGCAATACCACGTTCAATACGCTTTACTTGGCCAAGGCCACAGTTATGTGCAATATCGGTGGCTTTTGAAGACCACGGAGAGATAGTTCCTGGACGAGGAGTGACTAAAATAAGCTTACCAAATGGGTCGTGCTCAGCCAGAGAAGGACCATACTTTAACAAACTGCTCAGTTTGCCTTGCTCACTATCACTCAACGGCGCTGATAATTCAGCAAAGTGCATATATTCAGCATAGATATCCGTGACAGGAAGCTGTTTTTCTACAAACAGCGCCAAAAGGCGGGTAATACGAAATGCTGATAGAGCAGGTGAACCACGCAAAATTTCCATCGTCTTAATTTCTCTCTTTTAAACGCCAGCCCTGAACATGAAAGCAGGGAAACCGGAACACATTATAAAGCAATGTTCATCAATACGAAACCGTTTGCGTGATTAAAAATGAAGCGATTAGTTAAATATTATTCTGTGCTAAATACGATAATATAGGTTGCACCGTTCCTAAATGTTGAGCAAAATAGCCGACTACTGGAATTATAACCATTACTTAGCCATACTCTTTTATGGACATACAGCACCAGTCAATGCACGAGAAACTATTATTTGAATAACTTAAAAGTTAACTATTTAATTATCGTGGTCATCGCGCTACTAGCAACTATGGTCATCGGTTTTAACGTCCGCTGGCCCAATACGCAGAATTCACAAATTAATAAAATTATTTCTCAAGGTGAATTACGTATTAGTGCCGTTAGCTCGCCACTTATCTATATTGATGAGCAAAAACAGCTGCGTGGGTTCGACTACGAGCTAGCTCAAGGCTTTGCCTCATACTTAGGAGTTAAACTCAAGATAACCATTCGCCCAACATTCGAGCAAATATTTGATGACCTTGAAAATGGCGATGCCGATATCGCGGTTGCGGGTTTACTGTATAACAAAGACCGTTTAGCTAAAACGAAAACAGGTCCAAGTTATCTCAATGTCACTCAACAACTCGTCTATCGCAAAGGAACAAATCGCCCCAAAAACTTCAATGAAATAAATGGTAAATTATTGGTGACGGCGGGTACGGCGCATGCAAGTACCTTGAAAGAGCTCGCTAAAGAATACCCAAACCTAAAATGGGAAGAAACCTCAAAATACAATACTAATCAAATCCTTGAAATGGTTGCCGATGGTGAGGTTGACTACACATTAGAAGACTCTATTGCAGTTGCACTACAGCAACGTATTCACCCGCAATTAGCGGTTGCTTTTGATTTATTGGATGATCATGCTGTTACTTGGTATATGCGTCGTAGTAAAGAAAACAGTTTAGATGCTGCGTTGCTTGATTTCTTCAACATCAGCCATGAAAGCGAGTTACTCGCGCGCCTTAATGAAAAATATTTCAGCCATGTAGAGTCTTTCGATTATTTCGACACAATGGCATTTATTAAAGCCATTGATAATAAACTCCCCGAGTATCAACCCCTATTTGAAAAATATGCTCAGGTAATTGACTGGAAATTATTAGCGGCTATTGCATGGCAAGAGTCCCATTGGGATCCTTTAGCGACCTCACCTACAGGGGTGCGCGGGCTAATGATGCTAACAAAGCCAACCGCAACAACAATGGGTATTGCGGATAGGTTAGATCCGGAAGAAAGCATAAAGGGCGGCGCCGCTTATATTGCTTATATTATGGAGCGTTTACCTGAAACCATCGAAAAGGATGACCGTATCTGGTTTGCCCTTTCAGCCTATAATATGGGGTATGGGCATATGCAGGATGTCCGTAAATTAACTGAAATGTTAGGCGGAGACCCTAACCGGTGGTTAGATGTAAAAGCCCGTTTACCTCTATTGACGCAGAAAAAATATTACTCACAACTCACTTATGGTTATGCACGTGGCCACGAAGCTTATCGTTACGTTGAGAATATTCGTCGTTATCATCAAAGTTTAGTGGGTTACTTACAAAGCCAAGAAAGAAAGCAGCATGCACTTGATATTGCGCAAAAGTCACTTATTTATTTGATTTCGCCTGAGAGCCATACCAAAATAGAATCTCAAGCAATGCAAAATCAATCCCCTATTCCTGACAAAGTTAGTGTAACCAATCTAGGGAAAATGAGTTCTGCGGCGCAGCCATCTAAAACTCTTGATGAAAAAAGGCTGCCATTAGGAAAATATTTACTTTCATTACACCCATCACAACATACTGATGAAGCCGATGATGAAACACCTATCTCACCACCAAAAGCACCTGAAAAGCCACTATAAATCATGCTGAAATAAAATAAGTGCGCTAAATTTTACTGTGTTAGCGCTTTTGTTCTTTTTTTTGCGCTCTACGCAATTTAAAAAAAGCACTCAGCATTGAAGAACATTGCTCTTCTAGAACACCACCAGTCACATCCACATAATGATTTAGCCCTGCTTGCCCCATAATATCTAGGTAGGAACCACAAGCGCCAGTTTTAAAATCCTTAGCACCATAAACGACACGATTAATACGGCTGTGGATCATCGCGCCTGCACACATAATGCAAGGCTCTAATGTTACATATAATGTGGTATCCAATAGCCGATAATTTGACAACACTTGCCCTGCTTGTTGCAGAGCCATAATTTCAGCATGTGCTGTTGGATTATGGTCAATAATAGAACGATTCCAGCCCGAAGCAATTAAACGATTGTCTTTAACTAAGACCGCACCAACAGGAATTTCACCGAGATCTTGTGCTGTTAGCGCAAGTTCAATGGCTTGTTGCATCCAATACTCATCAATTTCTATTTGCGTCACTCTTACCTCTGGTCAATGCGTTTTACACGCGATTATCCTCAAATGTTAGAATGACCGCAATTAAAATGCTTTTATCTCTGTAATAACAACCTAATTTTAATTGCTAAAAATTGCTAATTTAGCTGCAAACCCCATAAAGAAGGCGCCTACCGTACAATTTCCAAGCTTTGCAAGGAGTTGTTTTTCACGCAAAAAACGCGCAATCAAATAGCCACTAAAAATCAATAAGCTCAGGTATAAAAAGCTCACTAATTCTAAAATCGTCGCAAGTACAAGGTAAGGTACCCATGCATGTGAGTAATTAAAGTCAACAAATTGTATAAAGAAAGAAATATAAAATAAAATTGCTTTCGGGTTTGTTAAGCTCAGCACTAAGGCACGAGTAAAGTGTTTTTCTGTTTTAATTGGGATAGCGTCAATACCGTCTGGCTTCGATTTTTTACGCATAAATGTGCTATATAAAATCTTACTGCCTAAATATAGTAGATAAGCCGCACCTAAATAGCGAACTATCATAAATAATGTTGGAGATGCTTTAATCACTGAAGCGACACCAATAAATGACAGAAAAATTAATATTGCATCTCCAGTAAATACCCCTAGAGCAGCTCGATAACCAAACCGAGTGCCACTCGATGTACTTGTTTTTAATACATATAATGAGTTAGGTCCTGGTACAATAATGATTAAAACTAACCCTGCCAAATAAGTCCAGAAGTTAAGAACACCAAGATTTTCGAACATATTTTTGACCCTTTATCTTTTTTATTATTTTTATCATAACTTTCACTCTTTGTGAATATTTATTCAATTAATTAGATATATGAAATGAACTAATAATAAAGATTATTTTAAATCAAACTTATTTATTTATGATTACTAGGCAATCACATTGTTATTCATTATTAACAACAAAAGGAATAAATATATGCTTATTATTAGAACCTTAGTACAAAATGGTGCATTCGAAGATTTCTATCCAACAACGATGACTTTTAGTGCCGCTAAACGTAATTACTTTTTAGGTCACTCAAAAGATAAAACTTACGTTGTATATTCTATGGCAGATAATGGTAAAGTTGACCCGAATGCACCAGTACAAAAAGGGAAACTAAGATCCTACCTTAGTAATATTCAAGCATTCTATGATTCGGCAAAAAACAAACAGTACTTATATGGGTATAATTTAAATGAAAAAATTGTCGAATTGTACCAAATAGATGATAAAGCTGGTATACAACCGATCTTTATTGATAACTTCAACGTTGGAGATACAATTCAATCAGCAACGCTTTATGTCGCTAATGGTCTTATTCATATATATAGCCAAGCAGAAAAAGATAAAAACTGGAAAATCCATAGCTATTCAATAGAGGAATAATAACACCGAATTATATTTAGGTTAAAATTTAAAATGGATAAGGGTCTGATTAAAGGCCCTTATTGATATAAATAATCATATTTCACCATAAAAACCGTAAAATATGAATAAGCAATACGATTAACATCAAGCATTTTTAATGCTAAAAAAATCTATTTTAAATTTATTTTTAAATAAAGATTTCCCATTATAAATATATTTTGGTTTTTATTGAAAATAAAACCTACTATTAAATAGCAATAAAAATTCATTAATAACATCAAACGATGCATTTCCATAAACTTAACTAAACAACTTCTTTTGTGGATTTCTATTTTTCATAGGAAAATAACCATTCTGAATAAAAATAAACTTAAACAAAGCTCAAATTTAAACAATATAAAAATAAGTATTGTAATTTAGTATTACTTTTTCAAACATTTCAATGTAAAATGGTTGCACAAAAACACAAGAATCGAATAGAAGTAACGAATAGGTGCAAGGTATAAGTTACTATTTTTTAACTTAGTAGAGTATAAGTCACTGATATGTCTTTATTAATTACAAAACGCTGTATCAATTGTGATATGTGCGAACCTGAATGCCCAAATGATGCAATTTTTATGGGTAATGAAATTTATGAGATTGACTCAAACCTATGCACTGAATGTGTAGGACACTATGATAAGCCTACCTGCCAATCAGTATGCCCCATAAACAATACTATCATTATTGATCCTCATCATATCGAAAGCCAAGAGCAGCTATGGGATAAATTTGTCATGATTCACCACGCAGACAAAATTTAAATTTCTAATATCATGTTAAGAGTTCATTATTATGAATGAATACAACATGCTAACCTTTAGTGATATTTTACCTCCCATGATGGGTTCTTACTTAGCTTAGGGTTGTGTAAATTTTAATTTATACAACCCATTGTCGCTGTTTAACAACAAAAACAATAAACTACACAATACTATATATTTTATTAAAATAAATTCTTCAATAAATATAATAACCAAAATGATTATAAAATTACATATTATTAGCTAGTCCGTTTTTTATTGACTGATTGAAATCTCATTTGATTACATAACTTCAAGCATAAATATTCAACTTACAATAATTATTTTATTTTAGATAACATATCTTTTATTTTAATAGGTTATTTATTACCTAATAAAACAAGCAGTAAATAACCTATATTTTTCTACTGATTAGAAATACTTTAATTTTTTATAGTGCTTTCAATTATCACGGTAGCTACCGCATAATGCCGTTCATCGGTTATCGAAACATGAAAGTGTGTTGCATGTATACAATTAGCCAACTTTAATGCCTCATCACTTAAACTCAATAACGGTTTCCCAAGCTTGTCATTAGTAACTTCAAATTGGTTAAACGCAAGGCCATTGCGGATCCCCGTACCTAGTGCTTTAGCTGCCGCTTCTTTAACTGCAAAGCGTTTTGCTAAAAAGCGAGCTGGTTTTGATTGTTGTTGGTACTGGACTAACTCAGCCTCCGTTAGAATTCGTTTCGCAAGGCTGTCACCTGTACGTTCAATCACAGATTCAATACGAGCAATTTCCACAATATCTGTACCTAACCCTACAATTGCCATTATTTGCGCGCTTCCAACAGAATTTTTTTCATATCAGCTACGGCTTGAGCTAACCCACTGAACAATGCTCGGCCAATAATTGCATGACCAATGTTAAGCTCATAAATTTCAGGCAACTGTGCAATACGTTGAACGTTATGATAGGTTAAGCCATGACCTGCATTGACTTTAATTCCTTTACTCGCCGCATATATAACACCATCATGAATACGGCGAAACTCCAGTTCTTGCTCCTGTTCTGTTTTAGCGTCTGCATAAGCTCCTGTATGGATTTCAATAAACGGAGCACCACACGCTTGCGCAGCATCAATTTGTGCGTGGTCTGCATCAATAAACAATGAAACTAAAATACCCGCTTCCGTGAGGTGTTTAACAGCATCTGCAATTTTCTGTTTTTGCCCTGCGACATCTAAGCCACCTTCCGTGGTCACTTCCTCTCGTTTTTCAGGTACTAAACAGCAGAATGCAGGCTTAATACGACAAGCAATCTCTACCATTTCGTCCGTTACCGCCATTTCAAGATTCATTCGAGTTTGAATGGTTTCATTTAGCAATGTGACATCTCTATCTGTAATATGACGGCGGTCTTCACGTAAATGAATGGTGATACCATCAGCTCCCGCTTGTTCTGCAACGAACGCAGCTTGTACTGGATCAGGGTATTGGGTTCCTCTTGCATTTCTAACCGTTGCAATATGGTCAATATTTACGCCTAACAAAAGCTCTGCCATTTTTTATTCCCCATTAGTAAACGCTAATAAACTTATCTGCCTACTATCCTACTGTAATTTCCTGTGTTGAGGGAATAAATCTCTCATCATTCGAAGTAAATTCCAATATTCATACCCTATTTCAGTCGTTGTATTTTATTTTTGCGAAGCGCTTCGTAAGATTTTATATCGACAAAAAAATATATTGTTTGATAAAGCCAGTTCAGCTAAAAAGATACATGAGAAAAGGATATATAGCGGTATTAGCGGTATAACAAACTAGGTAAAAATAAAATTAAAAACAATTTCAACTCTGTTTGTTCTGCACAACAGGCGAATAAGTAAACTGGCGAAATAATTCTCGGCTTTTTAAAGGTTTACCGCCTAAATACGGCTTTAAAGCAAGTCGAGTAAAACGTTTTGCTGCTTTAAGCGTATCCGCATCAGGAAATTCGCGACTCGCCAGTGCTTTAAGTTGTTTACCCGTAAAACTAAGTTGATCAACAACCAAACTACCAATAAATCCCTTTTCTTCTCTATACCGGTAAGTCATTGTGTCAGAAACAGGTTCTCCACTACCAGCACAATGTAAAAAATCAACACCATAGCCAAGGTAAGAAAGCAAGGCTAGTTCAAAGCGACGCAAGGCAAATTCGGGAGTGTGCTCACTTGCAGCAAGGATTTGTAAACAGGAGAGATAATCAAAAAATAGCGCAGAATAGGGTGTACCAAATTCTAATACACGCGCGGTTAATTCATTAAGGTATAAACCGCTATATAGAACGGTTCCTGTTAAAGGGAGGGCTAAAGAAACCGGGTCTGCATTAATTAAGGTTTTGATTTCACCTTTGCCTCCCCAACGGATTAGCAAAGGTGTGAAGGGCTGTAAGCAACCCCTTAATGGTGAGCGATTACGGCGAGCACCTTTTGCAAGTAAACGTATTTTCCCCTCGCCTTCAGTAAAGAAATCGAGCAATAAACTCGTCTCACTGTAAGGCCTTGAATGGAGTACAAACGCACGCTGCCAACCACTCACTTTGCCACCTACTATTTTAGGTCGTCAACATAACCTAGGCTACGTAATGCTCTTTCGTCATCAGCCCAGCCTGATTTAACTTTAACCCAAAGCTCAAGGTGCACCTTGTTATCAAACATTCTTTCCATATCAATTCGCGCTTCGGTACCAATGGTTTTCAATTTGCTACCTTTGTTACCAATAACCATTTTCTTCTGGCCTTCACGCTCAACAAGAATTAAGCCATTGATATGGTAAATACCTGACTCTGTCACCTTAAATTGCTCAATTTCTACCGTCACCGAATATGGTAGTTCGTCACCTAAGAAACGCATGAGCTTTTCACGGATAATTTCAGATGCCATAAAACGCTGCGAACGGTCAGTAATGTAATCTTCCGGAAAATGGTGTACTGCTTCAGGGATATGCTGTTTAACAATTTTAGCAATTGTATCCACACCAGTACCTTTTTCAGCACTAATCGGAACGACATCTAAAAAATTCATTTTCTGACTGATCATACTGATATGAGGCAATAGTATCGTTTTATCAGTCACATTATCAATTTTGTTAATTGCTAATATAACGGGGCAACGTAAACTAGATAACTTAGTCAATACCATTTCATCATCAGCGGTCCAATTAGTCCCTTCAACGACAAAAATAACTAATTCAACATCACCAATTGAACTGGATGCAGCACGGTTCATTAAGCGGTTAATTGCACGTTTTTCTTCAATATGAAGTCCTGGGGTATCAACATAAATAATTTGGTAATTATCTTCTGTATGGATCCCCATAATACGATGGCGAGTCGTCTGTGGCTTTCTCGAAGTAATCGAAACTTTTTGCCCCAGTAATTGATTCAATAATGTCGATTTACCAACATTTGGCCGTCCAACTATGGCAACAAAACCACAGTGGGATTGTAATTCACTCATTCAAGCTCCAAAATTTTCAATGCTTGCTCTGCTGCTGCTTGCTCTGCTTTACGACGGCTTGAGCCAACACCATTAATAGGTTGGTCAATACCACTAACTTGGCAGTGGATCGTAAATTCTTGATCGTGAGCTTCGCCTTTAACCTGAACAACCAAATAATTAGGTAGTGGCAAATGGCGCCCTTGCAGATATTCTTGTAACCTTGTTTTAGGGTCTTTTTGCTTATCACCCGGACTGATCTCAATCAGTCTACTTTGATACCAATCTAAAATAATTCTTTCGATCGTTTGGATATCACTATCTAAAAAAATACCACCGATCAGTGCTTCAACAGTATCAGCAAGGATAGATTCGCGACGGAAACCACCGCTTTTTAATTCCCCCGGCCCTAAACGTAAACACTCACCGAGTTCAAATTCACGTGCGATTTCTGCTAATGTATTTCCACGTACAAGCGTTGCTCGCATACGACTCATATCGCCCTCGTCTACTTTTGGAAAACGGTGGTATAAGTCATTTGCAATCACAAAACTCAAAATTGAGTCACCTAAAAACTCTAGACGCTCATTATGTTTGCTACTTGCACTTCTATGCGTCAATGCTTGAATTAATAACTCATTCTGTTTGAATTGATAACCAAGCTTACGCTGTAATCTTTCTAATAAAGAGGGGTTCATGTGCGCCCAACCATTTTTTATTTGATAAAAAAGCACACGCAACAGACCTGTAAAATACATTATTTTACAAAACTGTTGCGTTTGCACTGACTCCTTATCCTTCCATATATTTTACAGCTCAGTGGAACTAATTATAAAAATTCATTAGTTACAATAAGTTAAAATGGGAGAGTTAATAATTGGGGAGCCAATAATATTAATTAATCTATATTGTACACCGGGTAAAACAATAATGCTTCGGATAATGCGGATTTTCAAACGAAAACCCGCATTTTCAACGTTTGGCTAGTAGGGCCACTAATCAAATTATAGTGGACCAATTCGGCTAAAGCGAATACCTGTCGGCCATTCGTTTTCTTGTTTATCAAGACTTAACCAAATAAATACTGCGCGACCAACTAAATTTTCTTCTGGTACAAAGCCCCACATACGGCTATCAGAGCTATTATCCCTGTTGTCACCCATCATAAAATAGTGCTTTTCAGGAACAATCCATTCATTCTTTGGCATACCTGGTTGCAGGTATTTAGCTTCAGTAATTGCTTGACGAATAATTAAAATTTGATGCTCAACCGTATCCAGCTTTTCACTACGCTCATACTGACGCAGTGCATTCCTTGGTAAAGGTTGGTCTAATGGAATTTCATAATTTCCCTTTTGGTTGTCAACAACAGAACCGATATCAAGGAACATTGTCCATTCACTCGGCGCCAGAGGACCATAAACAATAGGTAAGGTCTCTGTACATTTGTTATCTGCACAATTCGGGTAAATTGTTAATTCCTTTGCATCTGGGTTATAAATAATTTTATCACCCGGCATTCCAATAACTCGTTTGACAAAATCAACATTAGGATCTCTTGGGTATTTAAAAACTGCGATATCGCCACGTTTCGGCTTACCCGTTTCGATTAATGTCGTTTGTGTAATTGGGTCCTTTAAGCCATAAGCAAATTTCTCAACCAACATAAAATCGCCAACTAACAACGTTGGCATCATTGACCCTGAAGGTATTTGAAATGGCTCATAAATAAATGAACGCACAATCAGTACAATCGCCAACACAGGGAAAATAGACGACCCTGTTTCAAGCCATGATGGGCGGCGGACAGCATTTGCCACATCCGCTTCACTCACGGCGCCATTCGTTGCATCCTGTAACTGCTTGAGTTTTGCTTTACGCGCAGGTGCAAATTTAAACTTGTCTAAACACCATATAATCCCTGTGATTAATGTTGCCAGTGTTAGGATCAAGGCAAAGGTGTTAGCCATTGAGGCTCCTTGTAAACTTAGTCTTTACCAACATGCAATATAGCAAGGAACGCTTCTTGTGGTAGCTCAACGTTACCAACTTGCTTCATACGTTTCTTACCATCCTTTTGCTTCTGCAACAGTTTTTTCTTACGGCTAACGTCACCACCATAACACTTGGCAAGTACGTTTTTACGCAATTGTTTAACTGTAGAACGAGCAATAATATGGTTACCAATCGCTGCTTGAATCGCAATATCGAACTGCTGACGCGGAATTAGCTCTTTCATTTTTTCGACCAGTTCACGACCGCGATATTGAGAATTCGCACGGTGTGTGATCAAGGCTAAAGCATCAACACGCTCATTATTAATAAGAACATCAACACGCACCATATCTGATGCTTGGAAGCGCTTAAATGCATAATCTAAAGATGCATACCCACGAGACGTTGATTTTAAGCGATCGAAGAAATCCAATACCACTTCTGCCATTGGGATTTCATAAGTCAACGATACTTGATTACCATGATAGACCATATTGGTCTGAACGCCACGCTTCTCAATACAAAGTGTAATAACGTTACCTAAATATTCTTTAGGCATCAGCATGTGACACTCTGCGATTGGTTCGCGTAATTCTTCAATATTGTTCAATGCCGGTAGCTTAGATGGGCTATCGACATACACTATATCACCGTTAGTTTGCTGCACTTCATACACAACAGTCGGTGCAGTGGTAATCAAATCAAGGTCATATTCACGTTCTAAACGTTCTTGAATGATTTCCATGTGCAGTAAACCAAGGAAACCACAACGGAAGCCGAAGCCTAACGCAGTAGAAGTTTCTGGTTCATAAAACAAAGATGCGTCATTTAGACTCAATTTACCTAATGCATCACGGAATGATTCATAGTCATCAGAACTGACAGGGAATAATCCTGCATATACCTGTGGTTTAACTTTTTTAAACCCAGGTAACGCTTTATCTGCTGGGTTGCGAGCGCCAGTTAATGTATCCCCAACTGGGGCGCCAGTGATATCTTTAATCGCACAAACTAACCAGCCCACTTCACCGCAACTTAATACATCACGGTCAATTTGCTTCGGTGTAAAAATTCCAAGGCGGTCCGCGTTATACACTTGCCCTGTACTCATAACTTTAATTTTATCGCCCTTTCTCAATGTTCCGCTTTTAATACGGATCAAGGAAACAACGCCTAAATAGTTATCAAACCACGAGTCAATAATCAGTGCTTGTAACGGAGCATCTGCATCACCAACAGGTGGTGGAATTTCTTTAACAAGACGTTCAATCACATCTTGAACACCAACACCGGTTTTTGCAGAGCAGCGAACCGCATCATGTGCGTCAAGGCCGACAATATCTTCGATTTCATCGGCAACACGTTCAGGATCGGCAGCAGGTAAGTCAATTTTATTTAAGACCGGAACAACTTCTAAGTCCATCTCGATAGCGGTATAACAGTTTGCCAAAGTTTGAGCTTCAACACCTTGCCCTGCATCAACCACCAGCAAAGCACCCTCACAGGCAGCTAATGAACGAGACACTTCATAAGAGAAGTCAACATGACCCGGTGTGTCAATGAAGTTTAATTGGTAAGTTTCACCATCTGAAGCTTTATAATCAAGCGTTACGCTCTGTGCTTTAATAGTGATCCCACGCTCACGCTCTAAGTCCATCGAGTCTAAAACTTGTGCCGCCATTTCGCGGTCGGTTAAGCCACCACAAATTTGAATGATGCGATCTGACAAGGTCGACTTGCCGTGGTCGATATGTGCAATGATGGAGAAATTTCTTATATTATTGATTTTCAAGGTAATATCTTCTTTTAAATTGCCTTACAAAATCAGCTTTGTGCAAATATTGCAACAAAACTAAAATGCTATGATTATCACAAGATTGTTAATTAGCTGCATTTTACATATAAGAACCCACTAACACAAAGATTCAATGTAAAACAACTGTAAACCTGCATCAGGTTAATAGATTAGTTGCCGTGATTCATCATTAATACAACTCACACCAACCACTTCTATAGCCCTAGTCAATCTATTGTAATTTCTAACTCAAAACAGACAAAATTGGTTAATAGCTTTGTTCGCCATAATACTATTTGTTTGTTAATTAACTCTAATCCACAAAAAAGGGAAACTTAAGTTTCCCCTTTCTATTGACAATATCAAATTAACCTTCTAACTCAACATATTGAAATTTAGTAATTAACTTGTACTGAAAGCTCACTCGGAGGTAGCCCTATCTGTAAAACAACAGGTTGAAAAGCTTCATCATCACGCCAATTTGAGGCTAGTCTACGCGCGATATAAAAGCCAATAGTACCACCAATTACACCTGAAATCGCTATCCAGAACTGCTCAAAATCAAACGCCTGCGCCAATCCTGCAAAAATAAACAACCCCAAAATAGGTGTTAAGTAAACTAATAGCGCTGAACGGATCAAGCTTCCCTCCGGGATGCCCACTTCAATTTTTTGCCCTTCAACTAACGGTTGTTCAATCGCAATTTCTAATTCATGTTCCGTATTTGGCCCTATTTTGCTTAAAGCATAAGAACCACAGGTTTTACGAGCACCACAACTGCCACAGCCGGACGAAGAACCGTAGCGCAATAAAGCCCTACCGTTTTGCCAACGGACTACTGTTGCCCACTCTTTTACCATAATTTACTCCCGAAACTGAATACTACCTGCTACCACTTGCGCTGTTGCCAACGGTAATTCACCAATGATAGTGATAACATTTTGCTTTTGCGTCATCGTATAAATAGTACGACGCCCATTTTGAAGCGGTTGATCAAGTAACGGGCCTTTAGTCGATTTTGTCACGTTTACAGAAAAGGTAAATAAACCATCACTAAACATTGCGGTTTCTACTACGTCGTCTTCAGCTAATTTTCGCGAAGAACGGGATATTTCTTCAAAACCAGGAGGTAACATGCCAACTTGCCATTTAAAAGAAGGATTTCCATTTTTAGGGGAAATCAATAATGGAGGCATATTTACCTTACTTAATGCGAGCAATGAGTCTTTCACTGTTTGGCTATCTAGCACCGTCGAGATCACACGAAATTGTTCTAATGTTTGGCTATTATTATCGAGAAGGTCAATACGTAATGGCAATTTCGTTTCTTCATCGATTAATACTACATAGTTAAACCGCGAATTGTCTTTCGATATTATGCGAATCACTAACGCAGGCCTATCACCAATATGGGTACGTCCCGCATCAATAAAATTATAATAAGGTTTAATTTGTTGATAATTGGCAAAAACTACTGATGGCAAATTATCAACTATATATTTGCCATTTAAGCTAAATGCATCAAAACCAGGTTCAAAATAACTAATACTATTACCTTTTTGAACAATTTCACGACGCGATGAGTCCATTTGGATCATTTGTGAAACTGGTTCACCATTAATGATGGCATGGCGATAACGTACTGGTGTTATTGATTGCGGGCTGAATGTCATATAAGACATTTCGTAAGAGAGGTTCTGGGCAGCATTTCCCATTTCTTTAAAAAGAACATCGGCATCTATTTCAGATGCCGAAGCTTGATTAGAAATAATCAGGCTGCCCGTCAGGCAGATGACGGATAACCATTTATTCATTATTGCAATTTAACTCCTGCTGAAGACGCAGGTTGTGCAGACTCTTGATATTGCTGGTTGAGCATCGAGCGTCTTTCAATTTCATACTGTTGCAGCATCGCATTAATGCGTTGATTTTGTTGTTCAACTTGTTGAAGTTGCTGCTCATTACCAAATAATTGGTTATCTGAGATATTTAAACTAACTGGCGCCCCTCTGCCAACAGGAATGGTATTGAACATTGGCTCATCAACCAGTGAGTCAACCGCATTACTTTGGTTGTATTGTTGAACGCCAACAATGACAGCCAAAGACACACAGGCTGCAACACCAATTTGAGTTAACTGGCTCGCCCAAGGACGAATTTTACCCCAGAATGGGAAAGCTCCCCAAGTCGCAGGCTCTGGCTGCGATTCGACAACTACCTGAGGATTAATACGCACAGCTTCATTCTCTAATGCTGCCGCAACTTTACTTGCAATATCAAAATGCATGACTTCACTAGTATCGTTACGTAGAGTATCACGAATAAGATGATAGCTCTCCCAACGTTGTTTTAACGTTGAATCACGTGAAATAGCGCTGACTAGTTCTAAGTCTAGTACTTCGCCATCCATCATTGCGGAAAGTTTCTCTCTTTGCATGCCCAATTACCTTCAGTTAATTGCATCACAATTATGTTTAATTGACTGATTTAACATACTAATACTGTTGAATCAGTGGCTGAACTTTATTATCAATCGCTTCCCTTGCCCTAAAAATACGAGAACGTACGGTGCCAACTGGGCAGTCCATTATTTCTGCGATTTCTTCATAGCTCAAACCATCTAACTCGCGGAGCGTAATTGCCATTCTAAGATCTTCAGGCAGCGATTCGATGGTCCGGAAAACAACTTTCTTTAATTCATCAGACAACATTAAGTTCTCTGGGTTCGAAATTTCTTTTAAGGCACTCGCGGTTTCAAAGTTTTCTGCATCACTCGCTTCCAAGTCCGACGCAGGAGGGCGTCTATCTTGGGCAACTAAATAATTTTTAGCTGTATTTACCGCAATCCGATAAAGCCAAGTATAAAATGCGCTGTCACCACGAAACGAACCAATGGCGCGATAAGCTTTTATAAAAGACTCCTGCGCAACGTCAGGCACATCTGCTTGCGGTACATAGCGAGATACTAAGCTCGCGACTTTATGCTGATATTTTATCACCAATAAGTTGAAAGCTTGTTGATCGCCTTTTTGTACCTTTTCAACCAAAATCTGGTCGGTCAGTTGCTCGCTCATTCCAGGAAGTATCTCCCGAATTCAGGCCGATAATATGTTAACTTGATCATGTTCTCCCTTCCTAAAGCAAGCACTACTTTGAGTAGTAGAACTCGTTGAAGTTCAATTTAATCTAAAAAAATAGTCAAAAATTTACAAAACTGATGAAAAAATTACTTGGGTGATCTTAAAGATCCTTATTAAAACAACTAACTACAAGACCCATAAGACAGCATACAGATTTTAGGCACGAATGCGATAGCTATCACACTAAAACCATTTGAATACGTAAGTAGCGCTAGGTCAATATACTGTACCTTAACAGCCATCCACTCATAGCAATAGGACACTCGATAGGCTAACATAAAAAACTCAATACATACTATTATATACATGCAAACACTTATGAACGAATCCACACAGCATTACACTGATATTTTAATCATTGGGAGTGGTGTCGCAGGACTTTCAGCTGCCTTACGGCTCGCCCCCTTTCATCAAGTGACCATTCTTAGTAAAAGCAGCCTTAGCGAAGGGGCATCTTACTACGCACAAGGCGGTATTGCTGCAGTTTTTGATGACACTGACAGCATCGAATCTCATGTAGAAGATACACTAATTGCTGGTGCAGGTATTTGCCAGAAAGAAGCCGTTGAGTTTATTGCCTCCAATGCAAAACATTGTGTGCAATGGCTTATCGACCAAGGTGTGTTATTCGATACTGAAATTACCGAGAACGGCGAAACACAGTATCATTTGACCCGTGAAGGCGGCCATAGCCATCGACGAATTCTCCATCATGCTGATGCGACAGGAAAAGAAGTTGAAACCACGTTAGTCGATCTCGCTTTTGCTCACCCAAACATTCATATTAAAGAACGCTATAATGCCGTCGACTTGATCCTTTCTAGCACAACTGAATCACCACGAATTTTAGGTGCTTACGTTTGGAACCGCCAAAAAGAGCAAGTTGAAACCATTCGAGCGAAAACGATTGTTCTCGCCACGGGTGGAGCAGCTAAAGTTTATCAATATACGACTAACCCAGATATTTCTTCTGGTGATGGCATTGCAATGGCCTGGCGAGCTGGCTGCCGTGTTGCTAACCTTGAGTTTAATCAATTTCACCCAACTTGTTTATTTCACCCACAAGCCCGTAATTTTTTATTAACTGAGGCATTACGTGGTGAGGGAGCTTACCTCAAGCGCCCTGATGGTAGCCGGTTTATGCCAGATCACGACGATCGCGGTGAACTTGCCCCTCGCGATGTCGTTGCACGTGCTATTGACCATGAAATGAAACGCCTTGGTGCTGATTGCATGTATTTGGATATCAGCCATAAACCTAGCGATTTCGTTAAAAACCATTTCCCGACTATTTATGCGAAATTGATGACTTTAGGGTTAGACCTCACTCAAGAGCCCATCCCTATCGTCCCAGCGGCCCATTACACATGCGGTGGTGTAATTGTCGATGAAACAGGTATGACTGATATCGCGAATCTCTATGCAATTGGTGAGGTGAGCTACACTGGCTTACATGGTGCAAACCGTATGGCATCCAATTCGCTATTAGAATGCTTGGTATATGGTTGGGCGGCGGCTGAAAACATTAATAAAACGATCAAACAGATCGATGATATTCCCTATTTATCTGAGTGGGATGAAAGCCGAGTACATAACTCAGATGAACAGGTAGTTATTCAACATAATTGGCATGAATTACGCCTATTTATGTGGGACTACATGGGGATCGTCAGAACGACTAAACGCCTTGAACGTGCATTACGCCGCATCCATTTACTTCAACAAGAGATTCACGATTATTATGCCAACTTTCGTATCTCAAATAATTTATTGGAACTACGAAACCTCGTACAAGTCGCTGAATTAATGGTTCGCTGCGCATTAGAGCGTAGGGAAAGCCGAGGATTGCATTACACCTTAGATTACCCAGAACCACTTCCTAATTCAGGCCCCACTATTTTACAGCCTGAATAACCAGAACTTTGGCCGGCCTTAAGTGCCGGCTTTAGTATTTTACATAAAATGGCTGAATTAGTTTACGAAATTCATCAGTATACTCACCCTTTTCATCTTTGAGTGCCAGCGATGTCACTTGAGCTTGTGTCTCTTGCCGTTGAATACCTAATAGCATGCGATGGTAAGCCGCTGTAGGTTTATCACTAACATTAACGCGAAAAGCGGTAAACCAGCCTGAATTCTCAGCCATCTTCTGTATTTTTTTACCAACCTCGTAGGGCAGCACTAAACAAAATAGCCCATGAGATGTAAGACAGGATTTTGCACTTTCTAGTAATACATCATGAGTTAATGTCGCGGTATATCGCGCTTGGTCTCGTTTTTCATCCCGACACGCAACCGCAGGTTCGAAATACGGTGGATTGCTCACAATCAAATCATATTGAGCTGAATGTAACTGGCTGTAGCTGACAATATCTTGGTTGATAACATGCAAACGCTCAGCCCATGGCGACTCAGTAAAGTTTTCCTGTGCTTGCACTGCCGCATCGTTATCTAATTCGACCGCATCAACACGTAACTTTGTATTTCTTTGCGCTAACATCAAGGCGATTAACCCACTACCGCTTCCAATGTCTAATACAGACTGAACACCGTCCACAGGAGCCCAAGTCCCCAATAGCACGCCATCCGTCCCCACTTTCATCGCACATCGGTCATGAGCCACAAAAAACTGTTTAAATGTAAAACCGCCTTTACGGTAATTCTTTTTTTGCTTACACATGCAAACACTCTAATTGGCTAATACTTGTTCGAATATTCTCATTCTAAGCAAATAAAAGTCATAATTTAACCTATTTGCTACAATATAATTCTCATATTATGGGAATTATATTTGAGACGAAAAAAATTTACTGATAAGTTCGAAAAAAAGGAGATGCCATGAACAGTATAAATAGAACCTTAGACATCTTGTCTTACATCACAACTTGCGCATCTCCAGTGACGCCACAGTCTATCTCATCAGCGTTAGAGATCCCATTATCAACCGTCTATCGTTTACTGACAATTCTCATAGATTGGGAATTTGTATCTCACGCAAAACAATATGGCACATACTGTGTTGGCTCGCAGAGTATCAAAAATCAAGAAAAATACTATCACCACAGTTTATTGATGAGCGCATCTAAACAAGAACTGCAAACTTTAGCGAAAAAAACCCAAGAAACGGTGGCGATTATTACCTCAAATTTACGAGAGACCATTTGTGTCGACATGATTGAGAGTGAACAAGCGCTACGCTGTTCTTTTATTATTGGCCGAGGCAATACTTTAGTTAAGGGAGCAAGTGCGAAAACGTTGTTGGCTTTTCGTCATGAACTCTATCAAAACCAAGTACTTGAAGCTCATACAAAACAGTTAACCACTGAACAACAAAAAATAAAGCTACAACAAGATTTACAACAGATACGCAAGCAAGGTTACGGCATGTCTGTGAGTGAAATCGATGAAGGCGTACTGGGGGTATCTGCACCGATTTTCAAAGGGAATGATGTGTTAGCTGTCGTTTCAGTTATGGCTCCTGAATTCCGCTCTACACATCGCGTAGATGAATTTATCACGCACACCTGCCAAACAGCGCATAACATCACTAAATTAATTAACTTGGAGTAACTATGACACAACCTTTCCAATGGCAAGGGCGCACAGATGGTGAAACACAAGAGCATTTGCGCATCCATCAAGTCATTAATAAACACGCACCTGCCAAATTTGCATTAATTGGTTTTGCTTCTGATGAGGGCGTCCGGCGCAATAAAGGTCGACAAGGCGCTAAAGCAGGCCCAGATGCGATTCGCCATCAACTGGCAGGGTTACCTATTCATCAACCGCTTGCAATCAAAGATGCCGGTACAATTAGCTGTGATGATGGCAATCTAGAAGCGGCACAACGTCGTTTATCTGACCAGCTTATCGCACTACTCGCTGAGAACCAAAAGCCGATTGTACTTGGCGGTGGCCATGAAGTGGCATTTGCAAGCTTCCAAGGCCTGTTTGACTACGTTGAACAATATCAAGCAGGTAAAACGATCGGTATTATTAACTTTGATGCACATTTTGACTTACGCGAAGCCTCTATAGCAACTTCTGGCACTCCATTTTTACAATCTGCCATGTTGTGTCAGCAGCACCAACGCCCTTTTCAATATTTATGTTTAGGCATCGCAGACCACGGCAATACTAAAATATTGTTCGATACGGCTGATTCATTAGGTTGCCAATATATCCGTGATAAAGAACTCGCTTATTCTAAACTTCCACAAGCAATTGAAAAAATTAAAAAGTTTATTGGCAACGTAGACTACTTATATGTCACCGTAGATTTAGATGTATTTTCCGCTGCCATTGCACCGGGCGTTAGTGCACCAGCACCGAAAGGCATATCCACTGAAGTTTTTGATGACCTGTTTGCCATTATCAAAAGTAGCCAAAAAATTGCTGTTTTTGATATTGCAGAATGCAACCCTGAATTTGATATTGACAACCATACCGCCAAACTCGCGGCTTATTTGATTTACCAATATTTATTCTAATAAAACAACACAACAATTCGACTGATAAATACACTGTTTCTCACGCTGTTAAGATAATTAATTTTCAAACACCACAATAAAAATAGCTTTGAAGTTGATTATCAAACTAGCCGTAGCGCAATATCTTAATGGTTTTTAACTATTGAATTTCGCGTTACAGCTAGGCGGAAAGTGACGCTATCCCTAGGAGCATACAAAAGTATGTGACTAGAGTAACAGAGCGCGGCCAACAACGCTGTAGCGTGAAAGACAACAGTTAAAAAGGGAAAAATATGATTCTACACCTCGACACACTCTCAACCCTCTTCCTAACGGTGATCTGCCTACTCATGGGGATCCACTTAAAAAAACGCATCGAATGGCTACAGCGCTTTTGTATCCCTTCTCCCGTCATTGGCGGTTTTCTGGTTAGTTTGATTATCTGGGGGCTCAAATCATTTAACCTTGCTGAAATCAATTTTGATACCAGTTTACAAACCTTTTTAATGGTTGCTTTCTTTACTACCATTGGTATTGATGGCAGTTTCCGCATCTTAAAAAGCGGTGGCCGGTTACTCTTTATCTACCTGTTTATTTGCTGGTTTGTAGTTATCTTCCAAGACACCTTTGGTGCAGGCCTCGCACATTTACTCGGTATTGATCCCGTTATCGGTATCATGGCCGGTGGCGTGTCTCTTACTGGGGGCCATGGCGGTGCGGCTGCCTTCGGTGGCATGGCTGAAGGCCTTGGCGTGCAATCCGCAACAGTTGCAGCCATTGCTGCGGCAACTTTTGGTCTAATTACAGGCAGCTTACTCGGTGGCCCAATTGCAACATTCTTAATTAAGAAATTTAACGTTCAGATTAAAGCTGATGAAAACGTTGAGCGAGTTCAGGTTCCTGAAACTATCGCGGGGAAAATTGAATCTATCGATGCGCACGCTTTTTTAAAAATGCTAGCTCTCGTTCTAGGGATTATGGTTATCGGTCAATTCGCTTCAGCGCAATTTACCAAAGCCACTGGGTTTTCATTACCCAGCTATGTTGGAGCGATGATTATTGCGATAGTTATCCGTAATATTAATGACCAAGTCGAATTATTCCGTATTAACCAAAAATCGGTTGACCTTATTTCTGAAGTTTCACTTGGCCTATTTTTGACTATGGCTATGATGTCATTGAAAATATGGGAACTAAAAGCCGTTGCATTGCCATTATTCACCATCCTATTGGCACAAGTTATTATTTTAATTTTATTAGTTGTCTTTGTCATTTTCCGCTTATTGGGCAAAAACTACGATGCCGCGGTAATGTGTGCTGGCTTAATGGGGCACGGTTTAGGCGCGACACCAAACGCAATGGCAAATATGTCCTCGGTTTGTGAACGTTACAAACAAATTTCGATGAAAGCTTTCATGATTGTGCCACTCAGTGGTGCAGTACTCATTGACTTAGTGGGTATTCCTTATCATACATGGTTAATTAATATGCTTAGCTAAGCATACTGAAGGAGGAGTACCCTCCTCCTTCAACTATTTACCTTCTCTATATTTCACTCATATCCATAGATATATCGCTCCCTGTCCGTAGTGAAAACAGTTACACTTGAGCAAAGCTGATTTTTTCAGGTGAACAATTTTGCTAACCTGTTTATAATCAGCGCCCCAAATAGAGGTATATCATGACTGCATCCACTTTTACTGAACTTGAACTTGATGAAAGCCTAATTGATGCGCTTTCAGACAAAGGCTATCAACGTCCGACCGCGATTCAAGCGGCAGCAATTCCTGCTGCAATGGATGGCCGCGATGTATTAGGTTCAGCCCCGACAGGAACAGGTAAAACCGCCGCGTTTTTACTGCCTGCGATCCAACATTTACTTGATTTCCCGAGAAAGAAATCAGGGCCCCCTCGCGTTCTAGTTGTCACGCCAACTCGTGAACTAGCCATGCAGGTTGCTGACCAAGCAAAAGAATTATGCGCCCATAATCACCTAGATATAGCCACCATCACTGGTGGTGTTGCTTATATGAACCACGCTGAAGTTTTCAGCGAAAATCAAGATATTGTCGTCGCAACAACAGGCCGACTACTCCAGTATATTAAGGAAGAAAACTTTGACTGCCGCGCCGTTGAGATTTTGATCCTTGATGAAGCTGACCGTATGCTCGACATGGGTTTTGCCAATGACATAGAAACAATTGCAGGCGAAACACGCTGGCGCAAGCAAACCATGCTGTTTTCTGCCACTCTTGAAGGCGAAGCTATTCGTGACTTTGCTGAGCGTTTATTAGAAGACCCAATTGAAATTGATGCCGACCCTTCACGTCGTGAACGTAAAAAAATTCAGCAATTTCATTACCGTGCTGACACACTAGAGCATAAAACAGCCTTACTGTGCCATTTGTTAAAACAAGATGAAGTCACCAAAGCCATCGTCTTCGTACGTAAACGTGAGCGTTTACGTGAATTAGTTCAATGGTTACGTGAAGCGGGTATCGAACCTTGTTATCTTGAAGGTGAAATGCCACAAGCCAAGCGTAATGAAGCTGTACGCCGCCTAGTTGATGGCCAAGTTAAAGTACTCGTTGCAACAGATGTGGCTTCTCGTGGCTTAGATATCGAAAACGTTAGCCATGTTTTTAACTTTGACTTGCCGAGAACTGCAGATGTCTACTTACACCGTATTGGCCGTACTGGCCGAGCTGGCCGTAAAGGCACGGCAATTTCTTTAGTCGAAGCGCATGACTTCCCATTATTTGGTAAAATTACTCGTTATATTGAAGAACCTATCAAGATCCGCGTTGTTGATTCTTTACGTCCAACAACTAAAGCCCCTTCAGAAGCGATGTTAAATAAGCCAAAACCATCGAAGAAAGTACTTGCTAAGCGTAAAGAAAAGAAAAAAGAAGAACAAACTAAGAAAAAAGAAAAAGTACGCCATCGCGACAAGAAAAATATTGGGAAACGTCGTACTCCTGTTAGCCCTTCTATATCAACCGATAACGATAAAAGCTAATGACTAAAAACGGGTTTAGGCCCGTTTTTTATTTAGCCCATCATTTGCAAAACTTTCTCTCGCATTTGTTTTCCTTCATGTGTCAGCAAATCAGGCTTAATAATATGGTTACCAAGTATATCCTTACAATCTAGACCTTTATTATTCTTAATACGCCAATTCGCTCCATTTTCCAATAATAATGTAGCAACATCGAGTGCATGGCTATTTAAAGCATCATGTAAAGGCGTATTTCCTAAACTATCCTTAATATTTATTGTTAATCCATTTTTTAATAAAAGCTGCGATTGTATAAGACGACCATTCTGTGCAGCTAAATGTAAAATACTTCTTTGCCCTTTTGATTGAAGCATCTTAACTGTTTGCCCATATCGAGATTCCATTAAAACTTTAATAAATTGCCCATTGACTGTTCTGACTGATTGCTGGGCCAATATATTAATGTCACAAGACTTATGTTCTAATGATAACAGCGTTGAAAATTCAGCTATATTGCCTTTTTTGATTGCACTTTCACAACATTCTTGCCAACTCATTTCCTGTTTTTCTTCTTTAGTTGGGAAAATTTCTAATGGTATTTCTTGTACCTTATTATATTCACCCGTGATTGCATTCCAATTATTCCATGGTTTATGTTTGCACATAACCCTAATAATTTTAAGCATTGAATGAGCGATAAAACTTCGTGTAAGTAAGCGGGTCGGTAACCAATCTTTCCAAGAACTATGTTCGCTATAAGCCATTTTAATACAATTTCCCAACGCAGAAGGGATCGGTAAAGAGTTTTGTAATCTATCGAGCCAGTCATATTGCACCGTGTAATAACGTATCAACCCTTCTTGTGCAATTTTTTTAGCAATGTGATAGTCAATCCCAATATTATTAATCGTGTTTTCTGCCAACCCTGCAGGACTGAATGCAATACAAGGTGATTGACTCGCTAACGCCGCAATTGAAGCCAATCCCCCACCTAATGAATGCCCCGTACAAATCGTATTTCCATTTACTGCATTGAATAAAATATTCATTAAACCAACAGCTTGAAAATACTGAGAGTCATAAAAGCCAAGTCCTTGACGGATATTACTATAAAAATCGATAATATCATTAGTACCCGCAAAACAAAGAATATATAAATCATTAAATCTACAAATATTAGCTTGAAGCCCCGTCTGCTCATCATTTAATAATTCCGCATTAATTCCGAGCTCATTAATCTCTTTATTACTTAACCTTTCAATTCCCTGTATATTCCACCAATCTTTATGATAAGCACCTTGAGCAAGTAGCGCTAAAATATAATCTTTTTGTTGTGACCCTCTCCCTAAAAAATCTTCTCTTAATACAGATTTAGGCCAAATATCTGGTATGCAAGGTTTAATTTCTTGATATTGAGCCTGTAAATAAATATTTAAATTCTCTCTAACAAAAATATATTCATTCTTTTTTGATATTGTTTGTAGTGTTGATAATGACATGAATTCTCCCTAACAAGTGTATTTGTTGGAAGAATATTGAAATACAAATAACCAAGAGGGGAAATAATCAACTTTATTAGGCGCAAATAAAAAGCCATTGATAACAATGGCTTTAGAATTTATTATGTATTATTAGATGTAATTACATTTAATATTTATTATAAGCTTTCAGTGAAAGTACGAGTAATAACATCACGTTGTTGTTCAGGTGTTAATGAATTAAAACGTACAGCATAACCAGAAACACGGATTGTTAATTGTGGATATTTTTCTGGATTCTTAACAGCATCTTCTAATGTTTCACGGCTCAATACGTTAACATTTAAGTGCTGACCACCTTCAACACGCACAGTTGGCTTCATTTCTAAAGGTACTTCACGGTACTCAAAAGCACCTAATTCGTCTTTAGCAACGATTTGCCCTTCGTTATAATCGGCTTTCGCACAAACACAACGAGCTTCATTTTTTTCGTCATCGAGTAACCAAAAAGAATTCAACAACGCTGCGTTATCAGTTTTAGTAATTTGAATACCTGTAATCATGTCGACCTCCACGTTCGAGCTAGATTGCATTCGATTTGCTTAATAAATCGAAGCTGCATTAACCATCAATCTATGAAAACTTGTAATTGGATATTTGGTCTAACCAATCTATATAGGTATTTTATACCAGCTAGATCCCCCATTTTCTTTGATATTTATCAATTATTCCACTTAGCAACCAATTTAACCAACTCAACTTTATGATTTAAATCAAAATTCATAATTCATTTTTTTTAACTATTTATATAAATTTTCAATTTTTTTTAAAATTAATAGTCAATATCAGGGCTTTATCTCTCTCTCATGAACCAGTAAGCTTATAGCTATCAACTGGTTCATATAATTGTTCCTTCCTAAATTCATTGTTATGGAATATTTCATGTCAAACTCCATTACGTGGCACGATGTTATTGGCCCTGAAAAATCAAAACCCTATTTCAAAGAGACACTCGCTTATGTAGCAGAACAGCGCAAAAATGGTAAAATTATCTACCCTGCTCAAGACGACGTTTTTAATGCATTTAGGTATACCGAACTTGCCGATATTAAAGTCGTTATCCTAGGACAAGACCCTTACCATGGGCCAGGACAAGCCCACGGCCTCTCTTTTTCCGTTCTTCCTGGAATTAAGCCGCCACCATCATTAGTGAATATGTATAAAGAATTAGAAAAGGATATTGCTGGCTTCCAAAGACCTAATCATGGGTATTTGCTCAGTTGGGCTCAACAGGGTGTTTTGCTCCTTAACACCGTCCTCACCGTAGAACAAGGCAATGCTCACTCCCATGCTCATTTAGGTTGGGAAACCTTCACGGACAAAGTTATTGAAGCAATCAATGAAAATACACAAGGCGTTATTTTTCTGCTGTGGGGTTCCCATGCACAGAAAAAAGGTAAAATAATTGATACAAAGCGCCATCATGTACTCAAGGCTCCTCACCCTTCCCCGCTTTCTGCCCATCGAGGATTTTTAGGTTGTGGTCATTTCTCACAAACTAACACTATTTTAGAACAACTAGGTAAAACACCTATTGATTGGAACCCTGTAATCGATGAGCCAAATCTACAACCATAGATGATTTTTGGCGCTAAACCATAACACAAGGGAAATCAATTGATAGATTTCCCTTTGGTAATATTCTCTTGGGGGCATTTGCCTCCATTTAAATAACAATACTTTTTATTTAGAGACAATCACCATAGCGGGTCTTAATAAACGACTATTCAAAGTATAACCTTTTTGCATTACGTTAATGACATGGCCAGCTTGGTGGTCAGGTGACTCAATCATCGTTATCGCTTGATGAACGTCAGGATTAAATGGCACATTAACATCACCGACAGGCTCAATACCAAACTTAGCCACTGCATCTAAAAAAGTTTTTAGCGTTAAATTTAGCCCTTCTAACATCGCTTTAGACTCTTCACTTTCGTGATCTGCTGCATCTATCGCACGTTCTAAGTTATCAATCACTGGTAGTAATTCATTTGAGAATTTTTCCAGTGCGAACTTATGTGCTTTTTCGATATCTTGCTCAGTTCTGCGGCGAATATTTTCAATTTCTGCGTGTGCACGTAACATCGCTTCACGTTCAGTTTTTTGTGAGGCTTCTAACTGTTGCTCAAGCTCAGCAATACGCGCGGCTAACGCTTGTTCGTCTGCTTGTAATTCATCAGCTTGTTGAACGCTGGCTTCTTGCTCAGCTTGCACTTTTTGTGATTCATTTTGTTCAAAAGCTTGCTCATCATGCATGTTTTGGTCTTTACTACTCATGAATATCTCCGCGTATTTAGCATTAATCCCATATATGAGAGTATTATGGGGATCTAATACAGGGATTCAAGGGAAGTCATACAATCAGAGGCCAAAAAAGTATGCGAAAGGACAATAATACACCACTACCACATTTTAAAACGATAGGCATTGTCGGGCACCCTAGGCACCCTGAAGCATTGGCAACTCATGAATTAATATACCATTGGTTAATTTCAAAAAACTATCACGCCATTATCGATAAACAAGTTGCTAAAGATTTAAAATTAGTCAATGCCAACACTGGGACATTAACTGAAATAGGCCAACAGGCTGATTTAGTTGTGGTTGTTGGAGGAGATGGCAATATGCTCGGCGCTGCTCGTATATTATCTCGGTATAATAATAAAGTTATCGGTGTAAATCGTGGTAATCTCGGTTTTCTTACCGATTTAGACCCTGATAACGCACTACAACAACTTTCACGTGTTCTTGAAGGTGAATACCGTGAAGAAAGACGTTTTTTGCTAGAAGCACAAGTCATTAAAGCTAACCAAAAAGCACGTAAAAGCACCGCAATTAATGAAATTGTTCTACACCCAGGCAAAGTTGCTCATATGATTGAGTTCGAGGTCTATATTGATGAAAAATTTGCCTTTTCTCAACGTTCTGATGGTTTAATTATTGCTACACCAACAGGTTCTACAGCTTATTCACTTTCCGCTGGTGGCCCTATTTTAACCCCGAATTTGGATGCTATTGTATTGGTTCCAATGTTTCCACATACCTTATCCTCTAGACCTCTGGTAATTAGCAGCGACAGCAGTATTCGGCTGAAATTTTTACGAACAAATATTGATTATGAAGTCAGCTGTGATAGCCAAATCATGCTCCCTATTCAGGACGGTGAAGAAGTCATTGTTAAACGTAGTAATAAAAATCTTAATTTAGTTCACCCGCAAGATTATAATTATTTCAATACGTTAAGTTCAAAACTAGGATGGGCTAAAAAAACTTTTTAATTTTTTCAATCTGCCTCTTTACTGTATAAAAAAACAGTCATACACTGTATTAAAACACAGGTGTTTATTTTTACAGGAGAGCGCCGATGCTTACCCAACTAACAATCAATAATTTTGCAATCGTACGTGAATTAGAAATTGATTTCCGTAATGGTATGACAACCATAACCGGTGAGACAGGTGCGGGTAAGTCCATTGCTATTGATGCTCTTGGCCTGTGTTTAGGCAATCGGGGTGAAGCCAATATGGTACGCCCCGGCGCACAACGTGCTGACCTTTGTGCTCGCTTTTCCTTAAAGGATGCTCAACTGGCTGCCAATTGGCTTACTGAGCACCAACTTGATAACCAAAATGAATGCCTATTACGCCGTACTATCTCTGCTGATGGCCGTTCACGTGGTTTCATTAATGGCGTTTCAGTTCCTTTATCGCAACTTAGAGAACTAGGAACATTACTGATCCAAATCCATGGCCAGCACGCACACCAGCTCTTGCTAGATAGCGCTCATCAAAAATCCCTGCTTGATGCCTATTCAAACCAGCAAGAGCTAATTGCTCAAATGAAAAAAGCATGGCAAATATGGCACGATTCCTGCCAACAATTAGCCGTATTTCAAAAACAAATGCAAGAGCGTGAATCTCGACAACAGTTGCTAGAATATCATCTCAAAGAACTGAACGAATTCCTTCCTGTTCAAGGGGAATTTGAAGAGATAGACCAAGAATATAAACAACTCGCTAATCATGGGCAATTTTTAGCTATTGGCCAAGCAACAACGCAAATACTATCTGAAAATGATGATGCGAATGTTATTAGCTTATTAAATATGGCAAAAAATGAATTGACTGATCTAGTCGCTCTCAACCCTAAATTTTCAGAGCTACTTGATATGCTTGAAGAAGCATCGATACAAGTCAGCGAAGTCAGCGATGAAATAAAGCATTATTGTGACCAATATGAGCTTGACCCTAATCGCTTGTTTGAACTTGAAAAACGCATTTCTAAACAAATTAACTTAGCGCGTAAGCATCATGTCACTCCAGAAGCTTTACCCGAATTATTTCAGCAATTACTTAGCGAACAAGAACTAATCGCTAACCAGAATGAAGACTCTGAAGCCTTAAATGCGCAAGTACAAGTAAATCATAGTATTGCTCTCGAATGTGCAGAACGTTTACACCATGTACGTTTACATTATGCCCAAGAATTAAGTACGTTAATTACCAATAGCATGCACCAACTTTCAATGCCTCATGGTCTGTTTACTATTGATGTAAAATTTACTCCAGCTCAACTACAAATTGATGGTGCCTGTAAAGTAGAATTCAATGTGACGACTAACCCAGGGCAGCCACACCAAGCACTTGCTAAAGTGGCATCGGGCGGTGAGTTATCACGTATAGCACTTGCTATCCAAGTGATTACAGCTAAAAAAATGGATACTCCAGCATTAATTTTTGATGAAGTCGATGTTGGTATTAGTGGACCAACCGCAGCAATTGTAGGAAAGTTACTACGTGAATTAGGTGAATCAACGCAAGTTATGTGCGTTACACATTTACCCCAAGTGGCAGGGTGCGGTCATCACCACTTTTATGTCAGCAAAGAGACAAATGGTGTAGAAACAGAAACTCGCATGCAATTACTGGATAAAAAATCTAGATTACAAGAGCTTGCGCGTCTTCTTGCTGGGTCTGAGGTAACAAAAAATACGCTAGCAAACGCAAAAGAGTTGCTTGCAGCATAATTTTTGACAACTTTTTTACGCTCATGTGGTCTTAGAGTCGATAAGGAAGGTTTTAAATTGTATCAATGTCGATTATCATTGATGTTCTGACTCCAAAAGGAATGAGATATCCATGCGTTATAAATTGTTAACTGCTGCCGCGCTATCACTCGCATTAATGTCTACGGGCTGTTCAATGATGGAACGTCTTGTCTATCACCCAGATATTAACCAAGGTAATTACCTCACAGCGAAAGATGTCGCTAAGATCCAAAAAGGAATGACACAGCAACAGGTTGCTTATACTTTGGGCACCCCAATGTTATCTGACCCGTTTGGTACTCAGACTTGGTATTATGTTTTCCGCCAAGAACTTGGGCATGACCCAGTTCAGCAAGAAACTTTGACTCTTGTCTTTGATCGTAATGGTATTCTTACTGACATCAAAAATGAGAAAAATCTTGCCGCGCAGGAATCAATGGAAGCTGCTGAAACAAAAGCATCAGAAACTAAAACAGCTGACTAACCATAAACACTAAGAACTACCTAGTGTGACAATAACAACCTGATTTCTGAAGGACTTATTCAGGCAGGTTGTTATTATGAGTACCTTTATTAAAAATTTATTTAAACGCATTTCGCACAAATAAATTTAAAGACAAAAACCGAGCTTTTGCTCGGTTCGCCATAGTAAATTAATTTACTTGTTTTTAACTTCTTTAGACTTTTCAGCTCTTTTACGTCGTAATTCTTTTGGGTCTGCAATCAAAGGTCGATAAATCTCAACTCGATCCCCATCTTGCACTAAATCTGTCAATTTAGCGGGGCGACTATAAATACCAATCTTATTTTTTTTAAGATCAATATCATCCCTAAGGGCTAGGATACCAGAAGCTAATATCGCTTCTTCTATTGTCGTCCCCTCTTTCACTTTGACTGATAGCAAAAATTGCTTTTCAGGAAGCGCATATGTCACTTCAATATTCACCTCAGACACTGTATACATCCTTTGCTCTTAAAGTGAAAGCTTGAACCATATTATTTGCTAGTTCCTTAAAAATTTTGCCAAACGCAAGCTCTATCAATTTATTTGTAAATTCAAAATCAAGATGAAACTCGATTTTACAAGCGTCTGCACTTAAAGGAATAAATTTCCAACCACCAGCTAATTTGCTAAATGGTCCTTCAACGAGTTGCATGTGTATGCATCTGTTATCCTCTAGCACATTTTTTGTGACAAAAGTTTTGCTAATACCTGCTTTTGAAACTTCAACAGAAGCGGTCATTTCTTCAGAGCTATGACTAATAATTCGGCTACCTACACATCCCGGCAAAAAGCTTGGATATGAAATAACGTCATTAACGAGTTTATACATTTGTTCTGCGCTAAAAGGGACCAACGCAGAGCGACTAATCTGTGGCATATCAATTCCTATCCCCAAAAACTGATCGTATAATACCATCTTTGATTGGTTAAACAAAAAACAAAACCCACATAGGGCAAGATTTGCACAATCAAAAAAATATCAGCTTAGAAAGATTTCTTTCAACTCAGCTTACAGTATAATGATTGCACTATGACAAAGAAAAAACCATATAAACCCGGTTCAGCAACAATTGCTATGAACAAGCGTGCTCGCCACGAATATTCTATCGAAGAGGAGTTCGAGGCGGGTCTATCCCTACAAGGTTGGGAAGTAAAATCACTCCGTGCAGGCAAAGCCAACATTGGAGACAGCTACGTTCTTTTGCGGGACGGTGAAGCTTATTTATTCGGTGCAAACTTCACACCACTGACGGTTGCATCATCACATGTTGTATGTGACCCAACACGTAGCCGTAAATTACTTTTAAATCAACGCGAATTAGATACACTCTACGGTAAAGTTAATCGTGAAGGTTATACCGTTATTGCACTTTCTCTCTACTGGAAAAATGCATGGTGTAAAGTTAAAATCGGTGTTGCCAGAGGTAAAAAATCTCACGACAAGCGTTCTGATATTAAAGAACGTGAATGGCAACTCGATAAAGCACGTATAATGAAACATTCTAACCGCTAACCTCTAGCTTTATAGAGTATTTTTCTGTTATACTGCGTTCAACAACTTGGGGCTGATTCTGGATTCGACGGGATTTGCGAAACCCAAGGTGCATGCCGAGGGGCGGTTGGCCTCGTAAAAAGCCGCAAAAAAATAGTCGCAAACGACGAAAACTACGCTTTAGCAGCTTAATAACCTGCTTAGAGCCCTCTCTCCCTAGCCTCCGCTCTTAGGACGGGGATCAAGAGAGGTCAAACCCAAAAGAGATCGCGTGGATGCCTTGCCTGGGGTTGAAGCGTTAAATTTAATCAGGATAGTTTGTTAGTGGCGTGTCTGTCCGCAGCTGGCAAATGAATTTAAAGACTAGACTAAGCATGTAGTACCGAGGATGTAGAAATTTCGGACGCGGGTTCAACTCCCGCCAGCTCCACCAAATTTGGTGGGTCAGTGATAGGACAACAGGTTTAAAAACAGGAAGTTAGCAAAATCAGTTGGACTAGACACCGGCAACATTAAGACTAGAAAGTGCACGTGAAATGCACGCGCATTTGAAAGTTACTAAAAGCCCACTTCGGTGGGCTTTTTTATTATTTAAGGCGCTTATTTTTGCAATTCTGGCTGGTTCATCTAAATTGAGCTTTCACTCTACAATTTACTTGCCCATATCACATTATGACACATACAAATAGTAACAAAAAATAAAGCTATCTTCTTTGTAAAAACAAACAATTATCTCAAACTCAATGTAATATAAAATATTATCTTAATCTGAATGACGGAGTGAACATGGATGTAACTATAATTGTAGCAATAATTACTGGGTTTGCGACTTTACTTGCGGCTGTATGGGCACATATATCAATCGTTCGTCAAAAGCTCTCGGCTGCGAAACTAAAACAGCGTGAAGATAATTCAAAAACCTACGTCCAATTACTTTTGACAATTCAAAAGATGATGAACTCAAATGACCCTGGTTTGTTCTTTCACAAGTTACAAGAGCATTGCATAACTATTTACCTACTTGGTGATAAGGAAACGGCGATTCACGTCAATGCATATATAGAAGCACTAGTGGATAGTGCGAGTGGAGTGAGGCCTCAGTTAGAACAAGCCAATCATAAGGCTTATCAGCGCGATATTATAAATGCAATGCGAGCAGCCCAGAAACTTCAGATTATTGAAAATGGCGTAACTTTAGTTGCATATAAACCTGAATAGAAAAAACAAGTAATTAAGATTTTTTTTCCTATACCTAAAAATTGTGGTAGACCTAATATTGTGGAAAGATACTACCCTAAGCTTCTTTTCTGTACAGACATCTACTCTGCTTTTTTATCTATAATAGTTTTATTTTTAGCCATTTTTATTATTGGCTTCTCAACTTTCACAAACACTAGATAAGAGAAAATCATAACTATTGGAATTAGAACAAAGAAGGCTATCGCTTTCCTTTCGGTGTCAGTAAAAAATTCTAGCTTATCCGATAAAAAGAAAAAGGCCATATCAAAAAAAATACCATGCAATAAATACACTGGGTAAGATATGTTTCCTAATAATTGTAAAAACTTAGTGATAAAATTATCTTCTTTTATTTTGATTGCAAGCGTAGAGGTGACAACGGCTATTGTTATCACTGTAAAGGCTAGTCGCTCCCATCCTGTCGCTATAGATACCCATGTTCCATTTGCAGGTATAAATGCAAAAAGTAATAAAGATATTAAAAGTATCAAATAACAACATTGATTATTTAATACACTTTTAAGCTGCTCTGCATATTTAGCGATAACCATTCCAGCAATAAAAAACAACATTTGATTGAATGGATTTATGTAGTATCTCCACACATCATATGGGCTGCCGTTATCATCAATGATGACAAAAGCATAGATAACAAAAAGCAATATACCAAGACTAACTAATAATATAATTTGTTTAATTGATTTAAAAAGCAATAACATTAATGGAAATAATGCATAAAAAACGACTTCTACACCTATCGACCAACCACCTGTGACTAGATAGCTTCTTTTACTATAGAAGCCAAAAAGTAGAGAAAAGTTATTAAAGTATGTGCTAATACTTGATGTTAACTCTCCTCTTGACGCATATTGCAAATACATAATAAAAAATAAGGCAATCCAATAAACGGGGGCTAGTCTAAAGAACCTCCGAATGAAAAAACCTTTTGTCGTTTTTTTATTCCACTTACAATTATGATATGACAAGTATATCGATATACCACTAATAACGAAGAAAGCGGAAACTGCATATATTCCTAAGCGGCCTAATATTGTTTCTGCTAACGGATCACCTGTAGTCCAACTGGTATAATGATAAAAGACTACCGATAGTGCAAGCAGCCCCCTTAAATAATCGATTGTATGAATTCTATGCATTACGCCCAAATTTACATTAGTAAAATTAATGCAAATTATTATCTAAGCAATACTAACTAAAATCAACACATTATCCTTTCCATATCCTTTATTGGAATAAAGTTGGTGCTATTTTGTGACTTAGATTGTTGTTTCATATTAACTTAGCGAAAATGATACGAAGTATTCCTTAATATCCAATCGCAAACCAGAATGCAACTTGCCCTCTATTAGCGACAAAATCCCCACCCCATCTGACTGTACACTTCGATTTATCATAGGATGTAACCTTAGGTGGGAATGTATTTAAATCTGCAGGTGGCGCTAACTTCATCGTTGTTTGAATGCTTACGCATATAGTAGGAAAAACTATCGGAAATGTTATCGATTCATCCCTTGAAGTTCCTTTAGTTACCCCCCACTGATAAATCATACCCGTATCAGCACACTTCCACCAGCCACTTTCAGCTTTTAATGCCGTATTTTTCCCACCTTTTGCATTAACTTTATTGTCGACTTCTGCTTTGCTATAACTTTCCGATTTGGTGTAGCTATCACCTTTAAGAGCATAGTTTCCTGCTGGCTGATAGCTCCCTTTTGGCTGGTACCGAGTATCTCCCTCTGCTTTGGTATAACTCTCGCCCTTAAGTGCGTAATTACCTGCAGGTGCATAGTTACCTTTGAGCTGATATTTAGTATCAGACTCGGCTTTCGAATAGCTATAACCCGCCGCTTGATAGCTGCCTTTGGGTTGGTACTTATTATCGGCTTCAGCTTTAGTGTAACTATCTCCTTTTAAGGCATAATCCCCCGATGGCTGATAACTCCCCTTAGCTTGGTACCGTGTATCCCCTTCCGCTTTGGTGTAACTTTCACCTTTAAGCGCGTAATTACCCGCAGGGGCATAATTGCCTTTAGGTTGGTAATTAGTGTCAGATTCTGCTTTAGAATAGCTATAACCTGCTGCTTGATAACTGCCTTTAGGTTGATATTTACCATCGGATTCCGCCTTAGAGTAACTATCCCCTTTTAAGGCATAATCTCCTGATGGTTGATAGTTGCCCTTAGCTTGGTATCGTGTATCCCCTTCAGCTTTTGTGTAGCTTTCCCCCTTAAGTGCGTAATTACCGGCTGGAGCATAGTTGCCTTTGGGTTGATAGTTGGTATCAGACTCCGCTTTAGAATAGCTATAACCTGCCGCTTGGTAATTGCCTAATGGCTGAAAGCGTTTGTCGGATTCAGTTTTGTTATAAACATTAATATCACCGGCACTTAAATCCGCTTTCAGTTCCTGCCATGCTGTACCTGCGACAGGTTCAACATTGTTATTTTCAATCTTCGACTGCCACGTTTTGTTTTTATGATAAACAATGGCGCGAATAGGATATGGCTTGCCTTCTGCTGCCCACTTAGGAAAACCAAAGCTCTGCAACTCGCCAATCGCTTCCGTAATATCGTGAAACATGCCGTTCATCTTTTCACGTTCGATATCTTTGGCCGCAGGATCAGTTTGTTGGTCACGCTCATAATCGTAGCTATAGCCTTGCGTGTAAGAAACCGCGCCATCGGCTTGCACATCATCGGGAATAGAAGTCCTATCCCCTTGTGTTGCAAAGGGGATTTTAAAGATTTTTGTCATAAGTTTTAGGCTCCGAAATTACTGCTAAGGAAGTTTTTACGATGTTGACCGTGACCAAAGGCTTTTTTCGTCACAATACGATATTTAACCCCTACCCCTGATGGACGAGGCATAAGGTCGAAGTTTTCAAGAAGTACCCGTAATCGTTCATCTGGATTGAAATTAAACACGTAATACAGATAGGTCATATCAAGCGGATCAAGTACAAACACTTTACTGTCTGCTTGCCAAAAGAAGCGTTTAAGAAATTCGTTAATATTGGTGACCGTTGGGCTTTGCGTAAGGTTAAAATAGCGCATACGTACAATAAGCCGCTTTTGGTCGACGGTAAGCGATAAGGTGTAATCGGCATTACGCCGAAAGTTGCCTTTGAAATTGGCATTCTTTTTACCAAAACCGAAACCAATTTTCGTTTTATCACTCGGGGGAACATCAATCCCCAACGGCACATCGAGTATGCACGCCCAAATATTTAGCCCAAACTCGTTCGCAGTATCGATATTAAATACATCACGGTACCAATCACGCCAAAACTGGATAGTGGATTGTTCAAAATAGTCTGCTTTGTATTTAGCTAACGCCTTAAGGTTTGTCGCATCTTCATATTGCCAAAGGATCGCTTTTAATAAATCAGAGTGAAAATAAAACGATTGAATTTTGCTCATACCAGCACCACCTGTACCGCACTGCGTTTGAGCCTTGCCACCTCATTCATTTTGATTTCATAGTTATTTGATGACCAGGCTTTGCCATCGGTTGACAGTTCGACACGTGTAATAAACAACCGAGGCTCGACGGCATTGATACCGGCTGATATTTCGAAGGGAGATACATCGCGCCCCACCACTAAACCGCCCTCGCCATCGATATCCCCATTTGACCATGACTCAACCGCGGTAGGAATAATAGTTTGTGCATCGACGGTGGCTTTTTTCACTGTTACTCGGCAGAACAACACAATTTCTTTCGCCCTATCGAATTTAACGGGATAAATTTGACCGCTGATAGTTTCCAATACCTCAACCTCTTCACGACCGTTAAAGGCGGCGCCAAGGGTTTTAGTACGTAGTAACGAACGTGCTATAGCCTCTTTATCACCCCCTTCAACACACACATAAATGCTATGGGGAACTAACGTGATCCCATCAAAAATCATCGGTTGGTCCGTGTAGTTTTCTCGATACGACAACGAACGTACCCCTTCCAATTCATACAATGCAGAGGTAATCGCCTCTCCCACACTCACCGTGTTTTTGGCTAACGTCTGTTTGCGTCGTCGCCTTGATTGCAAGTCTGATTCAGCATCTCGCCCCAACACCGCATTGCTGGGGTTATGAACGGTTTCCCAACCTAATACCGAACTGGCCACTTTATTGAGTTGGCCTACACCACACTCCACTGTCCCCGTTTCAATGGCACGCATATCCCCAGTGACTGAGCCATCTTTACCGATAATTAAGGTTTTGGTGGTTTCGAATAAGTCGCCATTCAGCGTGGACGCTTGTGACCCCTTAGGGATGATAGTCTCGGCAATACCCGTGAATTTCACCTGTGATAAAAAGGAGTGGGTCGCATCAAAACGCTGACCGCCCATTAAAGCCCATATTGCATCAAGAAAAATACCACCGGCTAAATCAGGATTAATTTGATTGGCCAACTCTGCATTATTGCGCACAACGGCGTCCCGATTTTCGACCTCCATGGTGATCAATGCGCCTTGCGGGGTTTCGGGATTAACATCCAGTTGCTGACCAAAGACACTTTTAAATTCGTTTTCAACGTCATCACGTAACGTGCTGGTATCTGGCACAATTACACCCTGTGATGTGAGATATTGATAATCAGCCATTGAGCGTTATCTCCCCATAAATGGTTTGGATCACCGCGGTATAGTTCAGCGAGTTATCCGCGATTAATGCCGAAAATGACACCACCGATATCACATCATCCAACTCACGTATTCGGTCACGAAACGCCGCTTCAAATAACGGAATATCCGCCTGTCGCCCAAAGGTGGTTTTCCAGTAAGGAATACCCATGTCGAGCTTATGCAGCATTTCACCACGGAGTGCTTTGACGTAATGCTCACAACGGTTTTTAGATGCCCATTCACCACTCGTAATCGCTAAGTTGCCACTGTTCCCCAAATGGATATCGTTATTGTTGTTCACATCAAAAGTTATCATATGGGCTCTCCTGTATTACTATCACCTCGTTGAATGCCATTGTGTTTATGGGTTGAGCCGATATCTTTACCGTTATGTTTCATCGTGCCACCGTTTGAATCGCTGTTACCATTTACGGCCTGATTGCCATTAACCGTAACATTGCCGTTAAACGTGGTTTCGGGCACATTGACTTCAAGAACGGGTGAATCTAAAACCGCTTTACCCTCATGCAGTGACAGACACACCGAACCATCCATGGATTGAATCACCAAGGCATCCGTATTTTTTCCATCAATTAACCAGCCTTTAAGCGTGTCAGGAAAGAACATGGCATCGCTAAAGGTATGTAAACGAGCCGTATTCGGTTCATCTTCCAAACCGCCACGCTGAAAGATTAAGCTGATATCGCGGTCATTGGCTTTTAGCCAACCAAAGTCTCCTGGTTTAATTGGCATACGAATAAAAAAGCCACCGCCGCCAAAACGAAAAACGGGAATATTCGGCACTGCCGCTCGCCCGATTTTTTGCCCTTGTGTTGATACCATCATGACGAGCGGCTTAATCACCGCGCGGTTAGTTTTATCGTCATAGCTCACCACAGTTGCTGGGAGCATGTCGTCAATATTCATCAATAGGCTACGAAACGCAGCCATAAACTGCCCTGCCAAGCTGCCTTCGCTAGCAATATCATTGTTGGGTTGGTTCATGATTAGAAAATCTCTATAAGCATTGTCACGGCATGTAGATTATTAATAATTGATATTAATTCACATTCTCAAATACAATCTGATAATATAATTAAAGAAGTAAGAAAAAGAGAAAATTCAATGAATAAAAAATATTATATTCAAAATATGTGTTGGGGATGGCTCTTTGGAGGACTACTGTTATATCCCTCTTGGAATAGTGAATTTAACAACAAAAATATTCTATTAGTGGCCATTTTTTATGGGATCGTCTTCTACCCTATATCTAAATGGGCTGTTGAGTATTTCTTTTTAAAGTTTACCTCACGTGAATTCTGGCATCGTGGATTCTTTTTAGACACACCAGGAAAAACAGGGTTATTAGCCATCTATGATTTAGCGCTGTTTTTATTCTCTATTCCTATTACTCTAATTATCATCATAACGTTACTTATTAAAAAATTAGTTCTAAACAAGCGTCATGATAAATAAAACTAACGACCTATTCGTTTGCAGGTCGCTTGATAAAAGAAAGGATCGTCGTGAGAGGCAATATCAAACTTAAGTTGTTCGATAATGTAGTCGCCATTTAAGGCAGGATTAAACTTGCTTTCAAGGCGTAACATGCCGTCCAATGACGACTCGCTATCAATTAAATAAGTGACATCGACACCTTTTTCCGTGGCTTTCGGTATCCCTACCATGCCCGATTTTTGGTTAAGAATACGCAAGCGGCCACTTAACGCTTTATCCTGGTCTTTCACATACAACATGTCATCGTCGATAAACGCTTTCACATTGCCCGCATCTTGCAGCCGTTCCACTTGCTTGAGTGCCGGCCCACAAAAGTACCAATTGGCAATATTTTTATCGGTGGCTTGAAAGTCCAATTTAACCCCGCAATCCTGCGCTATGTTCTTAGACAGCTCGCTCATTTTACTTATGGCACTACCAGACGAAGAAACAATATCACGCGCGGTTGTATTGTTGGTTTTCGCTTTTAAGGTCAGCGTTACATCGGGCGGTGAGGCAATTTCTGCGCTAACAATATCCCCCACATAAATGCGAAATACGCCCGTACTGGCGCGTCCCGCTTCGATAATTAAACGGTGCGGTTTCTTGGCTTGGGTATAAGGGCTAGTTTCGGTCAGCAACATATTGCGTGTTGTGGCATTGAGCCCATCGATATTGACCGTGCATTCATTCTGCAGGGGATTGGCATATTTAGTGCCACTGGCACGAATACGCAGCCCTTCATACCATTGCAGCCGACCATTAACTTCAATGCCTAATCGGATACGGCGTAAATCAATCATCATCCCCCCACAAAACAAGACTGTGCGATTGACCAAATTGCTCCCACCATGGCAGCTCATCATTCTCAGTGATAAAGGCAAAATTACCGTTGCCCGATAAATAGCGGTAAGGGATCAGCGGCTGATTGGGCATCACACGAATGCCTCGCAGTAAAACCACATCATTGCGCTTGATATCACAGCACATGGTTGTTCGCGCCACTTTAATCGTCAGCTCCCACTCATCACCGCCAAGGCTCACGCGCAAACGTTGATTAGGCACGGCATTTAAAGGGATCTCTTGCATGGGTCACCACCCTAACGTAAATTCACCGTCAGCAATTTTGGTTGCTGCCGATTTTTTCTTTTTCTCTGATACCGTGGACGTCTGCACTTTCCCGCGATTCACCGTGCTCGATTGCTCTTTTTTTGCCACCTTACGGGGCGGCAGGTCGCCATATTCTGGCTCAACCGTTCGCCACTCACTAAAGCGCAGCGAAAGTTTAATCGCATCGGCCATCTCTGGAATTTCATCGTGATAGAGATTCACTAACAGCATCGGCTGGTAGGTTTTCACCCGCGTTTGAATACCCACTAACTGGTGTTTATCATAGGCTTGTTGCAGGGTTTCAAAGGCGCTTTTCATTTCGCCGGCTAAAATTAAATCCATGCCAATTTCAACGGGCTGAACTACCACATGGTCACTACGTGTTTCCCCTGATTCAACGGTAAACTGCGTCGCTTTATGTTCGTCTCGGACGTTAATTTGAATTGGATTGGCCGTTTCAAATAACGTCGAAAAGTTATCGACATTGAAGATTTTCACCTCGGTGATCATTTGCTTACCCCCGAGCTGGTTTGATGGGCTAAATCTTGTAGCTGGGATTGCAGCGCATCTTTCGTGCCACTGGTCATGCCTTGCGCATCCGTGGCTTGGGTTTCCACTTTGATTTCCCCTATGGATAAATTGGTTTCATTAGTGGTACTGGATTGATTACTGATAGCTTGGCTGGTCATCGGGTTGATTGGATTAGCTGACATGCCATTAATTTGTTGGCTCAGTCCTTTTACTAACATCGCCGTATCTTCTTCAGATAACTTGGGCTGTTCGGGGATTTGGTGCTCTATCGTGCCGTCAGCCGTGACTTTGCGTTCAACCGTTTGAGTCACTTGTGCATCCTCAAAACCAAACCACCCTTTGACCGTGCTCCAGCCATTTTTAATCGCATCTAAGCCGTCATTAATCCAACCTAAATACTGTTTGATTTGCGCCCATAACCACTTAAAAATCCCTACAACGGCATCAGAAGCCACCGTAAAGACACCTTCAAATTGCTTGCCCCAATCCGCTAAATCGCGAATAAACCCCGAGAGCCATTCCCATAACTGCTTGCCGCCATCAGCAATAAAGTTAAAGGCAGCCACCGCCACATCGGCGACGACTTGAGACAAAGCCATAACAAAATCAAAGAAGGCTTTAAACGCTTCCCACAACGCAATAATGACGGCTTTAAGTTCGGGGTATTCATCCAAAATACGCCCTATCATCGAATCATTGCCGTCAATAAAATTCATGATATCGTCATAGACTAAGGCAAACGCCGCAGCCAGTAAGGCAATAACCGCGATGATCGCCAAGATGGGCCATGTTGCTGCCAAGGTCGCTGCTGCTGCCGATAACATGGCAGGCACATAAAACACCGCAATAGCCGAACCTATTGCAATAAAGAACCCCACAATGAGCGACTTGTTTTCTTTGCAAAAGCTCACAAAACGGTTAATCCACTCTAGCCCTTTGGTTAAAATCGGGATCACCATTTCTAAGAAGCTGTTTTTCAGTAAGCCTGATGATTGCTTAAAGCCTTGCATGGCTTTGTTGAATTTGATGGATTGTTCAATACTCTCTTTGTTGATGCCTGAGTACTCTTTTTGAATACCCATCATGCGCTCGAGTTCTTTGCGACCTTTCATCATCAGCTCGACGGTTTTATCATCTGTTACGCCCAGTCCCGCAAGCGTTGCCTTGGCTTTATCAAACTTCATACCCTGCACTTTATCTGCAGTCTGAAGTACTTTTTCCATGGAGTTTTTAGCCAAGCCAAACGATTTGGCCATCGCCGATAAATCTGCTTGGGCCGCATCACGCGAGCCGCCCAGTTCAGCCATTGAACCCGCGAATGCGTCTACATCGGCTGTGGCTACATTGATTTTTTTACCTAACTTATCGAGGGCTTCAATTTCAGTCGAACGTGAAATCGATTCTCCCACCAAGGCGGTAGCCCCCATCAGTAAACCAACCGCCCCTAATGCCTTTTTGGCAAACGACATAACCGTATTACCAGCTTGCTGATATTTGGTTTCGGTATTCTCAAGGGCTTTTTGCACGGATTGCTGTGCTTTAATTTCACTGGTCGCCGCTTCAATTCCTTTCACTTTCATCGTGTCCACAAGGCGAATTAGCTCGCTGTAATTACCTTGCAGTGCTTGAATAATGGCGTTGGACAGTTGCTTCGCGGTGATACCTTGGTGTTCGGCTAACGCGAGGTCGGTGACACCTTGATTAAGTTGAATAACATTTTGCTGTAGTGCCTGGTAGTTTGCATCGAGCTCGCCCAAAACAACCTGAGTGGATTGCATGCCTGCGTCAGATATTGACCGCTGCGCCTCAAGGTTAGCCATCGAATCTGTTACTGTCTCTAATTGTGTTTTAACCGAGCCAGTTTGGGCAATAACCTCATCTGCATTAGTAACGAAATCAATCGAATGTTCAATCGATAAGCCTTGCACCGATTGGCGTAAGTCTGCCATCACACGTTCAATTTCTGCGGCGCCATCGGCAGTAGTGGTCGGGATTTTTTGCAGCTCGTTAACATACTCACTGACTGAGCCTTTTACCTGTTCTAATGCGTTTTTTTGGTCACCCACCGATAACGAGCCGAGATCATTTTTCAGTTGGCTGATTTCAGCTTGCAGTGATTGCCCCCACTCCCCTAGCGTATCCCCCGCAAAGACCCAAGCTGTGTCTGTATTTTGCCGTTGCTCATCCAATGCGCTTAATGATGAGCTCACCGCATCTAACCTATCCACGATGTGGCTTGTCTCAGCACTAACCTCGCTGGCATTGGTGGTAAACTGAATGGCATGTTCGGTCGACAGCCCCTGCAGTGATTGCCAAAGCTCTGTCATTACACTCCCGATGGTCAGTGAACTTTGCTGCGCCGCCTGTTGGGTTTGTTTCATGCCATCGATAATGTCATCGGTCGAACGTTGCACCTTTTTAAATGCCCCATCCGCTTGCCTTGTATCAAACTCAAAGACCTGCACAAAGGTATCCATTAATGACATTAGCGATCCTTTGAAGCCGCAAGGGCTTCGTTATAACGGTTAGTAATGGCAATTTCCCATAGGTCCATTGCTTCTTCTAAATCTATTGAGGTTTTGAGTTCGGTGAAGGTGGCGAGGCGTTCGCTGACGATGACGGCAAAGAACCCATCAGCGTTTTTATAATCGACGGGAGTGAACCGCTTACCTTGCTGAGCAGGAAGTGGAGGAAACCTTGGCTCCCGTCGTTGCCGAAAAAACTGGTGTTATATTTCAACATTTCCAACTCTAAGCGGATCAACGATTCGCCATCAGGCACATGGTTATCAATAAGTGTTTGTGTTTTAAGGGGGATTTCTTCACCGTCGATAGTGACACACACATAGGCCATCATTTTGAGCATGGCCTCTTTGCTGACCTCATAGTCACCAATTTTGGGGGCGTTAGATAACGGGTATTTGGCTAGGATTTCACGCCCGACTGTGGCGGGTAGGCGACTAATAATGAATAGTTTTTCAACGCCATCAACGTCTTTGATAGCGACTTCTTTAGGTTTAATCATCATGGTAAACACCAATAAAAAAGGCGGGAAACCCCGCCAGAAATTGAAATAAATTAACGGATACGCGTACTGTCGAAATCCTGAAACACAAAGGTATAGGCTTTAGATTTCAAACGCCCCGCAGAGGCGGCTGAGTTGCCACGACTACCATTGGTGATTTTGCCATTGCGCGCCGTGACCGTTGAGCCATCGCCATAAGACGCAACAAAAGTAATAATATCCCCTGCGTGTCGGCGCCCTTTTTTCGCGGTATTTGCCTCGAGCAAAATAGACAAGTTTTGATCTTCTTCGCTACCGGCCAATACGTTAATCGTGACGGTTTGTGGTGTTGGTGTGGACCAACTCACCAAGTTACCGTTAATGTCCATCCCCGTTTGTGCAATGTCGACAGCGGGTAAATCCAGCGGGTCAGCATCGTCAGCAAAGGCGGTAATTAAAATCCCAGTGGGAAAGGTTTTGCTGGCTTGAATGGTAAAACTCAAGCCGGTTGCAGATACATCATGCATGTTCTACTCCTAGACTAAATTATGTGAGCCTTCGACTTTGCGAACCCAATCGCCTTTGCCGTAAATCAGCACGTATTTCATGACATACTCAGGCAAGTCGCTTTCACCCGTGTTTTCAACAATCTGCGCGTTATACCAATAGCCTTTATCCTGTACGTCATACCAAGCAAGGTCATCGCCAGACGCATCCGCAATAGCAAGCTTTTGCACGTCACTCAGCGTTTTACCGGCTAAAATCGTGCCGTTATTAATCGCTTTGGTGACCGCACCGGCAATGACCATCAACGCACGCGCTTCACCGTCTTTATTCGCGGGAACACCACGTGTGGCCAACAACACGTTAAACCATTGCTGAGCAATATAGGCTTTTAGCCATTGTTCATTAGCGTGCACGCTCATATCCAGCGGATTAGACGCACCACCGCACAAGAAGCCCCGTTGATAGAAACGGATTTGCGAGCCGGCTATCGCGGTTTCACCGTAATAGTTCACGCGCAGCTTATCGAATCGGTCAGCCGCTTTATCTGTGGTCACTTGCGCAGGGAACGTCACACCTAACTGGCGAAACATGTAGTTTGTCGTGGCATTCGTGCGGTCATAATCCGTCGCCGCCATAACGGCCATGGGTAAGGTTTGAATAAAATAGTTAGTATCCGTTTTGAGGTTTAACCCCACGGAAGCGGTTCCCATCAATGCTGCGCTAAAATCTTCAACCTGCTTTTCGCTAACACTAATGTGCAACTGGTATTTGACATTCTCACCCGACACATACTGCGCCAATGGCACCGCTTGCTCTAGCGTCAATTCATCCAAGAATGTCGCACTGCCGAATGAATCGGAGACTTGCTCGGCAACCATAAAGGCTTCCAGCGGCGTTTGTGCGGGGTTACCTTCAGATGCAGTACCGGAAGACAGCCCCATGGCATTCGCCAGCACCGAATATTCAACACTAATGGATGCGCGTTCTTGCACACCGCCACTCAGCTCAAAGGCGCTGTCGAGTGAATTAAACGTCAAGTAGCTACTGGAAAATTGCGGTTCTCTTTCTGCATTGAGTTTTGCTTGAATGGTGGACGCAATATCCGCATAAGACTTCGCTTCGGACAAATCAATGTCTTTGTAGCTTTTAGTGACGGTACCAATCGTGACTGATAGCGTCCCATCCGCAATGATTTTTAAATCTGCTAATGCGGCGGCTTTTGTCCCAAATAGCGTAGGCGCTCGCCCGACGGGCTCATAAGACGCAATTTGTAATTCCTTCGGCTTACTCACCGGTGCAGGGCTGACATAGCTAAAATATTGTCGTGCAAAGTGGGCCTCGGGAGAATCAACACCCAGCAAATCATCTATTTGACCACTGGCAAACTCTAAAACTTTACCTGCGGGAATTTTGGGGTTAGTGGAAAATAAGCGGCCGGTTAATTTACGCATCGGAACAGCGGACGCGCCAATAACCGCCGATGCGATATCAACGTATCGAGTTTGTTTAATTGGCATAGTTAAAACCTTATATGCGGTGAATGTCTGGATAGAGCGCACTAACAGCCGCTGTATCAGGGAAAAGGGATCGCGTGAAAGTTACATTAAAGTCAAAAGAGGGATTTTGTTCATAGTTGCCCTGGTCATTCAAAAAGTAAGGGCGACGAATGCCCGTTGCACGTTGAACACCAATATTCTGCTTTCGCAGCGCGATCACAAACGGGAGCGAATTGACGATCATTCTAACAATCGCGGTCATGTCACCCGCTGTGTAATTGCCTAATGCAGTAATTAACGCCTGAACTTGGTACGTTTTTTCCGATAATTGGTTTTCTTGGTGATTGGCATTGTTGCCTTGGACATTGTAATGCCGACCTTGCCACCCGTGGCCATTTTCATTAATCGGGAAAAACATCACCATATTATCTTCACGACCTTGCTTGGTGGATTGAAAGCCGGCTTTCACGGGGATATCAATCCCTGCCTCTTTGAGCTGAAAAAGAAGCTGTTTGCGAATGGCGATATCAACGTCATTATCCGTCATAGGCCCCTACCTCGATACAAATTACCGATTTCCAGCCGTCCTGCTCATACCAATCCGCATCCCCCATCACATCGTATTTTTTACCATTAAAAACAAGGTAATCGGGAGATGTACCACGCTGAATGCCTTTGATATCATGGGAGGTATAAAAACGACGATAAACTTGGTTTGAATCAAAGCCCATTGATTGGGCATCTTGGGTATCAACGGCTTGCCAACTGCCCCGAATATCCACCGGCTCATGATATTGGTTTTGGTCGAGCCCTCGCTCATCAGGCTCACGGTTTTTAAAACGAAACCACTGGGCTGTTTGCTGCGGAATATAGCGAGAAGCGATACGGTGCAAATTTCCGAACATTATTTATTCTCCACGACAAAACTGACGGCTTGTAACATCTGACCTGTATCCACTAAGGGCTTATCGGTGGATTTTCCTTTGCTGTGACGTCTTGCTCTGGCCTTTACCGTTGAATCATCCAAGGCAGGTGTGGTTACCGCTTTAATAGCCAGTTTCACATCCCCAGCCGCTTTTGCGCCGACTTGGGTTAGCCCATCGGTAACGGAAATATTGCCCGCGGCGGCCGCTTTGGCCACACGGAAAATTAACTGGCCATACTCTGCTTTTTTATCGCTCATCGTCGGACGAAAAAACGAACGCGGAGGAATGCCACCTGCGGGGTAACCCAATTCTTGAATAGCCGCAATATAAGCAATGGGCGTGCCATCGGGATATTTGGAGTGTTCAAAGAAACCCACTTTCAGTTGTTTCTTAGCTAACTCATCGTAAACCGCTTTTAACTGGGCTAATTTCGCCATTAACGTAATCGACCTCCGCGCGTAAATCGCCCACCCACACTGCGAAATGCCGAGCGTTCACCTGCGCCACCAATATATAGCGGCACACTACAGCGCTTTATCAGTGCTAAGAACTGTTGGCCGTAAGTGGTCATTTTGAACCAGTGAGACCAATCGGAACCGGCAGGGGGTGCAGAAAATGACACGCTAATTTTGTCCATGGTGACGCTAGTAACAACACCGGTTGGCGCGGCGCCCTCTGCAATTTGTTGGTTCAAATCCAACATGTGGGCAACAACCAGCATCCATAATTCATTGGTACAAACACCACGACAAGGGGAGAAATAATTAAGCGCGGATTGGGCAATAATATAAATATCATCATCAGGCACCGCGCTGAACTGTGGACGGAGCACACGAAATGACGTTAGGGGAAATGTGCTCGCCTCCATCATTATTTACCCTTTTTGTTGGTTTTCGGGACTGCTTGTTTTTCTGCTTCCAATGATTCCACGGTATCCGGCGCTGACTTATCGCTGGCTTCCATATTGGTGGCCACTTTTTCAGGATCTTCTTTGCGATTTTCAACGCTGATAAACCCGTTTTCTTTATGCAGTTGAAATACATGGTTATCTTTAAGTTGAGCATATTGTTCGTCGCTGATTTCCGTGACACGCCCTCGCGGGGTATACATATGCTTGGTCATGATATTGGCTTGACCCACAATAAACACTTTCCCATCGGTGACTGAGTAGTTTTGGTCATTCGATAACGTGCAATAGACATATAGAGACATGGTTTTCTCCAATAAAAAAGCCCTCATTTGAGGGCGTAAAAAAGGAAGTGGTCAGGTTAAATGCCAGTTAGGCGGGTGATAGCCCAAGGGCGCGTGACAAAGACACCCGCGGTTGCGTTGGTCGCATCCTCTAAATACCCTTTGATTTGCGCTTGCGAGCCCAGTAATTGGTATTTAACGGGTACCACTTGTAAGATGGTCGCGCTGGTTGCGGTTGAACCATCATCGATGGTATCTGCGAACATATACGCCACATCCGCACCACCATTTGCCCCGACAAATTCAGGTGAGAACACAAAGCGCAGGTTTGGATAGTTCTCTTTTACCCATTGATACACCGTTTCACCACGCGCCACAGGATTAGCGACATTGAGCGTTGAACGGTAGCCCAGCGGTAACGTCAATGTGATCGCGATATCGTCTTTGATAATCCCACCTGAACTCATTTCAATGCGCGAGAACATATCGGTAATATCTTGGGTGATATCGGCAAACGTGCCGCCCTTCCATTTTTTCGATGCGGTTTCATAAGCCGGTAGATTCGGTTCATTCATCAAGCCAAATACTCGTGTTTCAGGGCTATTAAACCCATAGTAACCAATCCGCTCACGTCCTTGCTCTAAAGATTCAGTCGCTGAATTACGTTTTTCCGCAGCGGCTTCAAACCCAGCTGCAGACTGGCGCGCTTCCTCTAACTTACCGACTTGAAAACCTTGTTCAAAACGCACGATACCGCGACGTTCTTGGTCTTGAATGTAAGATGCTAACGGCACGTTGGTATGGTCGCCGTAGAGCTCGGCTTTACCGGTTGGTGTTGCCACGTTCAGAATGATTTCCTCATCGTGCCATTCACCCGAATTCAATACACCGGTGATTTCATCCAACACACGAACACGGGTTGCGGTGCGAATGAGACCAGGGAGAACGTGTTGCAACATTTCACGCTGAATTAACCCACCTTGTACAGCAGCACCCGTGATCGCGGAGTCCATCGACGCCAAGCCACCAAAACCAATTTGTTCAAGTTCGCGATACGTCCACTGTTGGTTAGGTTGGATATTAAGTTGGCCATGCTTGCGAATATCGCGGCCAGACATATAAAACTTTTGCTTGCTAACTGGCATTATTCACCTTCCTTTACTGCCGCTGGGTATGGGATTTCGGTTAAGCGAATAACGCTCAAATGCGGTGTGTCAGTTGATGACAGATGGCGACTGACAAAGCCAATCACGCGATCACCTGCCGCTACGGTTTCTTTGGCCGATAATGAACCGTCCGTTTCGCTGAACACGACAGGATCATTGATTTTGCCTTCGTCATCACTTAACTCGACATACACCTCCCCCATCGCCAAAAATTCACCTTGGGTGCCATTGCGCGCATGGTTCACTTCAATACGATACGCTTTCGGGTTAATCATGATCCCCGCAAATGCCCCCTTACCACCCACTTGGACAGACTCCACAGAATCATCTTTGTAGGTATAAGCTCGACCGAAGATATTTTGTTTTTCATCCGTAGAGCTAAGAATCGCGGCCACTGCTCGAATAGGCCCTGCATGACTAATTTCACCCACTACGCCAGACGTTAAGCCATACGCCACTGATTTAGGAATTGCCATTATTTCGCTCCCCATTTATCCATAATTGATTGATTGCTAACCGCAGAGTCCATCGTCACTGTGGCTTTCTGTGAATCTGGCACACGCCCTTGCATCCACGCATCTAGCGCAATGGCCTCATTCCCCTTACCGCATTGGATGCCAAGCTTATCAACGCCATACTCCGCCACTTGCTGCTTAGTCATTGCGGCATGGTCGAACACACCAAGGAATGGGGTCAGCTTATGTGCTAATGAATCACGCTCACCGATTTGCTTTAACAGTGCGCCAGTATCCATCGTGGGCTTTGACGCTTCCAAACGCTTAATTTTGCGCTTTAAAGAGGCAATCTCATCCATTGTGCCGATGCCGTTTTTCAAACGTTTGATGCGACGATTTAAGCTATCAGTTGTCGCTTGGTCGAGATGCTCTTTCGCTTCTTCAATCGCTTCAACCGCTGTCTCAATAGCAACCTCTGCCGCTTCTACGGCTTCAGGTGTACCGGTTGTGGCTTCTTCCGCTGCAACTTCGGCAGCTGACACGGCTTCTTCCGCTTTTTGCTCTTCTTCGGGATCAGCATCAGTGGATTTCTTTTCTTCTTTCGGCTCTTCATCGGTTGAAGGCTTAGTTTGTGCAATCACCTCTGCAATAATGCTTTTCAGCGCAGTGACTTGCTCCGCTGTAAACGCACCTTCATCAGCGGTTTGCTTCTCTTTGTTTTCTTCTTCGTTCATGCGAATAAGTTCCTTTGTGTCGATAGTGATAACGAGGTGATCTTGCACAGCGACGTCAGGGCCAGTTCGCCCTTCATCCACTAATGCGAGGTGATTTCCACGTAGGTGACGCTGAATGGCGTCATAGTGCTGGCCTTCATAAATGCTGGAGGTGAATTCATATTTACTGCGATAACCCGGTGAAAGGTCGATTTTGCCGCTGTCGATATTGCTAAGCGCCACATCTGAAAAGATTTTGATATTGGCTCTAAGATACGGCGGGTCAAAATAGACATTCTCACCAATCACCCCTTGGATACCTTTTTTCTCTGCTGGGGTCGCATGTTTACCTAACATTTCATGTTCAATGATGAACGGGGTGAGTTTGAAAGAGTTAATTGTCGCTTCGCTGGCCAGTTCTTCTGGTGGCCGCAATACGCGATAGATTTTGTCTGGCTCCGGAGCACCAATTTCCGCCCCCAAATAATCAAAAACCCCAACTTTAGAGATGGGGTTGTCTGTTACTTCGAGCCAGCCGTTGTTGTCATAGGTTCGTTTTGTCATGTCTCCTCGCCACTTTCTTCCCCACTAAAATCGATAACAGGCGTCCAAAAGCATTTGCAGTTAGGTAATTGACCCGGCAATCCACGCTCGCCCGTTTTTGGATCAATAATTGGTGGGTTATCTAAATCAAAGACTTCACCATCTAGCTGTAGATGCCACTCTCTAGGTTCAGCGCTGCCACCAGAGTGATGCCAAATAGCCTTGCGTATCCCCGCTGATTTCATGCGTTCATAGTTTGCCGCAGTCGTAATTTTTCGCGTTTGGTCAACGGCGATAAAATTCGCTCGGCTTTCTGTGACGCTGCCAGTGTGCCTGATTTCATCTAATAAGGTTTTCGCACCCTCACCCCCTTGTGAGATAGAGCGCAGAGCGACACTTTCGATACGTTGATGAAATTGAGTAGGGATGGATTTAATCAGGGAAACATTTTCAGCCGTGGCGGCAATCATTCGGTCTTTTAACGCGTCCGGCATGACAGCGGTTTTGATGGTAATACCGCCAGAGAGCTGTTTAAGAGAATCATCTAAATTACGCTGCGCGCCGATATCGACTTGGGAAACAAACTTATCGGCCATGGCGCTAGACTGCGTACTAAAGATTTTATCCCACTTGCGTTTTAACCGGTTGAGCCAAATTCGCGTTTGACTCGCAATGCTGGCATCCATCGTGGAGCCGTAAAAACCCTCCTTCAATTCACTAAATACGTTTTCATAGTCTTTAATCATCGAACTAATCAACCGTGACATGTCACGTTGATAACGGCTAGATGGCGCTGCTGAATACTGCAGGGGTTTGCCCTTCAATACCGCTTGGCGGGAGGTTGCCCATTTCGCCTTTTTCGTTCGGACCCGTATTCGTCTCGACATAATCGCCCTCGTTTACATCAATGCCGTAATAGCTCGACTCTTTATCTGCTGCCAATTTTTTACGGATATCTAACCCATCAATTGCGCCCGTAGCCGCTAGAGCCGCATCCGTCTGAGCAGATTTCAACTCAATATCGGCGCTCTCTGCCGCCGTTGGGCTGTCGAGTGGTGCCCATGTCACTGATATTTCAGTCAGTGGTAGCTCTTCGCTGCGCATCAACATGTCGTAATGACGCTGCAAAAGTTCTTCTAAGTCGTTTGATTGCACACTTTCCAGTTCTTCACGGTAGTTCGACTCTTCATATTCACCCGTGGCATTAAAGCCCTTTGGCGTGGTACCGAGTAACTTAGTGGCGGGTACGTTTGCTGCCGCAGCCACCAGCTGGTATTGCGTCATGATAGTTGCATCTAAATCCGCTAGCGAGGTATCAAACTGTTGTGCAACGTCCTCTTTACCCATCACCTGCACGCCGTAGTTATCGCGCATCTCCATAAAATAAAGCATGTTTTCCTGAATGGTATTCTTGTCTGCACCCTCAGGGTCAGCCATACCAATAGTTAATAACCGCTTGGTCATAGCCAGTTGTGGCGCTTCATTAGCGGTACGTTCGGAAGCATAGACCCGCTCATAAATGCGCTCTGGCACAGATACGCCGAAATAGTTATATAGCGGCTTTAGCACGTTAGGCACGGGGAACGGGACAAACTTAATAAAGTGCGATTTATGATATTTGCGCCCTGCAATCACATAATAGGTTGGGTCGTAGAAATCCATGCTGGCAGGGTCTTGGATATTGGAATCAGTTAAATCAGGCGTTACCCATTGTGGGTCAATTTGCTTGATCCCCTTATACATTCCTTTAGTCACACCATCGAGATTAAAGGGGTTTTCGTACCATTCTTTCGGGTTTGAGGTTTCCACCACAAACAGTGCCAATCGACCACCATACACGCGCCCAAAGTGAATAAGCTCTTTCAAATGATGCTGTATACGGTACTTTTTATCGCGTTTACGTAGCTTTTTGCTGATAGCACTGTCATCATCATTATCGCAATCAATATCATACCCTTGGCGAATGGCATCACGAGCAGGCATATTACAGGCCTTATCCACCAGCCAATGTTTCGCAATGATGGCGCACATATTGTTGCCAATAAACATTTGCGAGGCATACCACGCCGCTTGTGATTCAGGCACGCCATAAACTTGCTCACCTTTGAATGAAGGAACGGAAGTATCAATACTGTCCATCCCCACACCGTTAATCATCGGCTGCGGTAGAACTACCCCGTTAAATCCCTTCTCTTTTGCTAATGCAGGATACAAATCTGTGGTAAACGCTGACCGCTTCGGTGGTGCAATCTGCTCTGCAATTTTTCGCCTTTTAAACGGCCACATAGAATTACCTCTTGGTTGTGAAGAAACCGCCTTTTTTCTTCTGGTATAAATCACGCAGCGCCTGTGTCATCGCATCCACTGTGTCGTCATGGCCAGCGAATGGGAACGTTGTAATTTCCTCCACGGTTTCCACTATCCACGGAGCAATGTCTTTGTGCGGTAACCACACGTTACCCGCCTCCCACTCAGCGGTGCAGGCATGAGCACGTGCGATTTTACTACCATCAGGCTCAACAGGAATTAAGCCCGACACGGTCGATTTAAGAGAGTCGATAACTGCAGGGCCATTAGCTTTATCCTCCACCAGCTTACGACGCCCTTCAGGGAATTTTTCTGCTAAGAGCTTCACTGCATCCTTAGTTTGAGTAAAGCTCATGCGTTTTCGAATTTGATAAAGCAGATACGCATTAGCATCTTTCTTGCCCCAAACCTGCCCCACTACATAGTCGGTACCGTCACTGTCTTTAAAGGTCATATCCCAACTATGAATAACCTTGTCGAATTTATCAGGTAGGTCTTTAGGTAAGTAATAGCGTACAAACTCTTCGTGGAAGATTTGACCGTCGCCCGGCTTCGGCGATTGTTGATACATAGCAGACCAGAAGTAATCACCCAGTATTGCTTTGGTTTCTAGCAGCTTATCGATAGGGTGAAGTTCTGGTACCAACGCTTCCCCTTGCTCATTAATGGCAGGGAATGCGAGCACCTTGGTTTCAGGGGCTTTCTCTTTTAATTGACCAGATAAATCATCGGTAGCCCACCGCGTGGCCATGATGATTTCGCCGCTGTTTTTTGATAAGCGAGTCTTAAAGGTCGATACGTACCAGTTCCAAATCGATTTTTTAACCGTCGGGCTAAGTGCTTCTTTCGAGTTTTTTATTGGGTCATCAATAATCCCGAGGTCAACTTTCTTACCCGTTAATGGACCACCGACACCCGCGCATACATAACTGCCTTTGTGGTTGGCAATGCCAAACTCGTCAGAGTTACGCTTAACAGCGATGCCATTCTCAGGCTTATTGCCTAACCAGCTCTTAGGAAATAACACACGATATTCAGCCGACATCATAATTCGCTGAACATCGGTGTTCATATCGCCAGCTAAATCAGATGAATACGACAGCGCCCCAACTCGCATGTTAGGGTATTTTCCAAAGAAATAAGCAGGAAGATAGCGGGAAACAATATCAGACTTGCCGTGCTGTGGCGGTGCCCCTAATATTAATTTAGGGCGCTTACCCGCCATCATATCAATCAAGAACTGGTCGAGCGCATCACACACCGTTTGAGAGAAATGGCTCGTGATGTATTCAGGGTTTAAGTATTGAATGAATTCATGCAAACTGCGGCGCGCTATCTCCCTTTCGATCTCTTCATCAAATAAGCTGAAATCGATGTTCATAGCCACACCTAAAATGGAATAAATAGCCCTTTCACCTCAAAATGATGGTGAAATGGAAAGTGAGTTTTTGATAACAAATTAGCAACGAATAAAAAGCCTAAATTCAGGAAGAAGATTTAGACTTTTATCGGTTTGAGGTGACATTTTAGCTGAGTTGAAAAGCCGCAGGGCATGTAAGCACCATTATGTTAAATAAATATAATTATGAAAAAAACATTATCAACATAGACATATATTAAAATTTCTTTATAATTTTATTTTATCTGATTTTCCACAAGGAAATAAAATGGTTCCCTCCTCTAAACAAACTAAGAAAAAGAAAAATAACAATATGATTGTCGTTCCATTCATTTTTCAATTCATCATGCTTATCATTGCCCTTTTATTAATCTATCTTATGCATATAGGAAAAATAACTCTTGACACTCAAATTAATCCAACAATATCTTTCCTAGTTGATAAATATTACGGCCTTGAAACTTTCTACTTTGGACTATTTTTATTATTCATAGCCATAATTTATTTTTTTTATCTTAGTTCTAAAGAATTAAAAGATCAGTGTGTCAATAAGTTAATTAAATATTCCGGAATAATTTTTTCTATTTTTATATCAGGGAAATTATGGGCATATTCTACACTATTGTGTTTCTTCTACTTAGCGCCTCATTATGTACCATCTTTCCCAGAACCTAAAACTCACTTTATATTTATTATAATCTTCCCAGTATTAGCAGTTGCATTAACCCTTTCTTATCCTTATATCTGCAAAAAAATAATATATAAAAAAGATATACACAATAAGAAAAAACCATAAATAAGTCATATGCGAGTTGAACTCTCAAAACATAGTCATAAGGAATAGATAATATCTTTCCTTATGACTTATAAGATCAACATTCGAATCCCTTTAGGTTGAAGTTTTACTGTTATATCTAGATCTCTATACTGAATCATTTTAATAATGATTCTCTATATATCATTATGTTAAGTAAGTAGCTTTAATTTTTTCTCAATTGTAGGAGCTGCTCAAAACTCAAATGACTAAGGTCAATCCCAGTTGATTGAATAGGCTTACCATCCGCACCGGTTACTTCAGTTCTATTTTTCACCATACCTAAATGCTGCGCAACCATTTTAAGCGCATCATCTTGATTACGAGTAATCACCTCAACACCAAACTTGCCCTCTTTCACACCAGCAAACAAACGACGAGCCGCGCCAGTTAAATCACGTGTATCGTGAAAATGTGCACGGCCAATACCAGCACCATTACATCGAGGACAATCAGGGTTAGGGTCTAATGTGTCATCGTAACCGTAACCGCCAACATCTTGCGGAGGTGGTTTACTTGCTGCCATGGCTTTTTTCACAGCATCTTCATATTCGACCGCATCACGCCACTGATAATTAAAACCAAAGCCCCAACAATGACGGCAACACAATCGACGATATTCTGTCAGCTCATTAACGTCTGCAGTCGCAATATCCCACCACATTTTTAATACGGCATCTTGGGTGATTTCGGTTCTGCGTTCTCGTTCAGCTAGCGCGTCTCTGATTGCTTGATTGACCTCAATATTTCTATATATCTGACTTGCGCTAGCATAGGCATTTTGGCCATCACATTTACCACCTGCTCTTTTATATGCAGCCGTTCGATTTAAGTCGATAAGATACTCATTGACGAAACGAAATTGTAGGTCTGTAAGCTTGTAGTTGCACAGGTTAAACGTACTTTCATCATTGTGCGCACCATATTGTTCTCTACTCTGCGCAGTTGGTATTGCGCTGTTACATATAGGCTCTTTTGCGCATTCTTTTTCGTGCGCAGTGCGCAATTTTTTGTGCGCAGTTTTTTGCGCAGATTGCGCAGCCGGCCTTTTAATATATCGCCTTGCTGTTGCGTAATTAAGTCCCTGGTCTTCACACCACTCTTTAGGGGATATTCCTGATTTAGCGTGTTCGGTGAGGAACTGTTGCTGTAGCGTCCCCCAATCCAGTTTAGCCATCGTCTTTATCTCCTTAGCCCATTAGAAAGTCTACTTGTAGGAATAAACTTTCTGATTAGCTATTTCCCTCAATAAAAAACCCGCACTTGACGGGTCATGCATTGATTTATTAAGTTTTCACAAGGAATAAATACTATTGAAATATCAATATTCTTTGCCTATCAAAACCATAGCTACTTGCAAAACTAAGGTATTCCTTTAATAACTCTGGTGGCATAGTTGGAGTACGCGATAGTACCCACAGATAATCTTTGTTAGGGCCAACAACTAATGAATATTGATAGTTATCATCGAGCTTAATAATATTATAACCGCCATAAAAAGGACCGAAGAATGAAACCTTCAAAGCCCCTACATCAGAAGATTCAACAAAGTAAGCTTTTCCGATACTTTCTTTCCATTTTTTATTCTCCGAATCCCATCCTTTGTTTACTACTTTTACGCCTCCATCATCACGAAGGGAATAATTAGCAGAGACCTTACTTAATCCTTTTTCAAATCGATTATCGATTCTAGCTACCTCATACCACTCCCCAAGATAACGAGACAAATCAAAATTCTTAACAGGTGAAATATCCTTTGGCACTTTAACACTGCAACCGTTAAGTAGCAGCATACTTAAAAACATTAATGTGGACTTTATCTGCATTGTAATCTCACTCAGAATTCGCTGATGAGATACTTTCGCATAAAAAAGGCTGCTGAGCGACCTATTCAATATTCGGTAAGTACATCTGAGCTTCTTTCACTACTCGTTCTCTTGCGGTTAGTAGTAATTGCTTCCTACCACCAACTCCCCAGTTAGCCATTGTTCTTGCACAGCTACTTACATTTTTGGTTTCAGTGTTGATGACGTGATCTAACTTATTAAGCTTAGCCATAACATCCAAACCTTTCCTTGCTGCATCTTTGAATGTGTTGTAAACGAGAATTTCAAACTCAGGCTTTAACCAAGCAGCATATCTAATGACAACTAACTCTAAAGCCCATACTCCATGATTTAGCCCACCATTGATAACTTTAACCGCAGTGCAATTTTGCATTGCGCTTAATTTATCAACAAATGCCTTTATCTGCTTACTTCTCAAGAACTGGCTAGGGTTTTGATTTTCTCTTGCTTCCCCATTAATTACTGCTGAGGCATGCAAATCGTTCAAGCTATATCTGCCTTCATTATCAACTCTGACGGATACTCCATTAACACTTACTCTTGGATAACTCATGATGTATTACCTTTCAAAAAAGAGACCTCAGTTCTCACAGAACAAGCCTGACCCGAGCACACCTATAACAGGCTGTCCTCTGAAGTCGCTTTTGTGAATGGTCTCGGGGTTGTGATGTTTGCGTGTGAGATACGCTTTGAATAGAGATAAGCAATCGGTACGCACGGATTGAGGTTGCCCCCAATATGAGTACCTATTTTTATTTACTGATTTTATTGGGTTTATTTTTTGCAACCATCATCACGTATCACTACGTTACTTTTGTCACTTACGGCTTACCCGTCAGCAAGATATGGACCTCACTTAATTGCGAAGAAGCCATTAAAAAGCCCCGCTATTGCGAGGCTCATGGTGAATTCTTGTTATCTATTTAATATCTGATGGCATGTTGGGCATTGATTTAGGAATTTCTTTTTCACCATATTCTTCAGCTATGGCCATTACTTCCTTATATGGGCGAACATACGGACCAACTACAACAGTAATGTTTTTCCTTTCTGCCTCTTCATGCGTTAACTTCATAGCTTCGACTGTCATCACCAATGCTACTTTCAAAGCAGCGCCTGTCCATGGTAAATACTTAATATCGTCCTCTTCACTACCTGCCATGACAGCCTCCCTAAATGCTACTCATTTACTAGATTCTACCCTACAAAAAAGACTGATGCCTTGCCTAACCAGTTTGGTATGGCTATTGATGTTAATAATAAGAGAAAACCAACTACTAAGTATTGGAAAACATAAAGCATACGGATAAATAGCTCTTTTAATATCATAGAGTGTACCCTTTATTGCTAATGTGATTAATTACCAAAATAAGTATTAACACCTAAAATATAGCAGCTCATTTTCATTTGTCAGGCATCCCTAACCATACCAATCCCATACAGATACCATGGGTTAATACTAATATTACAGCTCTATGCAGATAAAAATGGTAGTCAAATTGTTCTGCTATAATTAAAAATGATCTTTTGTAACTTATAACTTCACACTAAAAGGAAGAAAATATGTTGAAAAAAACCAGTTTCCTCATCTGCTCATTAGCTGTTGTTTTCACATTAACTGCCTGTAACACCACTAAAGGTGTTGGTGAAGACATAGAGGCTGGCGGAGAGGCAATACAAAGAGCAGCTCAGTAAGAAATCTACTCTCATGCCTAAAACACTAGAGGTTATATTTATTCTTCTAGTGTTTCTCTGGACATTTAACGACACTCAATTCTGTATTTTCTTTTCCGTATTTGCTTACACTTAATTCATGTGAAAACTTTGCTAATCATCTATGCTGATAGTGTATTCAAATTATTGCTTCGTTTTATTTCGCCCCTAAACTGGGGCTTTTCTTTGTTTTTACTGCGTATTTTCTCATACCTCCCTTATAAAAACTCGTATAGGCTGGCTATTATGTATTATTATTTTCCATCATTTACTATATCTACTCTCATTTTTAATATTGATGATAGCGTCTTCATTGAATAAAGTTGCGACTCAAATAATCCTTTTTCACTGTCTGGTAGTTTATTAAACACTCTACTACGTATAAATTTGACTAAATATCTAATTCTTAAATCTAAGAGTGCTGAATCATTTAGTAATTGTTGGTTTCTATTTTTCATACTACTTTAGTATAGCTAATTACACTAATAATGGGTATTTAAAGGGTAGATGTAAACACAGAGATTTCAAATTATTAATGACTGGTCATACCAAATTAAAGGCTGATGAGAGATTTATTCAATATCTGGCTACTAAAAAGCCCCCAAATGGAGGCTCATTGTTCACTTAATCGACTATCAATTTAAAATACTTAGAAATAATTTTGCATACTTTGAAATACCGACTATGTTTAAAGAGATATTCAATTGTATAAAGCAACATCTTTTAGCCTACCGCTGTGTAGGCTTTTTTTATTTGATCACCTGTCGTTGCTGTTCAATTTCCCGTATTGCTTTCTTGGCTATCTCTAAATAGGCATCTTTAATCAACTCAGAGTAAGTCACTGTGAACACTCCGTTCTAATATAATCTTGCAGCCCTAATACCATTCGTGTTAATTTTACAATTCGCTCTCTGAGTAACCAATAATTTCGGATAGCGGAGTCAGTAGGTCTGGCGGAGATTGCATCATCCATGCCGGAGGGGGTAAGGCTTTCGGCTTTTTTACAACTGGCTTTGATGTACACCCGTTCAGGATTACGCTCAGCAGCAATACGCAGCTTATCAATTTCAATCTTTGCATTAGCTAATTCCTGAGTATGTTTAGTATCGAGTTGATGAAGGGATTGGATACGTTCTTGGTAATCTTCATTAATTTTGACTTGCTCTGTAAGCTCAACGAGTAGTTCGGCATTCTTGGTGTTTAGCTCACCTATCCTTTCGTGTTGTATCCACATTCCCCATATGGCTACCCATGCAGCGATAAATAATAATGCTCTGACTTTATTCATGGCGGTTACCATATAGAAGATTAAAAATTAACTTGCCGACCTTTATAGTAATCGATAGCTTTTTGGCAGCGTTTTTCTAAACTGACCTTATCAATGCCGCATGTGTTATCTGTCAAACGGTAAGCGCCAAAAGCAATAATTGATATCGTGAGTAGCATAAAGCAAATTACAACCACTATAGATTTCCATGGCATATTGCCGCCTCCGCTTCTCTGCGATTAACGAGGCCACGCCATACCTTTCCACCAGCGTAAACCCATTTTTTAAGTTCTTCACAAGCACCGTATTGGTCACCTGCATTAAGCTTTTTAAGCATTGTCGACTTAGCAAATGCCCCAGTACCAACATTAAATGCAAATGAATAAAGAGCGGCTTTTGTATGTTCATCAACAGGAACTTTAACCAAGCGATCTACCTGTAGTTTAGTTCTCATAAAATCCAGCTCTAACAGCTCGTTGCATTCTTCTTTGGTGTAAATTTTATTGGGAACAATGTCTTTCCCCGTATGACCATAACAGACCGTTAATACCCCACCCACATCTTCATAAGGCTCATATCTAACACCTTCAAAATACGCAATCACCGTTAAAGCGATAGCCGAAGCCCCTGCACCAACAAGCACAGTTAATTTTTGTTTGAGTGACATTAGATATCCTTAGGTGCTTTCGCCATAAGTTCGGCGGCTTTTCGTGCAGTAGCAGAGGGGTTTAGAGGGTCAGTTTTATTAACGAGTTCTTCAAATAAACGTGTTCGCTTTCGTTGCTCTCGTCGATTCATAAAGAAAGTAGCAAGACCAAGGATGATGCTAAACGCCATCCCAATAATAAAGCCCCACTCATAAAGTGATAAGCTTGCGAAAAATGCTGTTAGCCCAGCACTACCGTAGGCTGCGTTGCTATATTTATCCATACGCATGATTTCACCCCCTACGGAGTGCCTAATATTAATTTCAAAAATAAAATATAATCATTGACTTTTCAATCCAGCAAACTAACAATACCGATACATGGTTGATGTATGAATTTATAAATATCCTAAAAGGAGAAAGCGGCATGTCACCACAAGACCTTTTCTTTATTAATGGCTCCATTCGAAACTTTAAAATTGCATTATTTCAATTAGTAAGCGACTTTGGACCAAACTATGAAGCCAATTTCATCATTACCTATGATGAAATAAAGAATGCTACTGGTAGGTCCAGACTAGCCACAGTGGTTCTAGAAGAGTATGTTGGATATCTAAGTAACCATGGATTTTCAGTAAATAGTGATGGTTCTTCAACGCTATACCTTTCAACCTCAGCAGGTAGGGTTGTACTATCAGGGAATGAATCCGTCGAACTAGCAACTTCTATTCGTACATTTAGAACTAGAGCTGCTATGAATGGTCATGTAGATGACATGTAACCCATAAAGGTAACGGCAATTTTCACTTGGTTTAGAAAACAAAAAACCCAGCGCATTGGCTGGGTTAGTTAGTCACAGTTACTAAAACGGCAACTTACCTTGAAATAGTGGCTCATTGGTTCAAAGAAGTCAACACGTTCTTACTATTATTTTTCTTTTTCCACTCATTATCGCGTATTTTAAATGCATTATAGAGATGTGGGTAAATTAAATACTCGGCAAAACGGATGATTTCTTTTACCTCACGACGACACGTTGCCATCGAGGGCTTTCGATATTCAAGCGTGCGATTTCTGCGAACCATCTGGCGTGGCTGTGCAATACCATAGTAATAACGAGCAATGGCACGGTCAGAACTCACAAAGGCATAGCGTAATAACAATAACGTGAATGCAATTCGGTCTATATGATAAATTTTATCGACGACCTTGGTGATTAACATTCCATCGTCGTCATTACACATTTCCCTTTCTGGATAATCACGCTTTTCTACCGTTGCCATAAATTCAGCAATGATATTGCTCTGCCGTTTTTCTAATCGACCACTGTAAACCCAAGCACCGAATTTGGATAGCCAACCTTGCAACCAAGCTTCTTGCTCAGCATCAAGTACAAGCCCATCAGAAATACTTTTTATACTCGACATGCGCGCAGCTCCATCACTTCTCTTTTGGTTTGCTCAAGTAGTTCACTCTCAGTACCGTGAATTTCTTGCCATGTTTTAGGCGCTGCATGAAATCCAGTATCGTAACTAGGCCGGTGATGAGGTGGACATAAAGGTAAAACATCTTTATGGCTAGCTCGCTGCGCCATTCCCTGCCCCGTTCTTACATGATGAATTTCCGCGAGACTTGCCCCATACCCCATATTGCGACAGCAAATGCAGCCAAGTTCTGCTACATCCGATAGCCACTGTTTATCTTCTTTGGTCTTTGATTTTTTGGTCATTGGTCTTGCCTCTAGGTAAAATCTAATAACTGAGCCGCCGCATTTTCAGCAGCTTCTTGGGTGGAAAATTCACGAAATAGAATGAAGTTCCAGAGCACATCGAGGGTTGATTTGTAGAGTTCGCCAAAGGCTAGGCCATCCATTTTGGCAAAGCTGATTGATTTAGCGACACGGCGTAGACTACCGTCTGGCATTTCGAAAGTTTCATAGTGGCCAGATTGTTCAACTACCCAGTAACGAAAAGCATCAAAGGATTTGGTTGCTGAGATATTGTGAGCGCGTTTCTGTGCTATCTCATTTAGGTAAACATCTGCGGCTGACTGGAGGGCATCATCATTATCGGTGTAATAAGCGAGGAATTTAACGTAACCACGAACCAATTCTTTTTCTTCAGGAGAAATGGTACCGCCGGTTGATTCCCAGTATTCATAACCTAGATTGAGTAATGCGAAGTATTTACGGTGGAAACGTGGGTTGCGAGCTTTCTTGAAATCAGCCGAAAGCACATCACCACATTTAATTTTGGAATGCAAAAAATCTCTCGCAGCGGGATTAGCCGGTACAAGAGTGTCGTTAGACATTTTGATAAAGCTATGCTGTGCCATACGTTTCTCTCAGTAGACACAGCAAGTGTTAAGATTGGGTGTTCAAACCAATAAGTAAATTATATAGCAAGTATAGTTATATAACCAATGTCTATTTATATGGTATTTAAAATTACCTTGGCAATAATCATATATCTACAACACCAATTAAAAAAGACTTAATATTATTTTTCTTTTTACTTCAACAAAGCCACTATAGTCTTTCATTTGTTGTTCAAAACGTAATACATCGTTTAACATTGACTGTATAAATAAATTTTCACCGTCTCGAGGTATGTAGTAATTCAGATAGTCTTTAAGTTCATCTATTTCACTATTTTTTATTTGCCTCATTAAAAATATCATATTTTTTTCAACAACTAATATTTGTCCATTTAAATTAAGGAGCATGGAAAATAGCTCTGGACTACTAACAGCTGAATTAATTAAAACCTCATGGCTAAAGTATTTTGGGACATAAGGGATTTGACCTGTTTTTACAACCCCACCGTTAGGTAATTTAAAATAAACACTATTCCATTCAGCCTCTTGTGATAGTTTAGAATCAATTGATACAGCCTTATTAGCTAAGTCTTGTAATTCAATTATAAAAAGGAGATATTGTAATACTAAAAAAGCTTCTTTTCCTGCAACGTCTAAAATACCCATTACATTATTATTTCTGTCAGCTTTTTTCTGGCGGTCATTATCATTCTTTTGTTTATTATATATTTCAATTGAAGTTTCAATTGATTTTTTAGCTGCATTTAACGATTCTTTAGCTATGTTTGTCGCCTCTTCTGTCAACTCCAAAGAACTCTTTGTTATTCTCAATGAGTTCTCCGATAAAAGATTCGCCCTATCTGTTTTTTTTAAAGCTTTAGCTGTGAATCGTAAAGATATTATTGCAATAACAATACCCCAGTTCCAATTTTCATAAACCCAATCCCATGCTTCATTTAAGCATGCTGCTTCTAGAGCCAAACATTCAAGTATCATATTCGATCCATAACTAATATTTTTACTTATTCTACATCCAATTTAAATTCGTGCCATCCATTGGTTACCCAGCACATGAAACTACCACTAAAGCAACACACCTCTACTGGTAAGCGTTTGCCATATTTACCACAAAACCAACCTTACTAACTCAGGTATCTTACGTTTAAGTCTTGCATCATCTATCCCGACATAAAATTTTAGCTCTAATTTCCTTTAATGCTTGCTGCCCTATCAGTCGATATTTTCCTTCTTTATCAATTAACTCTGACGTAGAAACCCCTCTTTTATTTTGGCCTATTAACGGCTTGATTGGTGGGATTGGCTTACCTTCCTGTATCTGGTTGTAATAGGCTATCAACTGCTTTTTGATAGATTCCCTGATCTCTTTATCAGACAAGTTATACTGCGTCATTCGTCGCCTTGCCTCTGGCACAATCCAATACATCACCGCTGATTTCCAAGGGAATGCCTCAACGGATGGATATCGCCACTCCATGTTGCTATAGCGCTTCATTTCAGCCATGACCTCACAAACTGAAGGTAGACCCATAGCTTGCATCATTCCCTCGCGACACCAACTGATGAACTTTCCGCAGGATGGGAAAAAATCAGACTCTTGCTGCCTAGCCACACTCATTCCCGCTTTCAATTGCTCAACAGATGTTATGCCATTTTCGATAAACGCCAGCACCCATTGCCGTTTGGTTGCTGAAATATCGTCTTGGTTTGAAAACACAGTATGCTTTGCTGCTGGGAAAATTTGCACTAAGTTATCAAACAGCATATCAACCAACTTTTCCGCATGCTCATTGATGCCAACGGGTTTATTGATTGGCTGAATTAGGCTTGATAATTTTTTGCCATCTCTGTTTTCAATTGCGGAGAGAAGACTTTTCATAGTGTGTTCTCCCATGCTTCAGGGCTATTCCAGTGAGCTTGTGCTGGCGAGCAATCTTCACTCTGTGGAATTTCAGCAAATTTTAATACCAGTTTGTCCCACTGTTTTCGAAGTGTGCTTGGGCTAAGAATATTTTTGCACCAAAATGGGTCCTTATTTGCCCTATCAAACAACCTGCAAATCTGCCTATGCGTCCTGCTATCAATCGTGCGCATCAACCGTACCTCATTGGCCCATAAAGCCCAGTTAGGTTCTTTCGGGGGTTTGATGTCATCATCAGATTCAGATGCATTTTCGTAAAGCTCAGTCACCCGTTTGGATATCCACTGCGCACAAAGCAAATCATCCGATGTACCCCACTGCCGTTTCTTTGCACTGAACACAACGGCATCAGGGTGACGGGCTACAAACGAATTATCATTCATGTTTTCGTCAGGTTGTGAAACGACCGGACAAGAAGGGTTTATATTCTCTGTAGTATTCTCTGTTGTAATCTCTGTAGGATCGAACTGCGGATTTGTTTCACCGCCACCGTCGAATTTGTCTTGTGGCGACTGTTCATTTTGTTGTTTCGCCAAATCCCCATTGTGACTTCCCCCGATTGCGCTTTGCGCATTTGGTAGATTATCAATAGGTTGCGTCATAATTTGGTCAAGTTGGTCACAATCTATGCGGTAATATATTTTGTGTTCTAAACGCCTATCCGTTTCAATTAAAATCCCACGTTTCACAAGATGTTTTCTTGCGGTGAGTTGCTCGCGATAGCTTAACCCCGTTTCGGCCGTAATGTCCTCAGAAGACTTATAGACCCCTAATTCGGAATCAGTTTTATCCTGCCAATAAAATATCTGGCTAAAAAATATCACCGCATTGACGCTACCAAGGCGTTTAACTAGACCAGGGTAGTAAGCCACTGGCCGCCCAAAATCGAGTAACAAGTCTGATGGCCTCATTTCACACCCCCAGCGCTTTAGCGATATCGCGGCAAGCGTTCTGGTACTGCTCAGGCGACAATTTCTTTAAAAGTAGCTTTTGTTTTTGTTGTTCGTACTGAATCCCAATATTGAGCGCTACCGCCCTTCTTCCCTCGAAAATATCTTCGATTTGTTTTCTGTCTGCAGGCTTTCCATTCAATAAAAAACCATTGCAGTAGGTAATCAGTTCAGTCGTTCTTAGCATTGGTCTTGCCTCTTGAATTAGTGCACGCTGGTCGGGCGTGGTATTGCATTTAGTGCGGTAATAGCACTATTGATGTTTCGTGACATGTCACGACCCTCAAGTAGAATTTCGGTCATTGCATCTGCAAATCGCTGTATGGCCACTGATGCTAAATAGTTTTTCGTGTCGCCTCGTACTCGAGCTAACCTCGAGGCTGGCAACGCCATTTCAATCGCAGGCATCAGCTCTGCTAATTTTTTCATTGATGCGTTCGAGTCGCCTCGCAACCAACGAAATATCTGCTGTCGGTTATTGTTAATTGCTTTCCAATCCGCTTGGCCTTGTTCATCTTCAATCACATGCAAGCGGTTCTGTGATTTGCCTCTTGTGATCTGCAAATACGCGCGGCTTATCTCAATCGCTACGTGCTCTTGACCATGTTCTGTAGCCCAGCTCTCAATTTCAGAGCGGACAATATCGATATCAAAACTCATCTCTGCGTCTCCTGTCGCAAAATTGATTATGAATAATCAGTTTTTTAATCTGATAGCTGTAATACTGATGGCTCGTTAGGTAAGCCATCGTAAGGGTTTGGATAAATATCTGGTGCAACTTCATGGGGAGTTATATCCCATCCAAGGCATTCACATAAACTCAAAACCTTTTGTGCTGGGACTCCATTTTTAAACCATAAATTAACCGTTTGTGGTTTTGTTCCTAATCGTCTCGCTATCTCTGACTGATTAGCTAGGTTATTAATTTTACTTTTTACAAGTGGTGTCATTTCCGTCTCCTTAAATAATTACAAGTTAATCTTACAACCAAACATACGTAAATTTCAAGTTTTTCTTGAAGTGATAACTACAAGGAACTCTTGTAAGATGATTTATATGAAAAAGAATCCGAATGAAATTTCAGCCTCTAGAATCAACCAAGCCTTAACTGAGCGGGGTTGGTCACAATCTGAGCTTGCTCGGCGTATTGGTGTTAGCCCTCAGTCTGTACAATTTTGGGTAAGTGGAAAAACAGCACCTCGAGGTAATAATTTAGCATCACTGTCTTCAATTACGGGCTATCCAGAACATTGGTTTTTTATGGATGATGCTGCAGCTGAATCAACAGAAAAACCAGTTTTTACTAGGATTTCGGCCGACTCTTATCTTGTTGAACATCTTGATATTGAGGCAAGTGCAGGACCAGGTATTATCACTAAAGGTGAATTTACTGAAACCATCCGTTCTATCGAATACTCTACAGATGAAGCCCTAAAGTTATTTGGTAATCGACCTAGTTCTAATATAAAAATGATCACCGTTGCTGGTGATAGCATGCATGATACTATCAGCCCTGGTGACCAAGTATTCATTGATATCCATATAAACTATTTTGATGGTGATGGCGTTTATGTATTTGTGTTTGGCCAGACACTGCATATCAAGCGATTACAAATGATTAAAAATGAATTAACTGTCATATCAGATAACACAAAATACCGTGATTGGCATATTGCCAAGGAAGATGAAGAACAGTTTCATATCGCAGGCAAAGTCCTTCTTAGTCAAACAAAAACCTACAAGCGTTACGCATAAATAAAAACCAAAAAATCAATGTCGATTACAAGAAGTTAACTCTTCTTGTAATTTTTCACGCCTATAGCTACAAGTTTATTTTGTAAACAACACTTGATTAATTCAATTTAAACTTGTAAATTGAATTTAAAGACAAACAACACAGCAAGTGTTTCGTCAGGTGTTCAAACCAAATTTTTAGTAGTGACGGTAAGATTTTTAGACCAAAGCCAGAGGCAAGACCAGACAGCTCGGAAAGACGAGTATTGATTTGCAGACGTAAAAAAACCCACCGAAGTGGGTTCCTTTACCTCGGGTCGCCGACCAAAGCTAACCGAGAGTTCTACTAGCGCGACCAAACGCTAGAAGAGGCAAGACCAATGATAAATCACTGATCACAGTTATTTTAAAGGAGCTGCTATGAAAGCACAACCTAAAACCCTAAGCGTTACTCTGTATATTCATGCACAAAAGCAACCTGATGGTTCATATCAATTCAACACCTATGCATTTAAGTCTGATGTGAAATCAGGACTAGGCTTCGTTATTGCTGAACACATTACTGAAATTCCTTTTACAGAACCAACCAATGCAGAACTTGTTCAGTTAGAAATCAATGCACTCAAAGCTGAACAAAGCAAAATTCTTGCTGATGCGCAGGTGAAATCAAGCTTACTGGAAGACCAGATCCAGATGCTGCTCTGTTTAGAAGGCAAACCCATTTCTAAAACTGACGAACAAATCCCTTATTAAGAGGCAAGACCAATGACAACTTTTATCTGTGTATTTGAGCCTACGACCGAGGCTCGAACCAATGGCGCTGTACCTTTAACCATCGCTTTCAATGCGGCTAACTCTAAGATTGCAGCAGCAACGGCAATGATTAAGCTATCAGAAGCTTATCCTGACTCGATGGATAACTTTAATATTGACGAGCCGATTATTTGTGAGGATGCTGTAGGTTCCACTCGCCCTGCACTCGATCAGTTCGATGAAACCTTTGCACTTGAAAATGAGTTCGACGGAGAAAAATGGCACCCCATTAAATATAAAGAATTTAAAAAGCTGGCCACTAAACCTCGCATAGCTGCTTTATTGCTATTTAGTAAAACTCAAATTACTGATAAGGAATACACTTTTACATTAAAGGTACTAAGCGAAGAAGCAGAACCTAAAATTCGTAATATTGCCACCGGCCTTGCTGAAATCACCAAAGTTTCATTGATGGATGCTGAAGCCACGATGGAAATTGCACAGGCGGTTTATGAGCATGCTGACGATAATGTCACCATCGAAGATGCTAAGGCGCTTGGTGAAAGTTGGTTAACCGAGGAACCTGAACTTCCTCCCATTGAGGACGAACCTGTCCTTAAACGTGATTATGCCGCACTTGATCTCGAAATTGCCCTTGCACTCTTGGACATTAAACCAAGCGATACAAAAAGTGCAGATATTCGTAAAGCAAAGGAACTCATCAACGCTGAAGATAAGGCATGGAAACGTTTATCAATGGATTTACGTACATTCCCTAGCGTTCTAGATATCCCTCGCGAAAGCATCTTTGCACTAGTGGCCGAAGCTCGTGAAAAACCTGAACTATTTGATGATGCAAATGCCCGTAAAGCGTTTATTGATTCAAAGCTTGGTACCAATAGCCCTAAGGTAACTTCACTCGGGAGTGGTCGTTTTGCAGTTGATAATTTAGATGCCAAGCCGGCTAATGATGAAACACCTGAGCAACCGACTAAAACAGAAAAACCAAAGCGCACCAGTAAAAAGAAAAACACACCGGCTAAAGTAGAAAAAAAACCTGAACCGATTGTGATTGAGACACCTGTTGTTCCTACGCCAATTGCCGCTGAACAAGATGATTTTGAACAACGTGCAGCGGTACTTGATGAGGTGCTTAATAGCGGTAATACAAACCATCTTAATATTTGGAAGCAAGTACAACGTACTGATTCACGCTTTACCAAACCACTTGATGGCATGGGCTTTGTTGGTACCAGTATCAACAGCACCTATATGTTTATGCGTGCGACTGAAATATTTGGCCCAATAGGTGAAGGCTGGGGTTATGAAATCATTGAAGAAAAAATGATTGATGGAAAGCCGCTTGTCGAGCCCGTACTCGATGCCCACCATAAACAAGTCGCAATGAGGTTCCTGCGTGATGGGGATGGAACATTACTCTTTGAACAAAATCACTCAATCAAGATCCGCTTTTGGTACATCATCGAAGGCGAAACTCGCGGTGAGTTTGAGAGTTACGGTGCCACACCTTATCGCTATCAGACCAAGCAAGGAATAAGAACGGACAGTGAAGTGATAAAAAAATCACTCACCGATTCCATCAAAAAAGCACTTTCCATGCTGGGCTTTAGTTCTGACGTATTTATGGGAATGCATGATAACGCTGAATATGTGGCAAGCAATAAGCTCGAGTATGAAATCAAAGCCGCCAGCGATAACGCTGAAGATGCGACCCGCATTCGCAAAGAGTTAGACGAGAAGTTCACGCGACACACTGAAACGATGCGCAGTGCGGTGACGCCAAACGAATTACGGGGTATCACATCCACCCTCACCCGCGAAATTTCAACGCATGCCAAATTGGCCAAACAACGTGGCGACAGTGAATATGAAAAATATTTAAACGGCCGTCTACGCCGATTAAATGCAATTGAAAAAGAGTGTTTAGACCAACTGAAACAAAAAGAAGAGGCAATCTAATGACCAAGACAACTGCTATTGCAATGGCTGCTGACTACAGCAAATTACAACAGCTCGTCGAAACAGGTGAATTCACCGCAGAAGATGTCGCCGATACCTTAGAGGGCATCGAGTGTGAATTAGGCGACAAACTGGATGCAATTATGCTTCATGCCCGTAATTTAGAGGGACAAGCTAAAACACTGGATGAGGAATCTAAACGCTTGGCTGACCGTAAAAAGTCATTCGAACACCAAGTTAAGAACCTGAAAAAATATGCATTGGATTGCTTGTTAACATCTGGCAAAGACAAGTTAAAAACCACGAAAAACACCTTTACGGCTCGCACTGGTGTTGTGCGTGTCATCATCGATAACGAAGCAGCCTTACCTGATGAGTTGGTAGATGTTCAGACCATTACTGCCCCTGATAAGAAACGAATTAAAGAAGCGATTGAAAACGGTATTGAGATACCTGGTGCTCACTTAGAAGTGGGTGACCGTTCATTAATGGTTCGTTAATCACTTTAGCGCCCAGCAATGGGCGCATATCAGGAGATATTTTTATGGCCATGAAATTAGAAGTCATCATTACTCACGATGAAACTAACAATAAATGCAGCGTTGAGTGGACTACGGCTTCGACTCAACAAGTCACTCGGCAAGAAGAACAAACGCTATCACTGGTAAAAAAAGCGTTGTTACTTCAACTGGGTTACCCAACGGCACCCGCTGCTATCCATTAATGTGACATGTCACAAACGAGGCAAGACCAATGCTAAGACACGAACATCAAAAAGACCAGGAAGTAAAAATCACCCTGCCCGATGGCTCGCACGGGTTTGTTTCAACAGATAGACGTTGCAAGGTTTCTTATGACTTTCCGGCGCATGTCAAAATTGAAATACAGCCTACAGTAACCGCACAGCAAAGGGTGGTCGGCAATCTAATTGATTAAGCATAATCAGTTTTATTCTGCATTTTTTCTTACTGTGGTGGTTTATTCAAAACCAATGGATAACCACCATGAAACAACCACAATTAACCCCTTGGACACCCGAGGAGCAGTTATTAACTGAGTTTGATATTAAGTTAGGCAAGTTAGCTGCCAGTGTAAAAAACAGACCATGCACTGAATCTGATACCAAGCATGCCTGCGACATTGCTGACCAGCTTATTTTATCTATGATGAGGCAAGACCAAGATGAAACAAAATATCACAGAAGGCTATGATTTATTTCGCCGCGACATTAAACAAGCGGACATAGGAGGAAGTTATGTTATATGAATGTTTGCCTATTTCCGCATACTGCAATATGTACGGAGAAACACCAGAGTCCATTAATAAGCGCATACAACGGCAATATTGGATAGTCGGTGTACATGTTTTAAAAGTTGAAGGTTCAAAAGAACGTTGGATTGATATTGCTGAGGTGAATAAGTGGGCGCGAAAAAACAAACAGGCTACGCACTACCAAGAGGGGTGACAGTTCGTAACAACAAAACCAGCCAAACTATTGTTATCACGTTTACTTATAGAGGGGCGCTCTGTAGAGAGCCTCTCTCTAGACTAACCGTCGATAATAAAAACATTAAATACGCTGAGAGGCTACTCGCTGAAATTCAAAATAACATTGAAAAAGGCACGTTTAATTATGCTAAATATTTTCCTAACTCTAAAAAATTAATGCTTTTTGGTGTTAATAATCGCGAGAAAAGAGTGGTTGACTATTTAGAGGAATATTTAGTTATTTGCGAAACTCGAAATTTATCGCCCTCAACAATTGGCGGTTATAAAAAATGCAAAAATGCCTTGTCTGATTTGCACCAATTGCATGTTTCATCACTGACACCTGCTATTCTTAAAAACTGGATACAAAAACAAACAACAGTATTAAAAACTATCCGTAACCAGCTCTCTTTCTTGCGTAGCTCGCTAGATGAAGCCATTACTGATGGGATTATATCAATTAATCCTGTCAGCCTAGTATCAGCATCAAGATATCAATCGAAAAATAGTGGTTCTGAAAGTAACTATATTGTTGACCCGTTATCACCACAAGAAGTATTCGCCCTACTCGCTGCAGCAAAATATGAGCAATGGAAAAACTTATTCCAGTTTGCCATTAATACTGGGTTAAGAAGCTCTGAACTATGTGCATTGAGATGGAGTGATATCGATTTCATAGAAAATACCGCACACGTGCAATCCGCCAGCGTAGTAGGTGTTATTAAGAAAACCAAAACTAAAGCTGGTACCAGAAAGGTAGAGTTGAATAGTGAAGCCATGAACGCCCTGAATGACCAAAAGCAATTCACCTTTATGAAAGATGGTGTAATTTTTGAAGATCCGAAAACAAATAAGCCCTGGGCTGGCGCTGACTCAATCAGAAAGAAAGCATGGGTACCAACGCTAAAGAAAGCTGGTATCAGATATAGGAATCCATATCAGACGAGGCATACCTTTGCCACGAGACATATCAGCCAAGGCGCTAACCTGTTTTGGCTAGCTGGGCAAATGGGACACAAAGGGCCAGAGATGTTGTTTAGGCATTATGGGGGTTATCTTAAGGAGTATGATGGGAAAATAGCACACAAATATGCTTAGTCTAAACTCAATGTAGTTATACTCATTAAACTAAATAAAGACTACCATCAACCATTATTTATAGCTATTATAGTTTAACAAAAATCAAGTATACTGTGAAGTTCATATAGCATGATAAATAGTTAAACCTTACGATTTATTATAAAAATAGCCATGTATTTTTGTCTTAACCAAATACAGCCTAGGAATATAACATTATTTGTATATTCGATTAGACTTTAGATTGTTACTTTCAAAATATTATAGGGAAAGCAATAAGTAGTAGAGATAAATATTAATCTTGATTTATTATGGAGCCGTTATGAATAACAGGAATTTTGCAACTAGAATGTCTTGCTTTTCTCTAATTAGTGCAATTGAAACAGATCTTAGAGTAGTTATCACTGGTGAGTTGCCAGATGATTATTCCAAGTTTCTACCGCCAGACGTTGTTAAGATAGCAAAAGATAGATATTTGGAGCACAATAAAGAAGTTTTTTCAAAAGATGTAGAATTATTAGAGTTATTAGACTTTATAGATTTCTCTGATTTAAGTAAAATATTACATAAAATTATAGATATTCAATCATTTTTCACGAAAGATGAATTAAAAAAAATAGCTCATAATCTAGAAAGATTAAGCGCTTGCCGAAATAGAACTTGTCACTCTAGGCCTTTAGAACCAAATGACTTTTCTAGCTTACTAGACTTTTCTAATGAGCTAAAAAATATAGGTACGGTATTTGATTGGAAAAACATTCACTTTGCATTGGAGAATCTAAATAATCCATCCTTTGCTCTATCCTTAGAAATACCTTCTTTTTGGCGCGCTAATACAAAAAACATTAGTAACAATCTTCCTTTACCCGAATTTGATGATACTGGCTTCATCGGGAGAGATAAAGATAGAAAATCAATAAATAGACTTATAAATTCAAATACAAAAATAATTTCGATCGTTGGAGAAGGTGGAATAGGCAAAACTGCCTTAGCTCAACGCTGTTTGTATGATATTTTAGAGTTGTGTGAACTGGACAATAATCAAGAACCTATTTTTGATATCATTGTTTGGGTATCATTAAAGACCAATCGGTTAACATCAAATGGCAGTGGCCAAATTAAAAATGCGATTACTACATGTAGTGGTCTATTCCAAGATATTGCACTAAATCTTTCAGGTATTAAACGCTCATCAATAGATCAGGATTTGGATGAAATACTAGAATATATGGAGCAATTCAAGGTATTACTATGTATCGACAACCTAGAAACTATCTCAAACTCGGAAGTTAGAGATTTTTTAGCTAATATCCCAAATAACTCTAAAGTACTAATAACTACAAGAATTGGACTTGGTGAAATTGAATATCGATATAAGTTAGATAAATTAGATGATAAACCATCTGTAGAGCTTATGAGGAATATGTCTAGGTTACTTAATTTATCTAAATTATACAAAAAAAAATCGGATTCATTAAGCGACCTTTGTCGAATCTTGTACAATAATCCTCTTTTAATAAAGTGGTATGTTCTTGCTGTTGCTGCAGGTAGTACCAACTCTCAATTAATTAACAAACGTGCGAGCAACTTCCAAGAAGCCCTAGCTTTTTGCTTTGAAAACCTTTATGACAGGCTTGGTGATGTTGAAAAAGAAGCTATTTCTGTAATAGCCTGTATTAGAAAACCAGTATCTGCGGTAGAGTTAAGATTTTATCTCAACGGAATAAATGATATAAAGATTGAAGAAGCACTTCATCAACTACATAATTCTAGTATGTTAATTTCATCTGAAGATCAACAATCACAAGGGGGACAAGTATATAGTCTTACAGGAGTAGCTGAAGAATATATCAATACTATTAGACCTGTCTCAAATGAGATTTATAAAAAAGTAAAAGAAAAAAGAAAAGAGCTTCAGGTAATTGTAGATCAAGCAAGCATACAAAAAAATCACTACAACTATGATTTGAATGCTATATATTGGACGTCTAAGGACGAAAAAATTTGTTCAATATATCTAAAAAAAGCTTTGAGTGATGCTAAAAATGGCAATCATGAAAGTGCCCTAGGCAATGTAGATCAAGCTAAACAACTCATGCCTAGTTTTTCTGAGTGTTATCGTATTCATAGCTTTATCCTGAAAGATTCATCTCCTTTTCTTGCCGAAGCAGAGATTGAGAAAGCTATAGATCTTAACCCTCTATCAGTAATTTCAAGATACGCATATGCACAATTCTTAATTTCTGAAGATGAATTTGAAAGAGCTAATGAACAAATTGATGAAGCCTTAAAAATCGATGGTGAAGATATAGCCTTAAAAACTTTAAAGGCATGGATCCTAACTCTTATGGGTGATTATACAAATGCGTCTTCATTATATGAAGAGCTGATCCCTTTACAGACATCCAGACATCGTAAATTTCGAATCAGTACTTATGACCAAGCAAGTTCATGCTATCGCAGAATGGCTGAGTTATTCTTAAAAGATCATGATTATTCAGAAGCTAAAAGATGTCTACAACGTTCTATAGAAATCATTGAACAAGCCGTTAATTCTAATGATTATGATCATGGAACTATCAATAAGCTGATAGATGTATTAGAAAGTGCCTTTATTTTTAGCAATAAAGCTACAGATAAAACAGTCTTAGAGGATGTAATTTCCTTTATTGAAGCAAATAATATTTCATTAGATGTACGTTCAATCCAAGCATTGCGAAAAGGGCTTGAAATCTTCATCAAAACCTGTGATTCAGTTACAGAACAAAAAATTGACAAAATACTCAACTATCTAATACTCGGTACTAAAGAAACATCATTTAAGAGAATTTTTGGAACAATTGATAATGTCATAACTAATGATAGAGGCGTTTCTTACGGTTTTTTAATTGATATTGATAATACCCGATATTTTTTCCCAAGAAGTGAGCTAAGTCCTCAAAATCTCCTAGATGGAGAAGAATCCATATTAAATGTGACCTTCATTCCTGGCGAGAATGCAAAAGGAAAATGTGCATTTAGTATTAGAGAAAGACATTAGCAAATGTTTAAAACTATTAATATGTAATATCTTTCATTAATGTGTGATTCAGTCAATTATTAATAACTGACTGAATCTAACAATAAATTTTAAAATAGAGCATTTAAAATGATATTAAAATATATACCCTATAATAATACGCCAGTATGACTTCTATATGCACATCTAGTGCACGTGATTGAAGCCTATTGGGAATTTCCTTTAACAATCAATAAATTAAAAAATTACGGACTCGGGTTCAACTCCCGCCAGCCTAATTAATTGATTTATAACGAGTTTCAAACCATTTCATGTTGAAATTGTGCTGTAGGATGTACTGCATGACGACATTAAAGCTCTCCCACTACCTCTACTATCGAACCAATACATGATAGTTTCGTAAAACCATCCCGACCATTAGCCTTAATCTTCAATAGCCAATATAATCACTGGCAAGCCCTATATTCAGGAACCACGGAAACGGTCAAGGAATACATTGTCTTTTTCCAGCAGCAACTTAGGTTATTAGTCAACGCATGGCGGCAGCGTGAAATAGATGATTTTCATCTGAATATTGATAAGAGAATTGATGAACTCAGACGGGGGCTTACAAACTATTTCACCTCAATCATTAATGGAATTACCAATAGCTTGCAACTACTCAATAAATATCAATTCAGCTCCCTCACAGGAGTTGAATTCAAAGTAAACATCAATAACTATTTATTATTCAATTTTCTTAAAAGAATTAGGCTTTTTTTACCATCACACTAAATTAATTATCCTTTGCTGAAATATATAATAGTTTTCATGTTAAGCCTTGCAAACATAAAGACATGATTCATTAGGTAGAAGTCTTATACCATGCATTATTTACCTGTTCGGCAATAATATTTATCGTTTTTACCTGATAGGGAGCACAACTAACTACATCGACCGAATCTAAATCAAATATTGCGATGTTATAGCCCTCATCTCCGAAATGGCTTTTATATGCTATTGCATCATACCCAGCACTGCGAAAAAGCTCAGCCAGTATTTGAGTCGGTGCGTAATTAGCCTTATCATCCGACCGCGTAACTGGCGTTGAAAATGCGTTATCAATATCAGTCCAAACAGCTTTCTCTTTCTGTTGTGCTGTAAGCTCTTTTCCACCGAGTATATAACTAAAAATAGGCCCAGAAAGTGAGGGCTTACCATGACCAAGCGAAAGATCGAGTACCCTCAATGGAGATAAAAGTTTGCATGTTGCTAAAGATACATTAGCACCGCCCCAAGGCCGCACTTCAGAAATCGCAGTCCTTACTGTTGTACCTACATATAGCACTGGAATGCCTGAGGGATTTGCACGCCCTTCTTTGGCTCTATCAACCAAAGGCTTCATACGAGAAGCTCTAAAACCTAACATATCCTCTTCGATCCAGTTGCCATCATTATCGGTCCTATCACAAATATCTATACCAAGCTGAGCCCTGTAAAAAATGCTCCCCCTCTTTCAACTCACGATCTCGTCCCTTGATTGTAGCTAGAACAGTATCAAGGAATACATTCTGCTCTTTACTTAAGATGTAACGGCTGGTCTTGCGAACATAGTCTGCGAATTGTGAATAACTGTCCTAACAAGCAAACTCAGACTGATGAATTAAATTCTTCTTACTAACAGCCATATACGAACCCGCTAAACAAAATTTCTGTTTGTAAATTTCTCAGTCTAATACATATTATTGATTCTGTTAAATCCCCTGTCTATTCAATTGATGTGAAACACAAATAACCGACTCATTTAACATTAATAGCTTCAGTAACCAACACTGTAAAGCTAATCACAAGGAATAAATACTATTGGAATATCAATATTCTTTGCCTATCAAAACCATGGTTACTTGCAAAACTAAGATATTCATTTAATAACTCTGGTGGCATAGTTGGAGTACGTGATAGCACCCATAGATAACCTTTATTAGGTCCAACAACTAATGAATATTGATAGTTATCATCTAGCTTAATAATATTATAGCCGCCGTAAAAGGGCCCAAAGAATGAAACCTTTAAAGCCCCAGTATCCGAGGATTCAACAAAGTAAGCTTTCCCTATACTCTCTTTCCATTTTTTGCTTTCAGAATTCCATCCTCTATTCACTACTTTTACACCTCCGTCATTACGAAGAGAATAGTTAGCAGAGACTTTACTTAATCCTTTTTCAAATCGATTATCTATTCTCGCTACTTCATGCCATTCGCCAAGGTAACGTGATAAATCAAACTTCTCAACAGGTGATATATCTTTTGGCACTTTAACGCTACATCCGTTAAGTAGAAGCATACTTAAAAACATAAAAATTGACTTCACTCGCATGGTAACTCCGTTGAATATTTATCGATGAGATACTATCCTACAAAAAATTTGTGACGTTACCTAACCAATTAGGTAAGGCTATTGATGATAATAACAAAAGAAAACCAAATAATAAGTATTGAAAAACATAAAGCATACGGATAAATAGCTCTTTTAATATCATAGAGTATACCCTTTATTGCTAATGTAGATTGATCGCCCAAAATAAGTACTAACACTTAAAATATAGCAGCTCATTTTCATTTGTCAGGTATCACTAACTACGGCAATTCCACATAAAAATGAGGGTTTAACCCCAATCTTACTGCTGTATACAGCTAGAAATAGTCATCGAATTGTTCTGCTATAATTAAAAATGATCTTTTGAAACTTATAACTTCAAACTTTAAAGGAAGACAATATGTTAAAAAAAATCACTTTCCTCATCTGCTCATTAGTTGTTGCTTTCACATTAACTGCCTGTAATACCACTAAAGGTGTTGGTGAAGATATAGAAGCAGGAGGAGAAGCAATACAAAGAGCAGCCCAGTAAACATTAATGCTCTTATTTCAAATGCTAGAGGGTATATTTATTTTGAATCCTCTAGTATTTTCTTATTCATTTAACGAGACTCCAATTTGTATTTTCTTTTCCGTATTTGCTTACACTTTATTCATGTAAAACATTTATAAATATGTCTATGCTGATAGTGTGTTCTAAACTATTGTATCAGTTTATTTTGCCTCGATATTTGGGGCTTTTCTTTGCTTTTCAATTTTTTTATAAACAAAGGCCATCAGCTATTAACTGAAGGCCTAAGAAACTACAAAAAATCAGATTTTAATAATGCCACTTTCAAAATATAACTATATTAATTTTAAAATACACTTTCTAACATAATGGTTTTTCCAAAAAATCATTATCATCAAGTATCCATAATGGCTCCATATTACTATCTTTTTTGATAACTAATGATGGGTCTGAACGTAAACATGCTCCACCATAGTGACCTCCGACAGTAAATGTGCAGACTTGAATAAAACGCCCTGCAACGTTTGGCAAGCACCATAATTGTTGGTAAATATTTTCCTGTTTATCGAATTGGCCAGAAGTCTCATCTAAAATCGTGTCGCACTCACCTATCAAACCGATATTGTCACCACAGCGGCCTGCTATTGGCTTTATTGCATAACCACTCGAGCGTAACTCGTCACTGATATCAAAACTTGTATTCAAAAGATAGGGATGATAGGGAAATAACGACCAAAGAATAGGTAATATCGCTTTATTACTTGGAATGACTGTCCATAAAGGCTCAAAGACACGAATCTCAGGCTTTAATAATACATCAACTAGTCTGACGTCATTATATTCTGAGTGTCCGGTACGAATTTGTAGCGCTGAATGCTCATAGTCTTTCTCACATTCCTGCCGAATTTGCTCAAGAGCAGTTTCCCACGCCCATGTTTTCCAAACACACTCTAATATACGGCCATCACTATCAACGACTTGACCTGTTTCATTCCAAAATAATTCGTCTAAACCATGAATAATTTTATAATCGAATCCCGCTTCAGTAATTGCATGCGCCATGTATTGCGAATGATAATCTTCTTCACTATCTACATCCTGCATAATATGAATAAACGGTTTAGCTGAAGAATGTTCCCATGTACTAGAAAGTAATTCAGTTAAGTAACCACTTGGGTTTTTGCCATCTTTCAGCTGCCCTACTTTTGCCCACTTATCAATAATTACCCCTGCCTCTGTATGACAAGAAGCTGAATCCGCATTATATTCATAGACTTTTAACCCTCGCTCATCCAAACAAAAGTCTAATCTTCCTGTGATCATATCATGACGCCGATTCTTCCAGGATAAACGTATGCGAGGCCAAAGAATTTCTGGAATATTAAAAAGTTTCAATAAGTTATCACTCTTTAATACTTTTTCTGTCGCATGCAGATACATAAGATGAACTTCATTGGTTGCTTGTATAAGTTTATTTTCAGCGGTACTAGATATTGTAAAATATTCATGAAGAGCGCTATTTAGCGCGCGACCTTGTCTAGCTTGAATATATTTATTTTCTATGGGATTTGAGCTATTCAACCATTCGTTATTATAGTCAATCTTATTATCTATTTTAGCAGCATGAATCTTTAGCAACTCAGGATTAGTATACGGGCCTGAATAAGCATGCTCATCACTATCTGTTTGTATCATCCATCCCAAAATTTTAGTGTTTGGGAAAGTATCTGATAGTGTATATCTTCCTTTATCTCTTTTCAGAGACAATTCTCTTGTCCACTGCTGGCCTATGGGCAATTTATGGTGAATGACATTTTGCTCAGCGATACGAACTTTATCATCATAAACCTTGGTGATAATTGCTATATGGCCTGTTTTATTAAACTCCCCCCCCTCATCCCAAATTAACAATGACCCCGCAGCAGGCTTAACAGGACTCCCATTAACAAAAGCTTTTAACGGTAAAATGTCATCATCAACTACGTGTCGTAGAAAGCGCAGAGAAAATACTTCATAGGCCATACCAACATCACTAAAAACAGTACCGTAATTGAGGTATAAAAAACGGCGAGCAAACTCAACGCATTGCCATTTATAGCCCATATATTCATTGCCAATATAACTTCGAAAAGAAATATCTTTTTTATTTTCCACATTAGGCAATGAATCATAATCTGATGAGTATATTGCTACGCCTCCTGGAGCATATCCGAGTAAAGTTCCAAAAGGTTCGTATTCACTACTTAATAACCCCATGTTATAGCTCCATCTTAATAATAAATACATGCTAGCCATAACTATCAGTGTACGCCTATAAAATATGAAAAATCCATTTTTTTGATATAAGAAACTTATCAATAGTTAGTTAAATAAAAGCAACCTGTTAGCACAAAAAAGCTCCCAAGAGAGATCGCCATTTATAGCAACAGTTCCGATGCTCCCTTCTGTGGGTTCTTAGTGTTTTAAATATGTCTGCTATATACCGGGTGAAAAGTGGTTTGATTACTATCTTTACAAAACAATGAGTTCTTTTATTTTCACTTTCAAAAAATGACCTATTTAGCGGTATAACTATTTACAAGAGTTACCCTCAGTTAAATAGACCATCCCTTTTAAGCCCCAATCTAGGGGCTATTTTTTTGCCTTTAAAAAGCCTCTGTTTTCTTAAAAGCTCGCTGTTGTTGTCTTACACAGCCATCAATTTAAAATATTTGGAAATACTTTTGCGTATTTTGAAATACCAACTATATTTAAGGCGATATTTAATTGTATAAAGCAACATATTTAGCCCAACGCTGTGTGGGCTTTTTTTATCCATACAATTTCTGGTACTATAACTTTTAAGGCTCTCACCATTACAGAATCAAGATAAAATCACGTTTTCAAAATATGAACCTTATACACAACCTCCCGATCACAACCATACTTATCGTTACCTCCCTATTTCTTTGCGTTGTATTTATTCTTATTAGTGATAACTATCAAGCAGACGTGACAACTCTATTCTTTAAAGCTTTTATATATCTACTTGCAGCTATCTCCTTCTTAAACTTACTTTTTTTAATTAGAACTTTCATTGGCTGGAACTAATGTAAGCACTCCGTTCTAATGTAATCTTGCAAATACAAAGTTTGTTTTTCGTTCTCAACTATCATTTTTCTGAGACGCCAATAATCTTGTTCAGCTGCTTCACTAAGTCGTGCGGAGCTTTCATTGCCTCCGCTTTCGAAGGTATTCGCTTCGGGTTTTGGACATTTGGCGTTGACGTACACGCGCTTAGTACCATTACTAACATCATTGCGAAGCTTATCAATTTCAGCTTTTGCATTTGAGAGATCCATTGTGTGAGTTTTGTCGAGTTCGTGAAGTGAGTTAATACGTTTTTGGTAATCCTCATTAATTTTGACCTGCTCTGTCAACTCAACGAGTAGTCCGGCATTTTTGGTATTTAACTCACCTATCCTCTCGTGTTGTTTCCACATTCCCCATATGGCCACCCACGCAGCGATATATAACAATGCACTGACTGTATTCATGGTATCCACTATATAGATAATTAAAAGTTAACTTGCCGACTTTTGTAGTGTTCTATAACTTTCTGGCGCGTTTTTCTAAACTGGCTTTATCAATACCGCATGTATTGTCAGTGAGTCTGTTGGCGCCAAATACAATCATTGATATCGCGAGTAACATAAAGCAAATTACTACCACTATAAGTTTCCATGACATATAGCCGCCTCCGCTTCTCTGCGATTACCTCATCGTTATAGAAGATAAAGAAGCCGTACTGACCAGCTTTATTGATTACTTTGCACTTCACGCTTAACCTTTGATAGCATCAAGAATAGCCCCTTAAAAACAGGATAGACAGTATGCATAAAAACAAAGCTATATTAGTATGTTTTGTTATCGCTTTAGTAACAGCTTGTTCATCAAACACTAAACCCCAAACTAAGTCAGATACTTGCGAGATAAAAATGGATACTCCCGAAGGTAACTTGCCTGGGAAAATAGAGCAGTCCAGTGGAAATAGTCCCGAATGTAAAGCGATTGAAAGAGCTATAGATAAAGCTATCTAACATATGAATTAGACAGAAGCTAGTAAGCGAGTTTTCATTGCAGAAAAGCCCCAATCATGGGGCTCATTAAAAATTTACAGCTATTTATTGATAATGGTTACTCGCTTTACATCAACTTCTAATGAAGCCCACTCTTTATCAATTTCACCATCTAAACGAACTTTTGTTTCAGGTGTCACAACCTGTCCACGCCAGCGCCTATCATCAATATCTACAGCAATTGAGCCAGTACTATCTTTAAATTCGTAAAGCTCTTTACCAATCTGTTTAACAATATGACCTTCAAGTGAAACCCATGCATCATCAGGAAGCTCTTTCGCTTGAACGACAGTTGTTACTGCTTGAGCTGTTGCAACAAACCCACCTTTTGGACCAACAGAACCATCATTCGAAACAAATCCACCAGCATGGTTATTAGCTAATACGCCAAATGAAGCTGCTGATAATACGAGCGCAATAACTGTCTTATTCATAATAATTCCTTTTGTCTGTTAATTTTTTATAGTTTATCAATTAAACCTTAACAGAATCTTAAGGCAAATAATTAACATTTTAGATCGGTTATTGCACATAGCAGCACATGTAACTCTGACCAATCGTGACAGAAAATCTTATGTTTATTTTAACTATAAAAAAGACCGCCTAGGCGATCTTTTATGAATAACTGATATAGCTCAGATGAAAAGTTTAACCTGACCATAAGTTTATTAAAGATTAAGAGTGAACATCACTCTCTACTCAGCGTCTTTTTCTTTAGTTAAACAATAACGCAAGTTTTGCCTAATAGCTTCAATAGACCAAATCCAAAAAGCAGTTCCAACAAACTCAGATATTAGTGCTTGATAACCAGCAGTCCAAAGCCAGCCAGACAATCCTAATAATGGTACAACTAAGCCATGAGCAAAAACAGAAACACCGATACCAAAACATATACCGTGTAATAATTTCACCTTAGGTAAGTATTCAGCGATAACACAATATATAACTGCAATAACTATCGAAAATAATATATGAACACCATTCCCGCCCCAATTAATACTATATCCCATCCAATGATAAGTCATAGTATCTATATTTAGCCCAAGCTTTTCTAACAAGACAATGGGAGGTGGGGTTGTTTCTAGCGTTCTCGGTGGAATCAAACCTTCAAAGCCAGATTTAACTAAAGCGGAAAATATACCCGCAATAATACCAACATATATTGCTATACAAATATGCCTAGAGCTTTTCTTTGTCAATTTAAATAGATCAATCATTATACATACACGCCTTATGAATAGATATTATGAATATAGTAGAGAAAAGGGCAATTGTTTATTATTAGTATAATTATTATTTTTAATGTATTGGGATGCTTGAAGCATAGTAACAAAAGATGGCTCATTAAATATAAATAAAAAATCAACGACAATAAAAAATTCAATCGATACCCCTGCTCAGATCCCTGAGTAATTGTCATAGGGTTTAGCCAGTCAGCCTTGACATGCACCAGAATGAAAAAGTAACTCCCAACTTTGCGTGTGGATTTCAAGAACGGCAGACCTACCACTTGAAATTACTTTATCGTTATAGAGAAAAATTGAAGATATATTTTTATTATTTCAATAATCCGACACATAATAGCCATCAAAAAACAACATTCAAATAATGATTATTTTGCTTTTTAAAATAATAAGTTATATTAAAATAAGCATTAGGCAAGTCTCACTAAAAACAATGAGGATATTTTATGAAAAAAATATTATTTGCTAGCATCATTGCAACATCGTTAATGACCACTTCAGCTTTCGCCGCAACAGATGCAAAACCTGTATCTCAATGGACATGCGAAGATTTCTTAGCAATCGATGATGCATTTTATCCAACAGCAATTGGTGCTGCTGAGATTATTACCCAGAAAGGTAAGGTAGAAGACCCTACTTTAGATATTAGTGGTATTGCAACATCCACTCCGTTAATTGTTGAAGCTTGCGAAAAAGCTCCCAAAGAATCATTTATTCAAAAAGTCGAAGCTCATTTGAAAAAAATGTAATCTAAAGACCCCACCCCTCTGGTGGGGTTTTCTTTTATTGTGCATAACTACACATGTAACTATGAACAATCGTAACAGCAAGTCTTATGTTTGTTTTAGGTATAAAACCTGACATTACTGACGGGTCTATAACACGTGTAATATGATATATTTATACTTCGGGATGCTATTCTTTTCAAGACTCACCGATCTGCATTAGTTCAATTTGTATCCATACTCTTCACATTGTTCAATAACACTGCGATACTTATATTCATTATCACCAACCAGAACAACTCTACGTAAGTCAATGTTACCTACAGGCTCAGGCATTGATGTGATGAAAGGGATTGTTTCTTTATTGGATTTAGCGACTAAACCGCAATATGCATCATACGGATTAGCAATCATTTTACCGAGTTTGAACTTTGCAGATATTGGTAATTTAAGGTGGTTTTTTATTAGGCTAACTACCTTTGCTTCTTCTTCCTTATTTAGACCTCTCTCTGCTGCTAAAGCACTGCTTGATACAGCCATAATTGAGATGGCTAGTACTACTGAGAATAATTTACTCATTTAATTACCCCCTCATTAAATATGAACATCAGATATCTATTTAATTTAGATAGATAATATTATTAAAGATTAAATAATGAGGCAATAAAAAACCCCGCTTAATGAATCATCCAACTTTATGGGGTCAGATCACATCGCAAGGTTTCATTCTATAAGTTAGGTGACAACGTATTCACTCTTATCACAATAACATCGAATTTACGTAGCGCACTAGTACTTTTTATGAATATATTGGATGTAAAAAAGCCCGCGATTGCAGGCCTTGAATTGGTTTTATGCGACTAGTTATAGAATGTCCATTTTCGGAAAAAAATAAGCCAGTTCCGGACAAAATGCAACACTCTATACCAGTGAGTGCAAGTATTTTTTATCGTACAGTCCAGCTACCACGTATAGGGCGAGCAAAAGATGCTAAAACTGCAATGAGACATATTTCTATAGATACAGCCCAATAAATATGTCCTAAAATCTCGCTAACTAATTCATAACCATTTAAATTCCAGAGCCAACCAACTTTACCCTCATTATATGAGGGATGACGAAATCCAAATAATGGGATCATTATTCCATGAGCAAATATTGTGATCAAAACACCATATAATACACCATAAAACATTCGAATTTTAGGCAGATAAGCTGATATAAAGACGTATACAAAAGCGAACGCAAAACTAAATAACCAATGGTATAAGGTTACAGCACCACCGACCAATGATCCCTGATAAAAATAATCAAGAGAATGAGAATTGATGCCTAACCAACTAAACCACGCATCAATATTCGCTGCTGGTGGTGATATTTCTCCTGCAACTCTCGGGGGCATATTCACTTCAGAGCCCCATTTAACTAATGAGCTAATGAAGCCACCAATAATAGTTCCCCAAACAACTATCTTTAAATTTATCTTATTACTCCACATAAATACCACCTCATGTAAATTTACAAGTTTTTATTTTTACACCAAATAACATTAAATTTACAGTTTTAAAATAATTTGAATTTAATTAATTACTAAAACTATTTAATTGTTCGACTAAATGCTTGTTCTGCCATACTTTCCTCAACAAAACACTTACTTATCAATATTTCATAGAACGACTTCCAATTTCTACGCCATGTTCTTTCATTAAGGTCAGGTACTAAATGTCTTATTGCTTTAAATGCTACAGATGACGGTACACGATTGAAGCCACGCCCAGCACAACGAGAACAATCTTTATAAACTGGTGTCACTTGTAATTCACTCTGAACTTCATCTAAGACCTTGCCCTCCCTTTACAACGACAACGGTTTATTAATTGGCTCTTACTATTACATGACTCACAAATCACTTTTTTAGTTTCCACAACATCGCGCTCTGTATTGGTATATCGCTTGGGCTGGCTCTTGGAAAATGACGGAAAAATAGCTTCCCTCGTTGAATACTTTGTTGTAGTAATTTTTTTATCAAGCATTCATTTCCCACTACATGCTGAACACTGGCAAACCGAACCTGCTGATCGAGCGTAATCCTCAAAAGTCATTTTAGACAGAACAATTAAACAGTAGCCCAATTTATTGCCAGCAGCTTTGCGAACTAATTTAGGCGCTATTTTTAGCGCATATTGAGTCAAGCCCTCCACGGTAGAAAATTTATCCTCTTCACTGACATCATTTTTAGCCAGAAAGGCTGTCATCCCAAACTTAGCTCGTGATTCGGTCATCCCGATCGCAGCCATAATATCAGTACCCGTTAAACGGTCTGGTGACGTACAACTGGCTGAGTCACTAAATGTGGGTGACTTAGGATGGAAGTTCTTTAGTGCATTTACTAATTTCATGCTGCCCGCCTATAAATCATCCCACTGAGTACGTAATGTTTTCGGACATTGAACGTTCTTTTTCCAGAATGCATCTTGGCTAACACGTTTATAGAATTGGCAAATCTCCTTGTGAGTGCGCCCGTCTTGGTTAACCATCAAGCGAACATCGTTAGCCCACTCTGTGAAATTTGGCTCTTTCGGCTCTTGCAGTCCAAGCTCTTTGAATACTTCACACTTGCGGCTAAACAGCCATTCAGCGCACTTAAGGTCATCCGCAGATCCCCATTTCTGTAAGTTAGTCCTGTAAATCACTACCTCTGGGTAACGATTTAAAAAATCAATTTTTGACTAATCGCTGGATTCGTTAGAATTCTGCGATGAAGGATTAGTTACTGATGGATCTTGTTTTGAAGTTACTGACGGATCACCCCCAGATTCTGACGGGTCAGGTTTTGAGGGAACAGATTTTGACGGGTCAAAATCTGCTAGTTGAGGAAATGCAATACGTGCCGCTGAAGCCAGCTTCTCAACATTCAGTTGATAGATATTACTGGCATTACGGTTGCCTTTACGACGCTTCTCTATAGATAACCAAATGCGGATTGGTATTAACCCTATCCACTTTCTAACTACCCTGAATCAAAACAGGTTTTCACAACACTAAAACGGATTTTATCTATTTTATACTAAATGTTATTAATTTTATCGAACACTCAACATCCAAAAAAAATAAAAATAAAATTAATTACAATAACTTACCTAACTGTAAAACTTTTGCAATATTATATGCCGCTTGTTGCACGTTCTCCGCCCCCTGCTTTAATGCCTCATCTAACGGGCTTAATCTTGGCAAAATACTGAAAAAAGCATCGATACCTTCTTGGTGTAGTGCTTCAACGCCTTTACCTAATACACCACTTAATGCAATAACAGGGACATTGTGTTTGGCCGCAACCTTGGCTATTCCTAAAGGCGCTTTCCCCCCTGCCGTTTGCCCATCCATGCTACCTTCCCCCACAATAACCAAATCGGTATCAAAGATTTCTTGCTCTAACTTCACTGCATCAATAACGATATCAATGCCGGGTTTAAGCTTAGCATTCATAAATGCAGCGGCAGCAACAGATATCCCACCAGCAGCACCTCCGCCAGATAAATGCCTAAAATCATGCCCTTTAATTTGTTGGATAAGCTCAGCAAAACGATTTAAACCTTTTTCCAATTCCAATACCATTGAAGCCGTTGCCCCTTTTTGTGGCCCGAATATCATCGCAGCACCCCGCTCTCCAACCAGAGGATTATCTACATCACAAGCCACTTCGATCATACAGTGTTGCAATTGAGGAGACAGACTTGACGTATCAATCGTTGCGATATGATTTAAAACTTCACCGCCCAAACCAAGTTTATTTTGTTGATTATCATAAAAAACAACACCTAGGGCTTGAAGCATACCGACACCACCATCAACGGTTGCGCTACCGCCAATCCCTAAGATGATTTTTTTCACCCCTTTTTCAAGCGCATCTTGAATTAGCTGACCTGTTCCGTAACTCGTCGTCAGCATTGGATTACGCTGCTCTGGACTAACTAGCATTAATCCGCTGGCCTGAGCCATTTCAATAACAGCGGTTTCGCCATTGTGTAATAAACCATAGTAAGCACTTACCATATCCCCTAATGGGCCTTTAACCTCAAGTGATACTCGCTCACCACCTGCGGCTGCAATCAATGCATCAACAGTTCCTTCACCACCATCAGCAATCGGTAAACAAAGGTATTGGGCATCAGGGAATACACTTTTAAATCCTTTAGTTATGGCATTTGCGGCACATTCTGCACTCATGCTTTCCTTGAAAGAATCAGGGGCTATGATAATTTTCATATATGGCTACCTATAGAACGGTTAAGTAATCAGTTAAATAATATTGTTAATTTCGAAAAATATTATCGGTTATCAAAATACACATTCATTTTTACAAATGCGCGCATATTACTGATAAATAGATTAGCTTATTAAATTGAGAGAATTATATTCAGCACCACTTTCTAAAAAACGTTTTAGCACTGAGTATAGCCATTAACTTCTATTCGTCATTGTATCAAAAAAAAATAATTGATAAAGATTTAATTGGAAAAATTTTCCAATTATTTTTTCATAAAAAAATCAATAATCTGCATTTAAATCAAAAATAATAAAGCATTAAAACAAACTTAAAATGAATCAAACTTCATTAAAATCAAGAAGAAATAGAGTAAATTAACTTAAATTGAACAAAACATCTCAAAAAAAATACAAAAAAAGAAATAATAAAAAACTAAATATTTTATAACGCATTGTTTATTATGTTATTTTGTCAAAAAAAGCGCTCCAGATCTATTTTTTGGAAAAATTTTTTAAATTTATATTGCATCCATCAGTTAACGGTGGCTATATTGAGTTCAAGAATTAATTCCTGGGTAGTCAATATAATTAATTAAACTGACGCTAATAACTATATATAAACCATTAGTTATTAAGTTGATGTATATATAAAAAATAATATTATTTAAAAAATTAAAACAATAACTTTATTACTTTATTAAAAATTCGATTAGTTAAATCTCTCGCTTTCAAATTTAAATTATATGCGTGGAAGGACTCATATATGAACTATTCAGAAGAAAAAGAGATTTATCGTGAACGTGGTTATACAAATGATTTATTACCTAAAACACCGGAGCAACGAACATGGAAAACATTTAACTACTTTACGCTATGGATGGGTTCCGTACACAATGTCCCAAATTATCTAATGGTTGGCGGTTTTTTTATTCTAGGCCTTTCTACTTTGAACATTATGTTTGCCATCGCACTAAGCGCAATATGCATCGCTTTCGTTATGGTAATGAATGGTGCGGCGGGGTCTAAATATGGTATCCCATTCCCGATGCTACTTCGGGCATCTTATGGAATTAAAGGCTCACTCTTTCCTGGCGTATTAAGAGGCTGTATTGCTGCTATTATGTGGTTTGGCTTACAATGCTTTACTGGTTCATTAGCGCTATTAATATTAATCGGGAAAATTTGGCCTGAATTTTTAAATATAGGCAATGGTGAAACCTATATGGGGGTTACCATTCCAGCCTTTATTGTTTTCATCATTTTCTGGGCAATGAATGTTGCCATAGGACTAGGTGGAGGCAAGGTATTAAATAAACTTACTGCCATTCTTAACCCCTGTATTTATATTTTGTTTGGTGGTATGGCAATTTGGTCAGTTTCTTTAGTGGGCATTCAACCTATTTTGGATTATATCCCAAATGGTATTAGTGAAACGCCAAGTAAAGTATTCTTTTTCTTTATCGTTATTAATAGTGTTGTCGCTGTCTGGGCAGCTCCTGCGGTAAATGCTTCTGATTTCACTCAATATTCGACTAGTTTTAAACAACAAGCCATTGGACAAACCGCTGGCCTGTTAGTGGCTTACTTGCTCTTTGCCATTAGTAGCGTATGTATTTTAGCCGGCGCCAGTATTCACTACGGCGTTGATACATGGAACGTACTTGATATTGTTCAAAAATGGGATAGTTTATATGCCTCACTCTTTGCGGTAGTCGTTATTCTGATGGCGACAATTTCCACCAACGCTGCTGGTAATATTATTCCTGCAGGATACCAAATTGCTGCACTGTACCCATCCAAACTCACTTATCGTCACGGCGTTATTATTGCCAGCGTTATCAGCGTATTAATCATGCCTTGGAAACTAATTGAGAATCAGGACAGTATTTATACTTTCTTGGATATTATTGGCGGTATTTTAGGTCCAGTTATTGGTGTCATGCTATCGCATTATTTCATCGTAATGCGTACAAATATTAATTTAGATGTCTTATATACCCGTGCAGGCGATTATAAATTCTATGAGCACGGATTTAATATTACCGCTTTCGTTGTCACTGTTATTGCAGTTATTTTCTCCCTTGGTGGAAAATTCATCCCTGTATTAGAGCCTATATCACGAGTGTCTTGGTTTGCTGGCGTCATATTGGCCTTTGTTCTCTACTCTTTATTCAAAAAAGACACCACTAAGGTGGTTGAAAATAAAGTAAAAGCTACGAATGATTCAGATATCGGCATAAAAAACCCAATGTAATCTGAATTAAATACCCTATTCAGCCCGTTTTAATATATTGAAAACACGCTGAACAGTAATGTTAATAAATGAAATTATAATCTTATCTAAGGAATACCCTATGTCATACGATTTAATCATTAAAAACGGTACTGTCATTCTTGAAAACGAAGCAATTAAAACAGATGTCGCGGTAAAAAATGGCAAAATTGCCGCTATTGGCTCTGGTTTATCTGGTGCAAAAGAAGAAATAAACGCCGAAGGCCTAGTCGTTTCACCAGGTATGGTTGACTCTCATGCCCACATTTCGGAACCAGGAAGAACACATTGGGAAGGCTATGAAACAGGGACGCGTTCAGCAGCAAAAGGTGGCATCACAACTATCATCGAAATGCCATTAAATCAGCTACCTGCAACCGTTGACCGTGAAAGTATTCAAATAAAATTCGACGCTGCCGCAGGTAAACTGTCAGTAGATGCAGCCCAATTTGGCGGTTTAGTCTCTTATAATCTCGAGAGACTGCACGAGCTAGATGAAGTGGGTGTTGTTGGCTTCAAATGCTTTGTTGCCACCTGTGGTGACAAAACTATTGATAATGACTTCCGTGATGTTGATGACTTTCAGTTTTTACGTGGTGCAGAAATTATCAGTAAATTTAACGACTCTCGTGTATTAGTTCACTGTGAAAATGCATCAATCTGTGATGAATTAGGTCGAGAAGCTGAAGCTCAAGGACGCATAACTGCTCACGACTATGTAGCCTCGCGCCCTGTATATACTGAAATTGAGGCAATTCGCCGCGTGCTATATCTGGCAAAAGTGGCTAATTGCCCAATACATATTTGCCATATCAGTAGCCCTGAAGGCGTTGCTGAAGTGACTAAGGCACGTAATGAAGGACAGGATGTTACCTCAGAATCTTGCCCTCACTATTTTGCCTTAACAACTAATCAGTTTGAAAAAATTGGTAATTTAGCAAAATGCTCACCACCGATTCGTGATGAAGCGAACCAAGAAGGCATGTGGGAAAAACTGTTTAATGGTGAAATCGACTGTTTAGGTTCTGACCACTCACCATGCCCACCAGATATGAAAGCGGGTCATGTATTCAAAGCTTGGGGTGGAATTGCAGGGATGCAAAGCTGTGTTGACTTGATGTTTGATGAAGCAGTGCAAAAACGTGGAATGGAACTCCCATTATTTGCCAAATTAATGGCAACTAATGCAGCTAAGATCTTCGGCCTTAAGCATAAAGGCTCCATTACCGTTGGTAAAGATGCAGATTTCGTGTTCATCAAGCCAAACTCACCTTATGAATTAAAAGCTCAAGATTTAGAGTATCGCCATAAAGTCAGCCCTTATGTAGGGCGCAAAATAGGTGCACAAGTTGCACGCACTATTTTACGCGGAGAAACTATCTACGATATTAATACTGGTGTTCGTGAAACGCCTATCGGGCAATTTATTTTAAAACACCAACAGTAATATGATGTAAATAATACAGCACACTCTTTACTGGGTGTGCTGTATTGTTATTTATAACAGGATGTAATTTATGTTTAGTTTGAACAAAGATAATATGTTATCAGGCTTGCAATGGTTCTTTTTTATTTTCTGTAATACAGTCGTTATACCTCCTACATTACAATCTGCATTTCATCTGAGCAATGCCGCCACTTACACAATTACCCAGTATGCTTTTTTAGCCACATCACTGGCTTGCTTAATTCAAGCTATTTTCGGACACAAGCGCTCTATCATGGAAGGTCCTGCGGGGCTGTGGTGGGGAACGATTTTATCTGTTGCATTTGCAGAGTCTGCTCAAGGAACACCATTAGAGGTTATTGGTGGTAGTTTTGCAGTGGGAATTGCCATTGCAGGGATCATCACTGTCATTATCGGTTTGAGTGGAGCAGGAAAGTATTTGGCTCTGCTATTTTCGCCTGGTGTGATGGCAGTATTCATGCTGTTACTCGGCGCTAACTTAATTACTATTTTTTTAAAAGGTATGTTGGGCTTACCTTTTAGTGCCACAACAGATATTGTCCATATTAATTTCAATACATTCTTGTTAGCTTTATTTATCATGGTATTGATCATTGGAATTATTGTCTTACTCCCTCGTCATATTAATAAATATGCTGTACTGATTGGCTCAATATTGGGTTGGTTATTATTTTCAGTTATCTTTCGAAGTGGCTCAACAGGCGTGAGTGGCATTGGCTGGCAGCTATTCCCTCTCGGAAAAATTGAAACTATCAATTATGGTATTGTCACAACCTGTGTTATTGCCTCACTACTAAATACGTCCAATACGTTTGGCGCGATTAAGGGAACAGATTTATTTCATCCAGATTCGCCAGCAACGCCAGCCATGTATCGTCGTAGTTTTATTAGTTCTGGTGCGCTCACTTTTGCCTGTTCACCACTAGGAATTGTGCCTTTCGCGCCATTTGTTTCTTCAATAGGGCTCATTACTCAAACCAACGATTTTAGTAAAAAGCCCTTTATTATTGGTAGTTTGTTATTCTTTGTTATTAGTTTCGTTCCCGTTTTGTCAGGGTTCTTTTCTACCTTTCCTTTAGTGATCAGTAGTACCGTGATGATGGTCACTTACTTACCTCTGCTTTGGTCTTCTTTGTTATTTATTCGTATTTTAGATTTAAACCCGCGCAATATTTATCGGCTTGCTTTGCCTATTTTTATTGGCATATTTTTGATGAGTGTTCCTCCAACTTACATGCAAGATATTCCATTGATAGTAAGGCCTATCATCACAAATGGGTTATTAATGGGAATTATTATTTCTATTATTCTTGAAAATATATTTAAGTGGGATGCTATAAAATAGAAAAGATAAATAAGTAAGATTTTATAGAGGTAATATGCATTAATTATATTACCTCTTTTTTATTCACTTAATGCTATGCAAAAAAAAAGCCCCAGATACATGGGGCAAATAAACGACTAGTTAAACTGCTTACTACTTACATTTACACTTAAAACATGAGGATCATTACATTCAAACAATTAGACTAAGTATTAGTCTCCTAATTTATGGTTAGCCATAATTTCAATTGCCTTGATTAAGGCTGAATGGTCATTATCTTGACCGCCATGTGCGGCACATAAATTGAAGAGTTCCTGACAGGTCGCGGTATTCGGTAAGCTCATCGATAATGCCTTCGCACCCTGTAAAGCAAGATTTAAGTCTTTTTGATGTAAAGAGATCCTAAATCCTGGGTCAAATATGCGTTTTACCATGCGCTCGCCATGAACTTCAAGGATACGCGAGGATGCAAATCCGCCCATTAATGCTTCACGAACGCGTGCAGGATTGGCCCCTGCTTTTGACGCAAAAACTAATGCTTCAGAAACAGCTTCAATGGTTAATGCAACGATAATTTGGTTGGCAACCTTACAGGTTTGCCCATCCCCATTTCCGCCCACCAAACTGATATTTTTACCCATTAATTCAAATAGCGGTTTTACCTTAGCAAAAGTCGAGTCTTCACCACCCACCATAATGCTTAATGTGCCTTGCTTAGCGCCAACTTCACCACCGGAAACCGGTGCATCTAAATACTGGCCACCTAATTCATTGACTTTTCTAGCGTATTCTTTGGTTTCAATCGGGGATATGGAGCTCATATCCACAATGATTTTGCCTTTCAACGCTGTAGATGCACAGCCGTTCTCACCAAATAGTACCTCCCCAACGTGAGGGGTATCTGGCACCATAACAAAGATAACATCAGCGTTTTCAGTCACTTCTTTAGCTGATGAAAATGTCTTTGCCCCTTCATCTGTAAGATAAGCCGGAATTTGCCCACGAGTATTTACAGCTAGCTCATGACCACCCTTTAATAAGTTAGCAGCCATTGGGCCACCCATAATTCCTAAACCGATAAAGCCTAATTTCATGATACTCTCCTAATTATAAATACGGTTTCATCCAGCCTAAACCCGCTTCTGTTGTTGTCGCAGGCTTATATTCGCAACCGATCCAGCCTGTGAAGCCCATCTGTTCTAGCTGTTTAAATAAATAGGTATAATTAATCTCACCCGTTCCTGGCTCATGACGGCCAGGGTTATCTGCGAGTTGAATGTGGCAAATATGCTTTAATAAACGTTTCATTGTCTCAGTTAGCTCACCTTCCATTCGCTGCATATGGTAAATGTCATATTGGAAGTAAATATTGGCATGACCGACACGCTTAATTACATCTTCGACCTGAGCTGATTTATTCAAATAGAAACCTGGAATATCGTATGTATTCACAGCTTCTACCAGTAAACGTATATTCTCTTTTTCTAACTGCTCAGCCGCATAACGAAGATTTGCTACGAGGGTTTCCATCGTTTTTTCTTCACTAAGAGATGAGTCTTTACGCCCCACTAAGCAGTTAATTTGTTTACAATTCAAGACGTTTGCATATTCAATTGCTTTTTTGACGCCTTCTTGAAACTCTTTTTGCCTTTCAGGCAAACAAGCAATGCCTCTTTCGCCACCATTCCAATCACCCGCTGGAAGGTTAAAAAGAACTTGAGTCAGTTTATTTTCATCTAACTCTTGCTTGATAGACTGTGCTGGAAAATCATAAGGAAACATATATTCTACGGCTTTGAAGCCATTTTTAGCCGCCAATTTAAAGCGCTGCATAAACTCTGCTTCAGTAAATAACATGGATAAGTTAGCTGCAAACTTGGTCATTTTCTCGCATCCTTATTTATATTGATAAAATGCGGTCGCGGTTGGCGCATCGGCTTCAGAAGTTGCTATCTCTTCGAATTCAGTCACATTATCCAACTCGGTTCCCATGGAGATATTTGTGACGCGCTCTAGAATGATTTCCACAACAACAGGCACACTGAATTCTTTCATGAGTTTTTCAGCTTGTTTGAATGCTGGCGCAATATCTTCTGGTTTAAAGACACGAATAGCTTTACAACCTAAGCCTTCAACCACTTTGACGTGATCAACACCGTATTCACCAATGGCATCATTATTGATATTTTCAAAGGAAAGCTGGACGCAATAATCCATATCAAAGCCACGTTGTGATTGACGGATCAGACCTAAGTAAGCGTTGTTCACTAATACATGGATATATGGCAATTTGAACTGAGCCCCGACCGCCAATTCTTCAATCATAAATTGGAAGTCATAATCCCCTGATACGGCAACGACCTTACGTTTAGGATCAGCGGCACATACCCCTAATGCAGCAGGTAAAGTCCAACCTAATGGGCCCGCTTGACCGCAGTTGATCCAGTGACGCGGTTTAAAGATATGCAACATTTGAGCGGCTGCAATTTGCGATAAACCAATGGTTGTGACATAGCAAACATCGCGGCCAAATGTTTTGTTCATTTCCTCATAAACACGCTGTGGCTTCACAGGTACATTGTCAAAATGCGTTTTACGTAACAGAGTACGTTTACGCGCTTGGCACTCATCTACCCATTTGCTGTAATCAGGTAAAGCCCCCGCTTGTTTACGTGCTTTTGCTCGCTCAACCAAGAGCGCTAACGCCGCTTTAGCATCGGAGACAATCCCTAAATCAGGGCAGAAAATACGGCCAATTTGTGTAGGCTCGATATCAATATGTACTGTTTTACGGTCACCAACATATTTTTCTACAGAACCAGTGTGTCGGTTCGCCCAGCGGTTACCGACGCCTAATAAGAAATCAGATTCTAATAAAGTGGCATTTCCATAACGGTGAGCCGTTTGTAAGCCCACCATACCTGCCATTAATTTGTGGTCATCAGGGATAGTTCCCCAACCCATTAAAGTTGGAATGACTGGCACGTTACAGATTTCAGCTAACTCTTGCAGCTTATCTGCCGCGTCCGCGTTAATAACGCCGCCACCGGAGATAATCAGTGGCTTTTTCGACGCGAATAACATATCCAGTGTTTTATCAACCTGAGCAACTGTTGCCGCTGGCTTGTAAGCAGGTAATGGTTCATAAGTCTCTGGGTCAAACTCAATTTCAGCGACTTGCACATCAAAAGGTAGGTCAATTAATACGGGTCCAGGACGACCAGAACGCATTAAATGAAAAGCTTGCTGCAATACTCGAGGAACCAATGCGGGCTCTAACACCGTTGTAGCCATTTTGGTGACCGGTTTTGCGATAGACTCGATATCGACTGCTTGGAAATCTTCTTTATGCAATTTAGCTCTTGGTGCTTGGCCTGTAATGCACAAAATAGGAATTGAATCAGCAGAGGCGGAATATAATGCTGTGATCATATCCGTTCCCGCAGGACCTGATGTACCAAGACACATTCCAATGTTACCCGGATTTGCTCTCGTGTATCCCTCAGCCATATGAGAAGCACCTTCTACGTGACGAGCAAGATAGTGTTTGATCCCACCATGCTTACGCATCGCACTATAGAATGGGTTTATTGCGGCTCCAGGAACACCGAATGCGGTTGTGATCCCTTCTTTTTCCAGTACATACATTGCAGCATCAACTGCGCGCATCTTAGCCATAACAACTCCTATTTGGAAAATTTTTCCAACTTTATTTTTTGTCTAAAAAAACCGTTTTAAAAACGGATTATCTATGTATTCTGTACTCGTTGGTTGGTCAGCTCATTGATCACCTGCTAACCACCTGTTAAATAGCCTCTTTTTAGCGGATGATTAACACCCGCTGATCTCTGGTCTTTATGATTGGCGCTCACCTAATGCCGCGCTGATATCCGCAGCAACGTCACGAACCAGTTCCCCTAGCTCAGTAAAACGTTCTTCAGTTACCCTTGCACTAGGGCCCGAAATAGATATTGCTGCTATCACTGAATTATTACGATCAAATATAGGTGCCGCTAAACAATTAAGACCCAGAGCATGTTCTTCATTATCAATGACATAACCCAGTTCTTGATAATGCCCTAACGCCTTTCTCAACACATTAATGCTGGTGATAGTTTTAGGGGTGAATTCTTGTAAACCAGAGCGTGTGACAAGCTCTAACATTTCCTCTTCATCAAGTGGGAACAATAATGCCTTACCAGCCCCTGATGCATGTAATGGTAAACGACTCCCCAACGGTGCACACATTCTCACTAACGCATGACATTCGCATTGGCGAATTAAAACAGCATCTAAATTATTACGAATAGCCAAGTTTGCCGTTTCCCCTGATAGCAACATTAGCCTGCGCATAAATGGCCCAGCAACTGATACGACGTCCCTATCATTCATATATGTGGCCCCAACTGTGAATGATTGCAGACCGATATGCCACCAGCCAAGCTGTGAGTCTTGAAAAATAAACTCTGATTGCTCAAGGACTTTCAGCAAGCGAAATGTCGTTGATAAAGGCAAACCTAACTGCTCAGATAAAACAGAGACTGATGAGCTACCACCTGAGTTAGCCAGAAATTGAAGAATATCTAACCCGCGCTCAAGTGCTTGCGCACCTTTTGGCGAACTTTTATCTGTCTGTGGTCTTCCTTTTGTGCGTGGTTCAGTCATTTATTTTTACCTTTTATGTTTGCTATCGGCAGAAAGGAATTATATTACCTAGCCCTTATTGCCCAATAGAGTAGTTAAGGAAAAACTATTTGACAAGGCTCAGGGAGATCCTTAACGACACAATTGTCAGCACCGCCTCTATCTACCGTTAAAAAATCCGTTTGTGATTGAAATGCATAAATCGGATGATGCCAAACATCACGGTGATAGTTTACACCCTGCTTACCATTGGTGATAAATGCTCGTAAGGTATCAACTGGGATATCATCCCCTGGCTCAGCAACCACCACAATGAAACGCTCACCATTCATTGGGATAAAAGCTTGGCTGGAAAGCGGATGCTTTTCTAAAAGCTTAACATTCATTGGCATATCAATAGGTTCTGAACGGCTAATACTCATCAGAACGGGACTTGCATCTGTAATCTCTGCCTTACCTAAAGCATGATAACGTTCTGTCGTACCATCATTGATATGAAAAAATTCAGATCCTTCAACTTGGATGACGTCTCCATAGGGGGCAAACGCTTCCGGTGTCAGATCAGATAGAACAAGTTCCATTATTTTCTCCTAACACACTAAAAATTTTAAGCCACTATTTTGTACAACCACCTACATGACAAAATCAGTTTATCAGGTTGTATTACATTTAACATCATTTTTTGGAAAATTTTTCCATAAAAAATCACAGGTCACAGTTTTTCATTTTATTTTATATATAATTCCTTAATATTCAGTAAGATAATAATTACTAACAATTCTCCAGAATTTATACTTATCACTTTCAATTATGATGAAGCCTACTTAATGGATGACGTGAAACAAAATGCAGATCTAAAAAATATTATAAATTGGTTTTTCCTTTGACTTTAGGGAGATACAAACATGTTAGATCAAGAAACGATGACAACCTTTATCACTGTTGCGCAGTGTCAGAGCTTTTCTCAAGCCGCAAAACAACTCTACAAAAGTACTGCAACTATCAGTTACCGGATCAAAATCTTAGAAGAATATGTTGGAGTCCAGCTTTTCACTCGAACGACACGAACCGTTAACCTAACATCTGCGGGGGAATATCTCCTTGAACATTGCCGCGAATGGTATAACTGGTTAAGTAATATGCCAAATCAGTTACGGCTGATTAATGAAGGTGTCGAGCAAGAAATTACGATTGCAATTAATAACTTACTCTATGAGCCAAATGCCGTCGCTGACCTACTCCAACACCTAACCGAGCGCTTTCCTTTCACCCGCCTTAATATCACTCGGCAAGTGTATATGGGGGTATGGGATGCCCTACTCAGTAACAAATGTGATATTGCAATCGGTGTCCCAGGTTCTGAATCATTGGACAGCGACATGAATACCTTGTTTTTAGGCAAAATCAATTGGGTCTTTGCAGTTGCCAATCAACACCCACTTGCCTCTATTGATGGTATTCTTAGCGATGAACAACTGCGTTGTTACCCGACTATCAATGTGGAAGATACCTCGCAAGTTTTATCCAAACGCACTGCATGGCTATTATCAGGCCAACGAGAAATCAAAGTGCCTGATATGAAAACCAAAGTACTCTGTCACCTAAAAGGAACGGGGATCGGCTTTTTACCTGCCTCTATTTGCAAACCCTATATTCAAAACCAACAACTGATTGAGAAATCAATAAAAAGGCCTAGAAGACCGTCCCCCTTATCCTTAGCTTGGAATAGCAATCAGCAAGGGGAAGTATTAAAAACGGTCGTGAAACTGTTCAAACTGCGCGATCCCATCATCCAAAGCTTGCTGAGCCCAATTGACCCAGCAACAAAATAACGTTGAATGAATTACAAAATATCCAGATATTGCTTATGTGTTGGCGGTGGAAAGCTTTCATCCAATAAAGCAATATCGTCGTTGTCTAATACTAACTGGCAAGCGTGCGCATTTTGCAACATATGCGCCCTGCTACCTGACTCAGGAATAGCAACGATCCCATCGCCACGGATCACCCACGCTAATGCAACCGTTGCTGGCACGACCTGATATTTTTGCGCAATCATCTTCAACGTTGGATGTCTAAGTAATTGATTGCCGCTGCCGAGTGGTGAATAAGCCATTAATGGCATTTTTTTATGCCGACACCAGTTAAGTAATGAATAATCAATACCGCGGCTACCAAGGTTATATAGCACCTGATTTGTCGCACAATAACGTCCACCCGCGAGGTGATCGTACATATCTTGCAGTTCATTGATATCAAAGTTAGATATTCCCCAATAACGAATTTTCCCAGCAGATTGCAGTTTTTCGAAACCATTAATAGTCTCTTCGAGAGGAATATCGCCAGCCCAATGCAGCAAGTAAAGATCAAGCCTATCCGTTTTTAACCGGCGTAAAGATGCCTCACAAGCATTAACTAATGCTTTACCTCCGGCATTGAAGGGATAAACTTTTGATACTAAAAACGTTTCATCGCGTCGTCCTGAAATTGCTTTACCAATTAACTGTTCAGAAGCCCCATTGCCATACATTTCAGCGCTATCAATTAATTTTAAGCCTACATCAAGGCCTGCTTGTATCGCTTCAATTTCTTCTTTTGCACTTTTCCGCTGCTGCCCCAAATTCCAACTACCCATGCCAATTGCGGGTAAAACATCATGACCAAATGAAACGTTTTTCATTAATACTTCCTTGATTATCAAAGCAATTAATCACTATGGTATAATTCTAGTGCCTGCCTCTCCTTTCAAGATAGCATCTATTTGCTTTAACGCACCAATATAAGCAGGTTTACCAGAACGCTGTACAAAACGGCTGACCGCCATCAATTTCGGTCCCATAGAACCATCATCAATTGCCATAGGGGCAACCTCTGCTACCGTTGCGCATCTAATCACGCTTTGCTCAGGAGTTCCCCAATTCCGATAGACGGCATCCGCATCGGTTAGAATAATTAGGTGGTCAGACTCAAGCACTTCTGCTAATAGTGCGGAGGATAAATCTTTATCGATAACCACCTCACTCCCACAAAATCCATTATCCTGCTGAATAACAGGAACACCACCGCCACCATTACAGATGACAATATGCTTTTGATCTAATAAGCATTTGATGGCATCAATTTCCAGAATGGCTTTAGGTTGAGGAGATGGAACAACCCGACGATAATATTTGCCATCGGGTTTAATCGCCCAACCTAGCTCAGCTTCTAAGCTTTCTTTTTCCTGCTTGTCATACACAGGGCCAATGTATTTAGTGGGGTTTTGATAAGCAGGGTCATTGCTATCAACTTCAACACGAGTGAGCAGCGTTGCTACTGGCTGTTTAGGGTGCTTGCGTCCCAGTTCTTGCATCAGCATATATCCAATCATTCCCTGACTTTCGGCCACTAAAATATCCAAAGGATAAGCAGGAACATCGGTATAAGCTAAATTTTGCAAGGCCAATAGCCCGACTTGAGGCCCATTGCCATGTACAATCACCACACGATATTTTTGTGCAAGTTGCCCCAAAGTACCCGCAATCGATGCGATAGCTTGGTATTGATTTTCAGCGGAAAGCACTTCTCCACGCTGCAGTAATGCATTGCCACCTAAGGCGATAACAATAGTTTCCATGTTTGTCCTTGTTTATTCGCGAACGTTAACCCATTTCATCCATACCCGCTAACCACACGCCTATTAACGTATCCGCACCAGAAAAATGGCCGACCTGAAGCAGCAAGCGAACCGCCTGTGATAATTTCATCGGCTGCACTAACGCAGTTGCTAATGTTTGTAGTGGAGTAGAAAAGATGCCCTGGGAAGCAAAACGTAAATAGTTCACACTGACCAGAGTCGTTAATGACCCTAAAGAAGGAGTATCTTGAAAAAAGTTTGGTAAGCTGTCGCTGTCAATCTCTGGATTAAGAAAGGTGACCAATAGCATACCTATTAAGATATCATCAAAGCTTGGTGTTAACCCCGGCCCTCTTCCAATTATCGACTGCCAATCAATACGTTCACCTTGAAGGTATCGTTGATAGTTTGCTTTTAATTCTTTTAGCTCTCGACATAATGGGCCGGTTGTCGCTTCACTCAAACTGCCGTGTAAACCACTTTTCGCTTTCGATTGCCTTAAGATATCCCATAGCGCTGTAAACGTTCCATCAGGGAGTTTTTGTGGCACCAACTTGAGCGATAAGTGTTCTTTTGGCGCAATGAGTTGCCAGTTAGGGCTGACCAATCGATCGTTTTTATACTCAACAAACTCATTCTCATCATTAAAAATAGCTTGAAAATCAGTATCAGAGACCATCCAGCCCATTGGGCTTAATCCTCGACCATAGCGATGTAATGTCAATAATTCACCTGAAGGAGTGACAAAATTAAGTGCATGATTAAAGCGTCCAACGCAATTCAATATTCCTGTTTCTTTAGGTAAGTGAGCGCTAACGGACAGTGCTTGCATGATCATTTTTAAACTCCTTCAGAGTGAAAATTATCGATTTATTCGCTGATACCCATTTTTTCAGCTAGCGCAACAATCGCTTTTTCAAAGCAAGCCAGTGGTGCTCTTACCGTACCCGCACCAATCTGACCAATCCCTGCTTCTTTATGTGCGATCCCTGTATTGATGAGCGGTGTTATACCCGTTTCAACGACTCTACGCGCATCCAGCCCAATACACGCGCCTTGGAAATCCCAAGTCGGAATTTGCAGCATCATGTTGTGTTCTAAGTAAATTTCAGTCATTTCCTCAGACACATCTAATGCGGCGCTCATACCACCACTTGCACCAACAAAACGTGTAACACCCGGTGCTGCTACCATCGCTGCACCGCCGATACCGAACGCCTCAGTGATTGCGCTGTCACCAATATCTGGGTTGGCATCAGCTTGGCTGTAACCTGAGAAAAAGAGACCTTCCGGTGTGTTAACTGGCGCAGTAAACCACTGATCACCCATACCGCTGATTTTCACACCAAAGTTTTTACCATTACGCGTTAATACGGTCACAATGGTGCCATGCTGAATTTCAGCGCCAGCATCCATCGCCGATTTGCAGTAAGCCATTGCAAGATTGAGGAAAAATTGGTCTGTGATACTTAAAAATTGCATCACTTGCTGAAGTTCAGTTTTATCGATATCCAGCGCACTCATGATTGGTGCCAGTTGTCTTAATAACAATGCTGAAGTGGCAATGTTGCGTTGGTGGAATTCATCACCCATGGTAATGCCTTGTGCCATCACCGCCGTTAAATCAATGCCATTTTCTAACGTTTGTAAGGTTTTTTTCAGAACAGGACCTAATGAATCACGCATCCAGCGATGACGTACTTGCACATCTTCACCATATGCCCCAAAACGCATGACTTTACCGATTCCTTCATTCATGTTGCAGTATGCAACGTTGCCATGGGTCATATTCTTGACAACTAACATAGGCATGTTGGCGGAAGTAATTCCCCCCATTGGCCCCACTGCTTTTACACTGTGACAAGGAATAAATTCAATCTCGCCATTATTCAATAGGTTAAGTGCTTGATCTTCATTATCGGCCCATTTCTCGAATAAACACGCACCGATACAAGCACCACGCACTGGACCACTCATTTCTTCCCAAGTTACAGGTGGGCCCGCATGCAGTAATTTTTTGCCTTGTTGCAAAGTTGGGATGAGATCTTTTGCAGGTTCAACACTTTGCCAAAAAGGACGAGCGGCACGAATACGTTCAATTACTGCGGTATTTGCTTCTTCAATCGTTGAGTACATATCCAAACCCTTATTTCAATTTTTTCAGAATATTAGCTAATTTTTTATTCCCACCAGCGACTGGAGCCCACTGGTAGTGAACAACTGGAATATCATTGGCTTGTAAGTCATCCGCAAAGCTGCGTACGCCCGCGTTAATGACCGAAACGCTTTGCAGGATATCTTGTTCTTTTTGGGGGAATACAATCACAGGTGGAGAGATAATATTGCATGCCAGCGTCACCGCTTCAGGCAGTGAATTCATCACCGCAATACCGGCCTCTTCTAGATAAGCGATTTGTTCGGAGCGCACTTGAGGATCTTGCTCAGTCCCCGTCACGGTAGCGATAACCGCAATCGGTGAGCTACTTGGACGACTTTCTCTTAATGCTTTGATTTCTTTGGCTAGTGTTTGCGCGGAATCTATTTGAGCACCGTAACCAATAACCACATCCAGCAATAACACCCCAACATCATTTTTCTGAGCAAACGCAGCAATTTGCTGGTTGCGAGTAGAAGGGTCAATCATTGGGTGAGGCTTGCCTTGTGTATAAAAGTCATCACCTAAATCAATAATTCTGTGGCCATCTTGATTAAGCATCATTCCCTGATCGTGAGCTGCGTCTGTTTGCAGTCCTAATTTTTCTGCCAATAACATTGCGCACTCAGCCGCGAGTGTCCCCCCAGCATATAGGCCTGAAATTTTCTTGCCCTTTGCTTGCGGTTGAAATGCTGCTGCTTTTTCAACACGGCCAAGCATGGCCGCAACACGTGCAGTTTCATCCAATGTTTCAGTAAAGTATAAATTTCCATCCTGTTTGATTTCGGGTTTTGTCCCGAGGAATAATGCGACAACTGGTTTTCCTTGAGCCTTAAGCTTATCAATCACTTTGCTACGGATTTCTTTGGCTGGAGGCTTAGAAACAAAGGCGATAACATCACTCTGCGGATCAGATGCGAGTAATTCAATGGCGGTCATGGCACTGACTCCACCAATTTCCGCCGTTAAATCACGACCACCTAATCCAATCGCATTGGTGATACCTTGTCCCGCAAGCGTAATTTGAGATATCAGCTCTTGAATACCAGTTCCCGATGCCCCAATAATGCCGATGTTTCCTTGTGGTGCTACGTTAGAAAACGCTAATGGTGCCCCGGCTAAGTAAGCCGTACCGCAGTCTGGTCCCATCACTATCAGACCACGTTCGCTTGCTTTCAGTTTTAATCTACGCTCATCCGCTTGCGACACATTATCGGAGAACATCATGACGTTACAGCCATCATCTAATGCTTGGTCAGCCAGCTCTGCGGCAAACTCCCCTGCAATAGAAACTAATACAACATTGGCATTTGGAAGCTTATTCTTGGCCATTCGCCAACTACGAACACGCTGGAGTTTTTTCCCCGTTTGCTGCTGTCCTTGAGCCAATGCTTTGAGTGATTCATCCAGCGCTTGTGCAATTTCATCAACAATAACGGTATCTGCAGATTCAGTTTTAATCGCAACACAGATATCATTCGGTGTTGCTTCATCAAAGGATGAATGCCAAAATCCGGTCGCATCAAGTAACGACTTATTTGCTGGTGTTCCCATCATGACGGAGATTTCTGAAACATTTGGAGATTCACTTAGTTTTCGAGATATCAGCATTAAGCTCACTGAATCTTGGAAGCTCCCTTTTTTTATGAAAGCATGGATCATAGTGACATCCTTTAAACAACTTTTATTAATTGAAGTTTTATTTACTCAATATATGAGATGAAAAAGTAAATAGGCATTTATTGAAAAATAAAATTACAAATAAACCTTACAAATAAGTTGAGAATGCTCACACTTTATATATTGTTAGAAATTCCTTTAAAATACACTGGACATTAAAAGAAAAAACACCAAATTTAAAACTATTAGATTCGTTCTAATAATTAAGGGGCTATTTGCATAATTTTTTATAAAATCAAATAAAAATAATCTAGATCACATTTATAGATAATTTAGTTGTTACATTGGTATCAGCAAAGAGTTTTATTAAACTTCGAAAACACTAAAGGGTTATTTATGTATGAAAGTTTCTAAAGAAAAACTCCATCAGCTCATCGCTAATAAAATCCATGCAGCAGGATTATCTAAAGATCATGCTGATATCGTTTCTGATGTTCTTGTCCATGCCGATGCAAAGGGTATTCACTCCCACGGTGCAGTGCGTGTCGAATATTATGCAGAGCGCATTTCGAAAGGTGGCACAAATAACTCACCTAATTTTACTTTTGATAAAACAGGTCCTTGTAGTGCTGTCTTTGACGGTGATAACGGCGCAGGCCACGTTGCTGCAAAACTGAGTATGGACGAAGCCATTAAAATGGCAGAAGAAAATGGGATTGCAGTGGTAGGAGTGCGCCGTATAGGTCACAGCGGCTCATTATCTTATTTTGTTCAACAGGCTTCTAGTGCTGGCATGATAGGTATTTCAGTTTGTCAGTCAGACCCGATGGTGGTTCCTTATGGTGGTGCTGAAACCTACTATGGTACTAACCCTATCGCATTCTCAGCGCCGGGTGAAACAGATAATATCACTTTTGATATGGCGACTACCGTACAAGCCTGGGGCAAAGTGTTAGATGCTCGTTCAAAAAATGCAAAAATTCCAGATACTTGGGCTGTAGATAAAGACGGTAACCCAACAACAGATCCATTTGCAGTAACGGCATTAGTCCCAATTGCAGGGCCTAAAGGTTATGGCTTGATGATGATGGTCGATATTCTCTCCGGTGTATTACTTGGACTGCCTTTTGGTAAACACGTCAGTTCCATGTACCACGATTTAACGCAAGGAAGAGAGCTGGGCCAATTACATATTGTTATCAACCCTGCTTATTTTACTGATCCTGTGATGTTCCGCAAACACATCACTCAAGTCATGAATGAACTCAATGCCGTTAAGCCTGCTCCAGGCTTCGATAAGGTTCAATTCCCAGGACAAAATAGCTTAGCAAGAGAAAAACAAAGTGAAGTAAATGGTATCGATATTGTCGATGAAATTTATGATTATTTGGTTTCTGATGATATTTACCAAAAATCCTATGACAATAAATCACCATTTGCCAGCTAAATAAATACGGAAATACGATGATTAATCGGATCTCCTGCCAATATTTATTGCATCGTTCTACCCCTAATCACTCGATAAATAAGAGATTAGGGGTTCCTTGCCAAATATAACAAAGATACAGTAGAACCATTAATTATTTTCTTTTGCCTATGAAAACAAATATCGCGCTTTAGTGACAACACAAACTGTTTTGTTGCTACAGCACACAGTATAAAAATCACTAGGTGGTATGAATATGAAGGACTTTACAAAAGAAGTTAAAGAAACTTCAAATTGGCTGTCTCAACACGGCGCGGTAGAAAATAATGGCATGACGCGCCTGCTTTATACTCAAGAATGGGTTAGTGCACAAAAAGCGTTAAAAAATGCATTCGAAAGTTCAGGTCTATATGCCTATTACGATGATATTGGCAATCTGTTTGGTCAACTCAAGGGCCGTAAATATCCAGATCAAGTGATTTTATCAGGATCACATATCGATACCGTTATTAATGGTGGAAATCTAGACGGGCAATTCGGAATTGAAGCCGCCTTTATAGCTTTAGATTATCTGCAAAAAACATATGGCCAGCCACTCAGAACATTAGAGGTTGTTTCCTTAGCGGAAGAAGAAGGTAGCCGCTTCCCTTACGTGTACTGGGGTAGCAAAAATATTGTCGGTATCGCCAAAAAGGAAGACGTTAAACATATTTCAGATGCTGAAGGGGTCAATTTTGTCGACGCAATGTCGCAAGCTGGTTTTAAATTTCGCCCCGCCAACCAAAAACCTCGCAGTGATATTAAAACCTTTGTTGAATTACATATTGAACAAGGTAACGTTCTTGAACGTGAACATATTACAATTGGCGTTGTGAATAGCATTGTTGGTCAACGTCGTTACAATATAACCTTAAAAGGTGAAGCCAATCACGCAGGCACAACGCCAATGGGGTATCGCAAAGATACTATCTGTGCCTTCAGCCGTATTTGTTATGAATCCACTGAAAAAGCCAAACAGTATGGTGACCCATTAGTACTCACTTTTGGTCGAGTAGTTCCCCACCCAAATACGGTGAATGTGGTCCCAGGCCAAACTGATTTTACGATTGATTGTCGCCATACCGATAAAGCAACGCTAGTTGAATTCACCGCTATGATAGAGAACGATATTCAACGAATTTGCGCTGAAATGGGTATTGAGGTAAAAATCGACCTCTGGATGGACGAAGCACCAATTCCAATGGATGAGCAGCTAGTTACTTTCGTAAAAAAAATTTGTGATGAAAATCAATATAGCTATAAAGTCATGCACAGTGGTGCTGGCCATGACTCACAAATATTTGCCCCTATTGTTCCAACCGTCATGATGTTCGTTCCCAGCATTAAAGGGATCAGCCATAATCCTGCGGAAGCCACTACATTAAGCGATCTCGCTGAAGGAGTGAAATTACTGACGGAAGTTTTATATAAATTGGCCTATCTGGAATAGATGTTCTGCAACATATAGCCAAAACAACAAATAATGAAATTACTTAGGAGAGGTTAAAATGGGTTATTTAGATAATCAAATTGGCTACCCAAATGATATTTTGGCGTCACGTGCAATTATCAAAAAAGATAATTATGCCATCATTCCACCTAACGGGGTTGTTTGTAATATCATTCCCGGTTTTACTGACTGTAATATGACAATTTTATCCACCCCAAAATTAGGAGCTAGCTTTGTTGACTACGTCGGAACCTTATTCAATGAAGGTGGTAACTTAGCGGGTTTTGGTGGCGGTAAAATTGAATGTATTATTTATGTCATTGAAGGCGAACTAATTGCTTATTCTGATAAAGATGAACATAAATTAACCCAAGGTGGTTACCTGTATTGCCCAGCGGGTGTCACCATGCGCTTTAAAAATAATAACAAGGGTAACCCTTCACAAATATTTTTATACAAACGCGTTTATGAACCAACAGAGGGCCATAAAGCACACGTGGTTTGTGGTAACGTCAATGAGCTTCCTAAAATTGATTATGAAGGAATGCACAACGTTCATTTACAAGACTTATTACCTAAAGACCTTGGTTTTGATATGAATATCCATATTCTAACCTTCCAACCAGGTGCTAGCCATGGTTATATCGAAACCCATTATCAAGAACATGGTGCGTTAATATTATCGGGTAAAGGTATGTATAACCTCGATAATGATTGGGTTCCTGTCAAGAAAGGCGATTATATTTTTATGGCATCATATGCACTGCAAGCAGGTTATGCTGTTGGCGACGAAGAATTTAGCTATATTTATTCTAAAGATTGTAACCGTGATATTGAACTATAATTTCAAATAACTATTTTGCAATTCATTATCTATATTCTAAATTATTTGAATTGTAAGAAAACAGAATAGTCTCACTCGCAATCAAAGGCATTAATAAATAATGCCTTTGATTTCTTTAAAATTAAAATCAACTTTACCATTATATAAAGGAATAGATATGAAATTAATTAAATGCGCTTTAATTTCTTTGCCTTTGTTACTTTCTGCACACTATGTAACTGCCAGTCAAGTTTATAATATTGATGAAGTAAATAAAATGAGTGTTAATGATTACGAAAAAACATTCTCGAATATTTTTGAAGATACAACGTGGCCTATTGTCGAAAGTGCCTCTAAACGCCCTTTTACTGGGTTTGTTAATATGTATATTGATCTTGTTAATGTGGTTGAAAAATCGGGAGCAGAGAAACAATTAGAGCTCATTAAATCTCATCCTCAATTAGCGTGCAAAAATTTGCGCAATAATAACATCGCAGCCTTATCACAAGGGGAACAATCAGGTGCTGGGCTCAATGAATGCACAGAGGAAGAGGCCAAAGAACTAGCTAAATTAAATAAAGAATATAATGAAAAATTTGGTTTCCCTTTTTTATTGGCCGTTAAAAAAGCCACTAAACAACAAATTTTCTCTTCTCTTAAAACCAGAATCAATAATTCCAGAGATCTAGAATTTAAAATTGCCTTACAGCAAGAATACAAGATTGTCCTATTTCGTTTATTAGATACCGTTCAATAATCACATTTATGTTATTTCAACTAAGGACAGTTCAAATGAATATGAATAGCAGCCGTAGAAATTTTATACTCGGAGCATCGGCTTTAGCGACTATAGCGGTTACCCAAAAAACTATCGCATCTACCGACTCAACGGCCAATAATTTAATGAAAAAAATACGTTTATTAGTCCTTAATCCAAATACTTCTGAGAAATTTACTCAGCTCATCGTCTCTGAAACACGTAAAGCTGCAGGAGATAATGTCGAGGTTGTTGGGCTAACATCCAGTTTTGGGCCTGACTATATCGGCAGCGAGGTTGCTATCGGTATCGCAATGCATTCACTCATTGATATGATGGCTAAACAACTTAAAAAAGACGCACAATTTGATGCCGCGATTATTGCTGGTTTCGGCTGCGGCGAAGCCTCTATTTTACAAGAGATGGTGCCTTTTCCCGTCATCGGCTTACTCGAAGCATCTCTGTCCACTGCCCTGCTATTTGGACGTAAATTTTCAATTCTCTCGGGAGGCAAAAAATGGAAGCCTATTTTGGAAAAACAAGTTGAAAATTTTGGCCTAGCAAACCGGTTAGCTTCCGTGAGAACTGTTTCAATGACAGGTGCAGAAATCGTTAACAATCCAGATAAAGCTTATGAAATGATAGTGAAACTCAGCGATACCTGTGCACAAAAAGATGGGGCATCCTGTGTCATTTTGGGGGGAGCTGCACTCGCAGGTTTCCCCGCAATCCTTCATGAGCGAGTAAGTGTTCCACTGATTGATAATCTCGCAGTAACCATTTCAACGGCACTCACTCTAGCAAAGTACGTTCCCCAGCCAAATCGTAACCAGCAAACGCCATCACCTAAAATGGGCAGCCAAAATTTATCACCAGAACTTTCTGATTTTCTTTTAAAAAAAACAACAGATTAGTTAAAATTACACCAATGAATTTATCGAAGGTACTATTAATATCTATATGAATACGTCTCAATTAATGAAGATGGATATTAAAACTTATGTTAACCGAAAAATATTATGGCCCGCATTAGGCATGTGGGCCTTTTTTAGTTTAATTACTAATAGACTAATTATAATTTACCTTCAGTAAAATCCACATTTCACATTAATTATCAATAAGTTAAAGTTTCTGGTTAATTTAAATTATGGCCAATAATATTCAATACCGTAAAAACCAAGGATGTTATTCTAGGTTTTAAACAACATTATTCATATCCTGAACAACATCCATTATGTTTTATACAAGAGCCAATAATGAATAAACCTTGAAGGTTATTAGAAAATTAATAGTATTACAGCCACTATGAATATTTCCAATATGAAAAATTATACCTTATTTAAAGCTAACCGAAAAAAATATAGTTTTTTACGTGAATTTAAGTAATCATAGACTCAAGAAATAAACTAATTCATTTTTAGGCACCTTATTAGGCACTTTTGAAAAGTTGAATTGAACATTAGCACTATAAAATCATTTAGTTAAGCGACGAATTCAGACTCCGCCAGCCCACCAAATTTGGTGGGTCAGTGATAGGACAACAGGTTTAAAGAGTTATTCCGTACTGTACCGAGTGTATTTTCTGAAGAAAAACACGATTCTTGCAGTGAACGTTATACTTACATTCCAACCATCACCTTGTTAGACAGCCTGCAAAAAGAAGGCTTTTATCCGTTCTTTGCTTGCCAAACTCGGAGGCGTGATGTCAGCCGCCGAGAGCACACCAAACATATGTTACGACTTCGGCGACATGACCAAATTACAGGCATACAAGTCACTGAAATTATCCTACTTAACAGCCATAATGGCTCAAGCAGCTATCAGATGTTGCCGGGATTTTTTAAGGCAGTATGCTCTAACAGTTTGATGTGCGGCGATGTATTGTTATGTAGCTCTAGGTAAAATCGAAAGTGGCATGAACCGATTTGCTAATACTCGAGGCTTACAAGACGAGCAAATAAAAGCACACCTTAAATCTCAAGAAGTTGTATTTGCTGTCAGATACTTATTTTAGTATTTTTATAGTGTTATCTCATGGTAATGTCTAAAAAATACCTAACTCTTGTTAGCTATTTTTAATTGTGGTGGACACGCTCAATTTTTGCCATTATTGCTCGGCTACTGCTTTATATGACGTGGGTATCTTTCACGAATAGCTGTCTATGAAAACAACAAGCCGTGTTTTATTTTTAAGAAATTTAGATTAGGTGTGCTATTGGCTTTTTCTAGGTGCGTAATGTTCATTGAAGTACCTACAGCGCCGAACTCATAATAAAATAAAAAGTGTCTAAAAATACAGGAAAAAATATAATAATAGCTATACCTCAAGATATCATTTTGATATTTTTTGAAAAGAGAAATGATGTAGACCTTTACGCGTTAAGATAAGGCCAAACATAACTTTATGATGCATAACCTGAAATAAACTATGAAAACATCTTTACTATCAAATAAAACCACGTTAATCGTAATAATAGGATGGCTATTACTTTATTACGTAACAGGTGAAATCTCCGAAATACTTACACCAGAGAATTCAGATATTTCTGTTGTTTGGTTTCCTGCGGGGGTCGCAACAACCGCTTTTTTATGTATGCACAAACGCCAATGGCTACCATTACTGGTTGGCTTCATTGTATTAAACTTGATTCTGAATGGCTTTGATAGTGAGCAAATCACCCTTTCACTTATATATGCCGCTCTAGCAGTACTTTCTTGTATTGCTATTGCTTGGATTGTCCGTAGGTATGCTCAGCGAGGAGATGATCTGCAACTAATATTGTTATGGCTATCGGCAACAATAATTGTCAGTTTTGCAGATGCAGTTCTATTTTCTATCAGTTTGTATTGGCTTGATAATACATCACTTAATGATATTTTTTGGGATGGTTTTATTGCTGATATTACTGGCAATATCTTTGCGACAACAGTGATTATGGGGCTAATTAATACCCATTTCAAAAAGGTGGTGCCTTCTTTCAAAATTAATATAGTTTGGGGAAGTATTGTTTTTATTCTTCTTATTATTAGCACTATATTAATATTCAATGATACTGCGATACAGGTATACCATTCCTATTTTCATCATCATCGTAATACTGCTAAATTATCGCTACTCTGTATCCCTATTTTGCTTGCTGTTACCCTGTCTATGCTGTGGGGAAACAGAGGAGGATCAATAGCACTATTAATACTTGCCACTATTACAATCTATTACACGCGTAATCAGCATGGGCCTTTTTATCTTCATGGCCTATTTCGCCATGAGTCACTGTGGTTAATACAGGGATATTTGACCGTAATATCATTATTAATGGTTTTTTTACGAGTTGTCGCTCGAAGTACTCATAGAATTGATGACACACAAGGAGCTTATAAACCGCAGCACCTAGTATATCAACTTAATCTAGATAATGGTGGTATAGAATGGGGAAGCACAGATTGTTCATATCCGAAGGCTGATTTAATACCCCTTTCCGATTTAAGGCAAATTATGGAATCTATTCACCCTGACGACCGAGAAAAACTCGCTCGACATTGGGAACAAGAGCAAGCTCAGACCACTCTTCCAATAATAACCTTTTGTCTGAAAGATAAAGAAGGTCGTTGGTGGAATATAGAAGATCGTGGAAGTGTTATTTTTAGTCATAACAAGCCAGTAATGATTGTTGGGAATTGGTTTATTTTGGGTGAAGTATCCTAAAATTGATGTAATAACAAAGGATAAGTGATGCTACAAATTGCATTATTACTTTTCGGTGCCGAATTTATCAGAGGAAAAGCACATTACCTCTGGGGGATTGGGCTCCTTTGGTGTTTTATTGGTATATTTATTTTCATTGATGGTGTTGATGGTATTCTTTTTTTTCCAATACATTTGTTTGGTATTCTACTGTTACTTGAAAGTCTGATCACTTTAAGTGTCGCTTCAAGCGGAATTGGAACACAAAAAACGATACTTTTCTTTAAAGGTGGTCTATTTTTGTTCTGTGCATTGGTTATCTTAATTAATCAAACATATAGCAATGTATTATTGTCAGCGATGTTCGGTTTTGTTTTTTTTATTACCGGATTATTTGTTGTTGCATCAGCTTGGATCGTACGTTTTCCTGGATGGCAATTAATCCTATTATGGGGCGTCATTGAAATGCTGTTTGCCTTTTTTTTGTTTACCCATCACCAAGCAACAATTTCTTTTTTCATTGGCTTTTTGATGATAGGAAGTGGATTTGGATGCCTGAAGTTAGCATTTCGAGCCCGTCATATCCAACGAGGAACATCTATATTTGAACTGATGCGTCCTTTACCTGTGTCGTTTAAGAAAAAAGGAGCAATGCGACCAATAACAGAGAGCCTACAATCTTCCCCTTTAAATAGAGAAACTGAACAAGATACTATTTTGACTGTTCATATCTGGACCCCCGAAGGCTCCGCGAACCAACGCCCTGTACCAAGGCCAATTATTAATCGTTATATTGCGGCTGTTGATTCTGAGGGAGTAATCTCTACGGGGCATGCATCTCTAGAACTCTATCCGCACCTCTATATCAGCTTATACCCTGAAGAAGATATTGATCGCTCTCCTTCAGAATTTTTCAGGCTACTAAAAGCAACCGCTGATAATAACGTTCCAGGGCGTTTCTTGCCTAATTATCAAGCTGAAGCATCAGAATGGTGTGAATCTGACAGACAGATTGTTTTCAATGTTTATAACTATGCTTCTTTATTGAGTTTTTGGGAAAAATATCGCCAGTATCCTATTTATAACCTAACATACCAAAACTGTTCCAGCAGTGTTGCATATGGTTTAGAAGCTGCATTAGATGGTGTTTTGTCTATGCAAAAGAGAAGTGATTTTATCGGAATATTAAATGTACTTTGTATGCCAGAATTATGGATTGCGGCTCAAATTCGTCGGCGTGCACTGATGATGGCATGGACCCCTGGATTAATTATGGATTATGCACGTGCTTTGCGGGCTATTGTACACCCAGTTCCAGTCCCTTGGTATAAACGCTTACTTAGGCGTAGAGTTTCATAGCCATTAGGTATTTTTATCTCAAACATCGTTTAAAATTGTCATTTTGGAATGTTTGCTAAATAAGTTAAAGAGGTTTTTATGCTGAAAGTGTACGCAATCTTAATGGTGTCTATCATAGCTGAAACAACCGCGACAACCATGATGAAGGCGTCTGATGGGTTTACTAAGTTGGTACCCAGTATTATTGTCGTTATTGGTTATGCCATTTCTTTTTATGGATTATCCCAAGTTGTAAAAAGTATGAATATTGGTATCGCCTATGCGATATGGGCTGGAGCGGGAATATTTCTTGTTTCAGCATTATCATTTTTTGTTTATAAACAAAAACTTGATTTTCCAGCATTAATTGGTCTAGCATGCATTGCACTGGGAATTGTTATTATCCAGTTGTTCTCTAAATCAATTACTCATTGAGTGTCGAAATTATTCAACAAGAATAGATTAAATAACGACATTAAGTTGCACACGTAACAAGATACATACCGACATTGAAACACTTTTTGTTACACCATGCTGGTGGTGTAACATCACTAGGAGAGAATGCCTCTCCTTTTAACTGATGCTATCACGTAGTATAGCTTTCCGGTTCACTCCCCCCGATGCTTTTGCCTATCCGTATTACAAAGAAAAAAATCATTATTACAGCCTCTGATATTACACAGAGGCTGTAGCTGTAATTAACGAGATTATACCAACTCATTAGCCTCAGACCATTTATTGCAGAGATTATGATGAGCAACGATATTGCGTAAAATCAATCCATTGGCCGCTGTTATCATGGCTACGTTTTGCGGCATCAATAAATGCCATTCCCTGTAGGCCAGTTTCAATATCTGGTAATAACGGTGATGCGCCGCTACCCTCGCGTAAACGAGTTGCCGCCTCACGATAAACCTGAGCAAAACCTTCTAAATATCCCTCAGGATGCCCGGCCGGAACCCTTGACATCGCACGGTTTTCCGCCCATTGAGACATTGATCCCCGAGTCACACAAAACATGGGTGAATCAAATGGTTTTAACCATAACTGGTTAGGATTTTCTTGGGAAAATGAAAGACTCCCTTGACTGCCATATATGCGCAGTCTCAACCCGTTTTCTTCACCACAGGCCACTTGGCTCGCCCATAGACGCCCTTTTGCTCCGTTGTGATAACGCATTTGCACACGCACATCATCATCTAGCACTCTTCCAGGGATCATTGATGTGAGTTCAGCACAAATGGCCTCTGGTAGCATCCCTGTGACAAATGAAGCTAACTGCCACGCATGAGTACCGATATCACCGATACAGCCCGCTCCCGCTTTTTGTGGATCGGTACGCCAGCTCGCCTGCTTGTTTTCAGTTTCCTCTAATCGTGTTGCTAGCCACTGCTGCAAATACTCCACTTCAATATAACGAATTTCGCCTAGTTCACCTGCCAATATCCGGCTGCGCGCTTCGCGAATTAGCGGATAAGCACTGTAATTATGCGTGAGAATCAGTTGCCTACCCGTTTCTCGCACAACATCGGCAAGCTGCAAAGCTTCTGAGTATGATGTACACAATGGTTTATCACAGATCACGTCGATACCTGAACGCAAAAATTCAACGGCAATAGGGGCATGCAGGTGATTAGGCGTAACAATCGCAACCACATCAATACCATCATCACGTGCCGCCTCGCTTTGCGCCATTTGCTGATAGCTGGCGTAACTACGTTCAGGAGCAAGATGTAACCGTTGCCCTGTACGTTGACAATTTTGCTCGTTTGAAGAAAACGCGCCCGCGACTAACTCAAACTCATCATCCATACGAGCTGCTAATCGATGCACAGCACCAATAAATGCACCTTCGCCGCCTCCAACCATTCCCAACTTTAGTCTCATCGCCTTATCCTTTATTTATCACTCACGATCCCAAGTAATGCTTTGATTTGTTGAAGATTAGTATCTACCGCTGCAAAATCATCAAAGGCATGATCAACCACTGGAATAATATGATTGGTGATAAAATCAGCTCCCTCTTTCGCCCCGGCATCTGGAGATTTAAGGCAACACTCCCATTCCATTGTGGCAACACCGGAAAAACCGTACTGGGTTAATTTGCTGAAAATAGAGACAAAATCAATCTGGCCATCCCCTAACGAACGAAAACGCCCTGCGCGCTCAACCCATGATTGATAGCCGCCATAGACACCGCTTCGGCCATTTGGTGAATATTCCGCATCTTTGACATGAAATGCGCGAATGCGTTGGTGATAGCAATCAATAAACGCAAGATAATCCATCTGCTGGAGCAATAAATGGCTTGGATCGTAGAGAATATGGCAACGTGGGTGGTTATCGACAAGGCCGAGAAAACGCTCAAATGTCACACCGTCGTGTAAGTCCTCCCCTGGATGTAACTCGTAACATACATCGACGCCACACTCGTCAAACACATTCAGAATAGGCAACCAACGCAACGCAAGTTCAGCAAATGCTTCATCAAATAGCTGTGCATTGTGGGGTGGCCAAGGGTAAAAATAAGGCCACGCCAGCGCGCCTGAGAAAGTCACGTGCGTAGTTAGCTTTAGGCGCTGCGAGGTTTTTGCCGCTTTGATGAGTTGCTCTGCCGCCCATTGCTGGCGCTTTTGAGGATTGCCTCTGACGCTCACAGGGGCAAAACCATCAAAAACCGTGTCATACGCTGGATGTACCGCAATTAATTGGCCTTGTATATGAGTCGATAACTCACTGATCTGAATACCATATTGCTGTAACATGGCAACCAGCTCATCGCAATAAGTTTGGCTTGTGGCTGCCAAATCTAAATCAAAGATATGTGGGTCGATCGTTGGCACTTGGATATGGGTAAAACCTAGGCTTGATGCCCATTCAGCGAGGCCTTCTAATGAGTTAAAAGGGGCTTTTTCGCCAATAAATTGTGCCAGAAAGATACCGGGGCCTTGGATTGTTTTCATGACTCACTCCCTAAAATCACGGTGCGCTGTGTACGCACAGCTTCATCCGCAGCAAGAACAATTCGCAAGCTATTGAGTGCGTCTTGTAGATCCTGTTCTAATGAAAATTGTTCCGTAATCGCTTGAATAAAATAATGTTGTTCACTTAGGCACAGCGCCAAATGGTCTGGCTCGTCTTGGCAGTCAACCCAACGGTCGGGATGCTTAAAGGCATTGTTTTTATCAAGCTCCGCATAGTGAATACGTAAAGAGTCAGTGCGTGTGTGCCCATCAACATTGTCACTATTTCCTTCTCCATGCCGAGCCATTATCGAAACCGCACCGCGAGGGCCTATGACATCTTTGATAAAATACGCCGTTTCGCTGATCATTGGCCCCCAACCCGCCTCATACCAACCCACTGAGCCATCATCAAAACGAACCTGTAATTGACCATAGTTATACATATTATCTGGTAATTCATCGGTCAATCTTGCGCCAATAGCGCTGACACTCACTGGTTGAGCTTGAGTCATTTGGCACATCACATCTAAATAATGAACGCCGCAGTCAACTATCGGTGATAGTGATTGCATCAGGTTACGGTGTACATTCCACATCTGCCCATGGCTTTGTTGATTCAAATTCATTCTCATCACTAATGGCTTACCCAGCTCATGAGCTAGATGAATGAATTGTTGCCACGATGGGTGATGACGCAAAATATAACCGACCACCACTTGTCGATGGGCTTGTTTAGCCGCAGCAATGACACGCTTGGCCCCTTCAACCGTAGTGGCTAACGGCTTTTCAATAAACACATGACAGCCAGCCTTGAGTGCTAGCAATGCATAAGCTTCATGCGTATCAGGGTATGTCGTTAAGCAAACCGCATCTGGTTGCGTTGCTTTTAATGCCTGTTCGTAATTATCAAACGTGGCATATTCACCACCTAAATGTTCATTGAGAGTGTTTTTTGAATGGCCACGAGCCACCAGCCCGCAGATATCAACCCCTTCCATTCGGTGGTAAGCCTCTGCATGAGAGGCTCCCATATTGCCGCAACCAACGACTAAGACGCGTAAATTAGCCATCTTATTTCCCCTCCACCGGCTTTTCTTTATAATTGAACGTGAAGAAGAACAATGCGGCTATCAGTAACGCACCTATCGCTGGGTACCACCAGAAACTTTGCCATTGTGGCAGAGCCGCTGCACCTTCCGTTGTAACAATGCTATTAAACAGCATGCCACTGATTTGTGAACCAATTAACATCCCCACGCCATAGGTGAACAAAACCAGCAAGCTCTGCGCCTGCCCTTTTACTTTCTCGCCAGCAACTTTGTCTGTATAGATAAAACCAATAACGAAGAAGAAGTCATAACACATACCATGTAAGAAAATGCCGATATAAATCATCCAGCGCAGTTCTTCAGCGATACCTAAGGCAAACATGACATAACGTAAGCACCAAGACAGCATCCCAATGAGTAACATCACTTTAATGCCAAGACGCGCAAAGAAGAAAGGTATCAATAACATAAAGAACAGTTCTGACATCTGCCCTAAAGACATCACGCCACCAACGTTAGTAAACCCTGTCGCTGCAACAAATGGCGCCGCATAGGCATAATAAGCCGCCAATGGGATGGAGATCAGCATTGCGCAAATGATGAAAACTAAAAAATGACGTTGCTTGAGCATGGCAAACGCATCCGCACATAACAAGTCGCGCATTGCTACGGGCTTACCTCGTTCTGGTGCTGGCGTGTGTGGTAATGTAAAGCTGTAAATCGCCAGTACCAACGAAGCCGCTGCCGCCAAGGTGAAAATTTCTGTACTATCTGATAACCCTGTTGAACCGACAATCAACCCCGCGACAATCCAACCGAATGTACCGAATGCACGCACAACTGGGAACGCTTTCTCACTGTTCGGTAAACTATAAAAGGCAACGTTGTTACTAAGAGCAATAGTTGGCATATAGCAAAGCATATAACCAAAGATTATCCATAACAGACCACTATGATCCCCCGTAAAGTAACTTGGGATCATCCATAATAAAGCGGCACCGATGAGATGCAGTACACCAAGCACTTTTTGTGATGCAAAGAAACGGTCAACCACCATCCCTAGTACAAAAGGAGATAAAATAGAGGCGATAGGCCCTGTCGAATAGGCATCACCAATAATTGCTGATAAACCATATTTCCCCATGACAACCCCTAGCGTGACATACCATGCCCCCCACACAAAAAATTGAAGGAACATCATTAACGCCAATCGCGGTACTACCCATACATGGGCAGTATTTTTACCGCCTTGAGCGAGACTATTTGTACCCATAAGACCCCCAATAATTTCTATTTTTTATTAGCCACTTTCAGGTAAAAAGGACGGCATAACCACGCCGCTTGGTTTCTGCGCATAACCTTTGGCTTGCGCAAGATGTAATTCACAAATTCGACCGCCCCATCGCAATAGTGCTTGGCACAGTGCATTTCGCTCTACGGGAACTAAAACGACTGGCATCGCACCACGATGATGTTTGTCTAACATCCAACCGAGTAAATCCAGCGCTACCTCATCACGATAGCTGCAGCCGGGCCCTAACATCCTCGATGCGGGATGTGCGATAGAGGCAAGATAACCTTCAATGCGCTGGTTATGCTCCCAGACTGCAATTCGCCATAACCCGCTGGTGTCATTCAAAAAATATTCAATATCCCGCTGACGACTAATACCCAATAAATCCGCTTCCAATTGTAAAATAGCTGGTAAGTCTTCGGTTCGAGCATCTCGTACAATTCCTTCGGTCAAACGAGGGAGATTTACGCCTTGCTCGGGTACTGAAATCACCATGTCTTGGTATATTGCGTAAGGTGTAAAACCGCCACGGCGATAAAGAGAATAAGAGTCTAAATTCAGGGCACTTGAAATTAAGCGAATGGGTAAATTTCCTGCTAATTCATCCGCTTTGGACAATAATTTCTTTGCAATACCCTGTCCGAATGCATCGGGATGGACATTCATAATCCCAAGGCCCAAATGGGTTTCACGTGGGTGAAAAAAACACGAGCCAAGAATATTAAGTTGTGGATCACGGGCTACCCAGTGGTAGTCAGGATCAAGTTGTTGGTATACATCAACAAATAAGTGGCACTCTTCAGGCGCAGACTGAAATATTGCGCCTAAACCATGTTGCTGATACCAGACATTCGTTGAGTGATAAATCAAATGCGCGACTTCATTCCGATCAGTGTATTTCGCAAGCTGTAGTTGTATATCCATTCATTACCTCTCATGTTTTATTGTTTATAAAATGAGGCTTTTTGCTAAATGGCAGCTAGATCCCAAAATGAAATCGATTACATTTTTACTGAAATCGATTTCATTTATAAAATATAGCCAAATTGTTTCTTTCAGCAACTAGCTGAATGGTTCAATAATGACCTAAAAGGTAAATTTGCAATCTGCATCACAAGTTGCTTGTATCAATCGTACTTTTCATCACGATGTTGCATACTGTGCATGGCAATAGACAAAAGGAAAAGTGAACAATGTCGATAGAAAAAGTGGCGAAAATCGCAGGAGTCTCTGCCGCAACGGTTTCACGGGTATTGAATGATCAACATATTGTCAAACCCGCAACTCGCGATAAAGTTCTCGCCGCCATCGCTCAGTGTAATTATCAGCCTAATTTATTAGCGCGCCAACTACGTACCTCGCGTAGTCGTATGCTATTGGTGTTGGTATCTAATATCACTAACCCCTTTTGTTCACTCGTTGTACGAGGTATTGAAGAAGAAGCGGAACGCCACGGCTATCATATTTTGTTATGTAATTCTGAATCCAATCCAACACGTGAATCCGCTTATCTGAGTTTACTCAGAGGTAAGGTTGTTGATGGCGTCATCACTATGGATGCCGTGAGTTGTTTGCCAGGGCTTACGGATATGATTGGCGATTTTCCGTGGGTGCAGTGTGGTGAGGGGGATCCAGAATTTCGTGCTTCTTCGGTTACTATTGATAATTCACAAGCCGCTAGCGCTGGCGTTTATCATTTAGCAGCGAAAAATCGCCAACGCATTGCATTAATTAACAGTGATATGCGTTACCTCTATTCGCAACAACGGGAACAAGGATATCGAAAAGCACTCACTGAACTTGGCTTTGAGTATTGTAAAATCGAGTATGTAGAAGAATTAGATTACACCGCAGGGGCGAAGGCCATGGAAAAGTTACTGCAAAATGCGCCCAAACCCGATGCTGTATTCGCGATTTCTGATGTCACCGCAGGCGGTGCAATGAGTGTTTTACATCAGCAGGGGTTGCATATTCCCAATGATATTGCCGTGTTAGGGTTTGATGGCGTGCCCTTCGGTGAAGTAACCACGCCGCCATTAAGTACTATTGTACAGCCGATGCATCAATTTGGCATCCGTAGCGTTCAACTGCTACTCAATAAAATTAAGCACCCGCAACTCGATGACAGCCATGAAATCCTCGAATGGCAATTAATTGAGCGTGGCTCAACTTAACTCACCTTTTTACTGCCATTCTGGGGCTGTGGTATTGAAATAATACGGATAAGATAAATACTACTATTTTCTTTTCGTATTTATCTTTTTTTATGGCTATCGCGATATGACCTGACTTATCAATATTAGTTAGGTCTTTTGAGTAGCGATTTGGTTAGCCATATTTACACCATAAATTATGACTTGATTTTATTCATCGCCATCAGCAATAAAAAATACCCGCCACCTAAAATGGCGACAAATATTCCAGCAGCTATCTGTGTTGGATAAATAATAATTTGTCCTAACCAATCTGCCCAAACCATTAATATACTGCCGATCAACCCACTAATAATAAGTTGTTGTTTCGCCTTTTTAGCGCCAACTAAAAAAGCCATATGGGGTGCAACTAAACCAAGAAATGCAATAGGGCCAACAGTAGAAGTGACAAAAGCACACAATAATGCAACTAAGATTAATAGCAATATAGTCGCTAATTGTGAATTTAGTCCTCTTCCCTGTGCAAATGACCGACTAATTGATAATAAAACTAGCCAACGATTTAACGTGATCGCTAATATAGCTAACACAACAATACTGATTGAAAAAATAATGGCCTGTTGCCCTTCCACACGATAAGTTGACCCTGAAAGCCATAATAATATCCGATAGCTACTCAATGTACCTTGAGCTAAAAAGAACTGAACAAAAGCTTCTAACGTTGCCGTTAGGCAGATCCCTGTCAAAATTAAGCTTGCTGGTGCGTATTGGTGTCGCTTACCTAGGTACAACAATAGCCCTAATACAATCAGGCTCCCGATTAAAGCAATACCCCAAAATGAGGTTTGAATAGCAGTGCCTAATAGTAAACTAAATAGAACAAGTGCCGCTGTAGCACCTGAAGAAACCCCTAAAATATCTGGGCTGGCCAACGGGTTATAAATAATTCTTTGTAATAAAACGCCTGCAATACTCAATGCTAAGCCAGAGAATATAGCCGCTAATAAACGAGGCCATTTAATATCCCATTGAAAACTTGATGGCAGTTGCCAATAATATTGTTCACCATTCGTTTGTAAGCAAAGTGAAAATACAACTCCACTTGCTAACAATAAAATAAGAATACATACCGTGGTTTTGGAAAGTATTATTTTTGTTGGTAATAGACCTATCGATAATTGATCTTGGGCTGTCATTGCTCGGCGGCTAAACCAGATCAATAAAGGAGCACCAATAGCAGCAGTCATTACCCCCGTAGGAACCACAATATTAAGGTAGTTTGTTAGTGCGATAGCCCCGCTGTCTGCAAGAAGCAATAAAATAGCGCCTACAACTGCACTGTTTAATAACTCTTGCCTTGCACTCATATTACCCATTCGCCGTACTATATTTGGGGCTAATAAACCAATAAAACTAATAACCCCTACAGTTGAAATAGTCGCCGCCACTAACCAAGATGCTAAAACAATAAAAAACAAGAAAGTAGGTAAAACGGATAAGCCACGAGCTTTAGCCCCCTCATGACCTAATTTCAATAATGTCAAAATACGAGGTGCAAAACAGATAATAATAATGATAGGGAACAATAAAGGTAATAAACCAACCACTTTTTGCCAGCCATCTTGCGCTAGATTTCCAGCTCCCCACATAAAAATGTTTTGTGCAAATTGAGAATTTAATGTAATTAATGCAGTCGCTATTGCACCAAACAAAATATTGATGACCATTCCCGAAACAACCAACGGAATGCCTGTCATATTGCGAATACCTGCAATTAATATTACCAACCCAAATGCAAGTAATGCTCCCACCATCGCAGCTAGCGTTTGATATAACCCAATCTCATTACTAAACCAAATATTGACTACCACTAATGCTAACCAAGCACCGGATGATGAACCTAATGTCAGTGGTGAAGTAAGATTATTTTGTGTTAATTGCTGCATCAAACTGCCCAATAAACCAAAAGTCGCGCCCACTAATAATGCCATAGCAAGGCGTGGTAATTGGCCATATAAATAAAAATAATCAGCAAATGTATCGGCTGAAGCAGGATGAATAATTAAAAATAATTGCTGACTGAGTATAACCCCAGGTTCGAGCTGAAGATTAATCAGCGCAAACACCATTAATACAAAAAATAGTATTGAGTACTGTTTAGTTGTCATTATGAGGAGCAACCTGTAATAAGCTTTCTGTTAATGCTTCCGCCATTAATTGCAAGGAAAATACACCACCATAATTCCAAACGGGACGAACACTATTTATCCGCCCTTGTTTAACAAAGGGCATCGACTGCCATAAAATAGAATCATTTAGTTTTTTTTCTTCTACAAATGGTTTGATATATAACACGTACCCATCATTAATAAACTGTAATGAATTTATTCGTCTCTGTTCTATTCCCCAAGCACGTGCGGGAACTAAAATAGCGGGCTTTAATGCAAGCTGTTCAAGAACATAATTTAGCGTTGAGTTCTCAGTATAAAGAAAAATAGTGCTTAAACTTGAAAACCGGATAACAGCAACATTTGGTTTCGTGGAAAAAGCTCGTTCAAGCTGTGATCTTAATTCAGCAAAACGTTTATCCATTTTCACTAAATATTCATCGGCAAAAGAGGTTTTGTTAAATAAGTGAGCCAACGTTTTAAAATGCGCAATGGCTACAAGCCCTGAGTCATCTTGGCGTGCAAAATTTGATAAATAAACGACTGGCGCTATTTTTTCCAATAAAGGCAGTAAATCTTCTTGCGCGCTACTTGCAATAATAACATCAGGTTTCAATGCGGCAATTTGCTCTAAATTAGGCTCAGCCCGGGTTCCTACCTCTTTGACTGAAGAAGGAACAACTGGGTCAACAACCCATTGCTGGTAACTCTCTAATTCCGTGGCGCCAATAGGGGTAACTTCAAGGGTTAATAGCTGCTCCAGTAAATCCCAATCTAAAACCACAACGCGCTGAGGCGGCGAATTGAACTCGATAATACCACGACTATCCGTAACAGAATAAGCCCGTGTATAAAATGAGCATAATAATGTACTTGTTAATAAAATAAGGCCAAGCAAATTGATTTTTAAGCGCATACGATAGCAACCCTATGATGTTCTGACTCTGGAAAATTAGGGTGTGGTATTAACTTAATCGGGGTATCGTAGAGTGACGATAGCCTTGCTTCATCATGAAGAAGAACACTTTTTCCCTCAAATTCTATTTTCCCTTTTTTTAATGCCACTATGTGTGTTGCGTAGCGTAGAGAAAGGTTGAGGTCATGAAGGATCACAATCACACCAATCCCATGAACTTTATTAAGCTCACTCAATAAATTCATTAACTGGTATTGATGGTGAATATCTAATGCAGAAGTCGGTTCATCCAGTATTAAAACCGGTGATTGTTGGGCAAGTAACATGGCAACCCATGCGCGCTGGCGCTCTCCACCAGACAAATTGTCTGCTAAGCTCGAAGAAAACCCCTCAACTCCCGCTTTTTCCATTGCTTGCTGGATAATAATTTCATCGTCAGCTTGCCAGCGACCAAGTGCACCTCGCCACGGAAAGCGGCCTAAGCGCACAAGTTCTTTCACAGACAGCCCCGCTGAGGCTGGCAGTTTTTGTGGTAAATACGCGATTTTCTGCGCTAATTCTTTCGTTTTATATCGAGAAAGACTCGTGCCATTTAAATCGATTTGTCCGCTATCCGGTGCCATCTGCCCTGAAAGGAGATTAACCAGTGTAGATTTTCCTGAACCATTATGACCAAGAACTACTGTGAGTTCTGTTGTCGGTATATTTAGCGAATCTATAGATAAAATAGAACGATGATCACGAACGATATTAATATTTGCTAATCGAAACATAGAAAGGACTCAAGACATGCCAAGGTTATTAGCATGCCTTTTTTAAAATTACCAAGTGTACTTTGTTTGTAACACAAATGAACGCGATTGGCCGTAGTAGCACCAGGTATCACAAGATGAAACATACTCTTTATTGAGAATGTTATTCATATTGAACTGGAACTGCCAATTATTCGATAATTGATATATCGCGGCCATATCCCAGAGCATCGCACTAGGAACAGAACGGTTGCTGCTCGCTGGGTTGTCTTTTGATTGGCCATAATAGCGAATACCAGTTCCGAGTTTTAACGACTGGTTACTCACGATTGGAATTTCGTAGTCAGTCCAGACTGTCGCCATATGTTTGGGGATCATACCAGCCTGTTTACGTCCCTTACCATTTGTTTGATCTGTTTGCGCATTGGTATAAGTGTATGTCGCTTTAATATCCCAATTATCAGTAACACTTGCGAAGAGTTCTGTTTCTATACCTTGTGAAGTGACTTTACCTGTTTGTGTTGCAACAGGGTGTTCAGGAGTTGTGACTAACGCATTTTTTTGTTCGATATCGAACCAAGCAATATTCCAATAGCCATCCACAAAATAAGGCGTATATTTGATACCTGCTTCAAATTGCTCACCTTTAAGTGGTTTATACAGTTTTTGGGTGGTTGGGTCGATCGTCGATTGAACCTCAAAAGATTGAGAGTAATTTAAATAAGGTGAAATGCCATTGTCAGCGATATACATTAAACCCGCATTTAAACTCATCTGCCCATCGTTTCTAGACTCATCTTCTGCTTTTTTATGTGCTTTATTTTCAGTTTTTACCCAATCATAACGTGCGCCAATGACCCCAATCCATTTGCTATCAAGCTTTGTTTGGTATTGTGAATAAATACTAGTTTGTGTTTTATCAATAGTGCGATGAATATTATTAGATGGGTCTAGTGGGGTATAGTGTCCATAAACTGGCTTCCACGGGTTAATTTTACCAAAAGCATAATTATCCTGTTCATCACCTTTGGTTTGATGATATTGGAATTCAATACCCGCAAGTAAGGTATTTTCAAACCGCTCACTATCCCATTCACCGACAATATTGTTATCTAAGCTAAAACTTTGGTTTTTACCATCGCGAAAAACAACACCTCGCTCCAATTCTTGCACAGCAGGATCTGCATTAAAGAAGGCGTAAACGCTTCTGAGTGTTAGGTCGTTGTAACCGTAATTCACACGCTGCGCAAAACGCCACTCATCATTAAATTGATGTTCTAATAAATAACCCACTGAAAACTGAGTTCGCTTATATTTATCGTAATCAGGCTCACCTAAATTGGTTGATGGTTTAATTTTGCCATAATTAGAGTGAATTAATGTTCCCGCTGCGGGGAAAAAAGGATTCGTGGGCGTACCATCATCGTGCAGATACGTTCCCATTAACGTAAGTACAGTTTGGTCAGACAAGTCAAATGCCGCACTTGGCGCCAGATAAAGACGTTTATTATCTGTGTCTTTGAGTTCCCCATCCGATTTTTTCATCGTTCCCACTAAACGGTAGCGGGCACCTGCATCCACTGATGCCGTAGAAAGATCAAAACCTAGCGCTTGGTGATCGTTATTACCCGCTTCTAAAAATATTTCATTTTTAGCATTAATAGATGGTTTTTTCGTTACTAAATTAACAGCGCCTCCAGGAGTGGATTCGCCAAAGAGAACAGCTGATGACCCCTTCACGACTTCAATACTTTCCAACCCATAAGGTTCAAGCAACCAAGTATAATAGCCATCTCGATATAACCGGCTATTATCTAAATAGGTTGCAGCATCAAAACCGCGGACTTTGAACCAATCAGTATCATTATCAGCTCCATAAGGCTGTGCAACAACCCCTGAGGTATAACGAAGTGCTTCATCAATTTTTTGCGGAGCATGTATGGTCAAATCTTGTTCGGTAATAATCGAAACTGATTTTGGCGTTTCTTGCAGCGCAGTATTCACTTTGAGTGCTTGTGCACTGACAACGAAAGAGTCTTGTTTGTCGCTATTTTGTTCATTTGCCATGGATTGGTTTTGAACAGCCAGCGCTAACAAGGTGAAAATGGCAACCTGATGTAAACGAAATAAACCTAAATTTTTCACAAAATAGTTCCAATGATAATAATAATAAGTCTCAGTATTATTCCTAAAAATAAGTCAAATTAAAATCAATTTGGCATATTTACTTATAACAAATAGTTATTAAAAAAATCAATTTAGACACAATTAACCATACATAAGAAAGGGATATTATTAGGCGAGAATAACGAAAATGATTGCGATATTAATGTTAGCTCATTATTTAAGTTAATAAATGCAAAAAATAAGGCGGGAGTGTTCCTTCCCGCCTAGTGCTATCATTTAATTATCAGGTTGTTAGAAATATTGCGCTACCAGAACAACGCATATAACACGCACAAGATAACCATAATTGCGTAGGATGCGATATTGAAACCTGTCGATGTTTTAAAGGTCTCCGACGTTAAAATAATTGCCCCCTCACAGTCATCTTCTTTTGCCGTTGTCAGGCTAATTAAACCAATCACGACCGCAGTAAAGAAGAAGGTGTACATCATTTGGTCAAGGAATGGCATACCTAACGGCATCAGTTTTAAGAATAATGCAAACGGAATTGAGAGCAGCACACCGATAATCGCGCCTTTTGCATTGGTTTTCTTCCAAAATAAACCTAGTAAGAATACCGCTAAAATACCAGGGCTAACTAACCCCGTATACTCTTGAATATATTGGAAAGCCTGTCCAATGTTACCTAATAATGGTGCGATAAAACATGCCACAATTAACGCAACAACCGCGCTGATCCGCCCGACATTCACTAATTTATGGTCCGCGGTTGACGGAGCAATATATTCTTTGTAGATATCCATAGTGAAAATAGTTGCCACTGAGTTCAGCATAGAAGCTAAAGAAGAGACAATAGCCGCAGCTAATGCCGCAAATACGACCCCTTTAGCGCCGACAGGTAAGAATTGTGTTAACCATGGGTAAGCTTTGTCCGCTTGTGCCAGTGTTGGCATATGTTCTTGTGCCATCGTTCCTAATCCCGCCAGTAATGCAGGGTCAGAAACAATCACAAATGCTGCAATACCCGGTACAACAACAAGGATTGGGACAATCAGTTTGAGAAATGCCGCAAAAACCAAGCCTTTTTGTGCTTCATTAATAGATTTGGCCGCTAATGCACGTTGAATAATATATTGGTTGAAGCCCCAGTAATATAAATTGGCAACCCATAGTCCGCCAATTAATACGGCAATACCGGGTAAATTGCTAAATTGCGGGTTGTCTTGGCTTAAAATCATTTCAAAATGTGCAGGTGCTTCACTTGCCATACGGCTCATCCCCGCGAATAAACCTGCATCACCGCCAATATAGCTCACCGCCATTATTGTGGTTAAAAAACCGCCTAAAATTAAAAAGAAAACTTGTACGACATCTGTCCATGCAACCGCAGATAGCCCGCCATAAAGAGAATAAATCACAGCAAATAATGCTAAACCAAAAATAGCATAATGCATTGGAATACCTAGGATTGTCTGTAATGCTAACGACCCTAAATAGAGAACTGAAGTTAAATTAACAAAGATAAATAATGCTAACCAGAATACAGCTAAGATCGTTTTTAATGTTTTATTAAAGCGTTTTTCAACAAATTCTGGAATGGTAAAAATACCTTTATCGATAAATACGGGCATAAAGTATTTTGCGACAATAATCAGTGTTAGTGCCGCCATCCATTCATAGGATGCGATGGCTAAACCAATTGAAAATCCAGAGCCAGACATACCAATAAATTGCTCTGCAGAGATATTTGCCGCAATCAGTGAAGAACCTATAGCCCACCAAGGTAATGTTTTTCCTGCCAGAAAATAGTCTTTTGTACCTTTTTTTTGCCCTTTTTTATCTCGAGAAACCCAAAGACCCACACTAATAATGATAAGCACATACAGAATGAATATTCCGTAATCTAATGTGCTTAACCCAACCCCTTCAGTTTGCATAATCAAATTCCTTCGCCAAATGATAACGAAGCAAGTGTAAACGTTACCACAAGATATCACCGTTAAATGAATCACATATTTTCACAATATCCTCAATAATGTTAACTTAGTGGATTAAATAACAGATTTTAATGCAAATTTTCAGAGAAGAACGAAGACGAATTACTGAAAAGTAATCTATTTCTTGATGGTTCCGTGAAGCCCATCAAATATTAATGAAAACGTTTACATTTCATGCCGTAATTCTATACCTATAACGTAATTAGGTGTGCAAGGGCCTAACTGAATTGCGTTGAACCAATGTCGGTGAGTAAATCAAACTTTCACCTGTCGTTTTTTCCCCTCTTGCTAAAGAAAGTGCTAACTGAGTGGCTTTTTCTGCCATCATTTGAATGGGATAACGAATCGTTGTTAAACGTGGATGGATATAGCGGGCAATCAATACATCGTCAAAACCAATAACCGAAACCTGTTCTGGTGAGTGAATTTCATTTTCATCTAATACCGCAATGGCTCCTGCGGCCATAAAATCGTTGTAACCAACGACCGCAGTGATTTCGAGTGATTTTATCAGCAAGTTAGTCATCGCTTGCTCGCCGCCTTCCCCATAAGGAGTACCATATTCAACATAGCTATCAGATAGTTGAATACCATTATTTTTTAATGCGTCTCGATAGCCTTGCAAACGTTGTATCGCATCCTCAATTTGGTGATTTGAAGAGATGTACGCAATTTTAGTGTGCCCATGTCGAATGAGGTGTTCCGTCGCTAAATAGGCACCTTTGTAATTATTTAATGAAATACAGCGGGTTGCAATCTCATCAATATGGCGGTTGATCAGTACCATACTCGGGACTTCGTTCGCATATTGGAGTAGTTCTGCATCATCAAGGGCTTTAGAGTGAATGACCAATGCATCACAGCGGTTGTTAATCAACAGCTCAATAGATTGGCGCTCTTCCTTTGCATTATGATAACCGTTACAAATCAAGATATGTTTACCATTTTTATGGGCTACCGCATCAACAGCTTTAACCATAACACCGAAAAATGGGTCTGACACATCGTTAACGAGCACCCCAATTGTATTTGAGCTTTGGTTCACTAACGCGCGAGCCGCCGCATTTGGGCGGTACCCTAGCTTATTCATTGCATTTTTTACTGATGCAATAGAAGCTTGGCTTGCCTTAGGTGATTGATTAATCACCCGTGAAACAGTTGCAACAGAAACACCCGCTTCTTTTGCCACATCTTTGATTGTCGCCATCGTGTACCTCTACAATTAGGATGGCTTATTAAACAATGAGCTAGAATTAAAAACAATGGCGTAGCGCATATTAAAATTATTTAGCTAAAACTCATCAATGCATAGTATAGAAAAACAAAACACCGCATTTCAGCGGTGTTAATCAACAGTAGGCTTAAAAAATAAATTGATAACACGTTTCACTACAATATATTTGATTAGGCTGTGAAATCGGGCTGTATCGCTCCCCCCATTCAGGGTGATTAACTGCATCGGGTGGAAATTGCGTTTCAAATGCAACACCAGAAAAAGGCGTATACGATTTTGTTTTACCCGCAACTGAAATCAAATAATTCCCTGTATAAAGCTGCATAGAGGGCATTGTTGTAGAAATATTCATTTTTACGTCCCCTTCAGGAGCACACAGCGATGCCACCGTTTGCCGCCCATCAATACGAGATGTTTCGAGAATAAATGTGTGATCATATCCCCCAGCAGAAACTTGGTCGTTATCTTGGAGAAAATCACGGCCAATGAGTTTGCTTTGACGAAAATCAAAATTGCCGCCAGTCACATTACGCCACTCTCCACTGGGGATCCCTGTTTTATCTGTCGGTAAATAACAATCACTGCAAATCGTAAGAGCGTGATCTAGAGCTGTTTTTTCACTACCTTCACCCGCCAAATTAAAATAAGCATGATTGCTTAGGTTCACAGGGCAGCTCTTTGTAGTTTGGTGTTTATAGCGGATAATCACTTGGTTTTCATCCGTTAATTCATAACTCACCTCAACGTTCAGTTCCCCAGGAAAACCTTGGTCACCATCTGGCGAAATAAGTGAAAAAATAACCTGTTGAGCACTAGTCTGTGAAATTGCCCAAACTCGATAGCTAAAATTATCTTTCCCACCATGTAAGCAATTCGCCCCTTGATTGGCTGATACTAAATAATTTTCACCATGAATAGAAAAGCGTGCATTCGCGATACGGTTAGCCACGCGTCCCACTGTCGCCCCCAAATACACGTCTTGTTCCTTCTGTTTATCCATGTTTGGTGAACCTAGGATAACGTCTCGCTTCCCACTCGCTAGTGGTAAAATACAACTTAGCCAACTTGCCCCTAAACTTGTCAGGGTAATTTCCATATCATTTTTGTTGGTTAACACGACGACTTTGGGTGAACCTAATGTCTGATTTTTTTCTTGAGTAAACATCATGTTATTTCAACTTCTCAATGTGTTGATTTGCTTTTAACGCACCACACTCGCACCTGAGCTAGGTTGGCATACATAAATATCGGCTTGTAAACCTGTCGCTTTCTGGTATTGCGCTTCTACCGCGTCAATCACTGGTTGAACACATTGCTGCTGCATCACCGCAACCACACAGCCGCCAAAGCCCCCTCCGGTCATACGTACCCCACCTTGAACACCTAAAACGGACTTAACGATATCCACTAAAGTATCAATTTCTTTAACTGTGATTTCAAAATCATCACGCATGGAAATATGTGACTGCGCCATTAATTCGCTTAGTTGCAATAAATCATTTTGCGTTAATGCTTTTGCTGCCGCCAAAGTACGCTCGTTCTCACTGATCACATGTTTGGCTCGCTTGGCAACGACAGGAGATAATTGGTGTTGCTGCTGCAAAAAATCATCAAATGTGACATCGCGCAACGCTTTCACTCCAAACAAATTGGCAGCTTCTTCACATTGTTGGCGGCGTGTATTGTATTCACTCCCAACTAAGCCTCGTTGCTTGTTTGAATTGATAATCATCACAACCAAATCATCAGGTATGGAAATAGGAAATAACGCCAAACTGCGGCAATCAATAAGTAAAGCATGGCCAGCATCCCCACAAGCTGAAATCAGTTGGTCCATAATGCCGCAGTTACAACCAACAAATTGGTTTTCAGCTTGTTGGCCATTCAGCGCGATATCTTGTTGACTAATATCTAATTGATACAAGGCCTTAAATGTTTGTCCAATTACAACTTCTAGTGAGGCTGAAGAGCTTAATCCCGCACCCTGCGGAACGTTTCCACTGACTGCAATATCGCAACCATTAAACGAAAACCCTCTTTGTAAGAGAAACTTCACTACACCACGTATATAGTTCGCCCACATTTTTTCAGGCAAAAATGTAATATCACTATCCAAACTGAATTCATCGCACTCATTATGGTAGTCAGCCGCAACAACTCGGATAATGCGATCATCACGTTTTGCCGCTGCAGTCATTGTTTGGTAATCAATCGCACAAGGCAAAACAAAACCATCATTGTAGTCTGTATGCTCGCCGATGATATTTACTCGTCCTGGCGCTTGAACATATATTTCAGGTTGATAACCAAAGGTTTTTTCAAACGATGTGGCAACAGTTTGCTTTAACGTTTCCATTTTTAATTATCCTTAATACGTCATTTGGTTAACCTGGCAAACAACCAAGTTAATTATAATTTGGTAAAATATCTAGCGATTTAACTTTGTTTATAGTGGCAGTCACTCACATCACGTAAACGTTGTGCCGCTTGCTCTGGCGTGAGGTCTCTCTGGGTTTCTGCTAACATTTCATACCCCACCATGAACTTTTTCACTGTCGCTGAACGCAGTAATGGCGGATAAAATAAAGCATGTAATTGCCAATGTTCGATACTTTGGCTTTCATTCATAAAAGGCGCAAAGTGCCATCCCATTGAATAAGGGAAAGAACAATGAAATAGGTTATCGTAGCGACTTGTGAGTTTTTTTAGCGCTATAGCAAGGTCTGCACGAATGGCTTCATTCACTTCATCCATGCGGCGAATATGTCGTTTGGGTAGTAACAATGTCTCAAATGGCCAAGCCGCCCAATAAGGAACAAGTGCAATCCATTCTTGAGTTTCGACAACAATCCGTGAGCCATCTTGTTGTTCTGCTTGAATATAATCAATTAATAAATTACGGCCATGACGTTGATAATATTGCGAGAGGAAGTGGTCCTTACGTGCGATTTCATTGGGTAAAAAATCACTCGCCCAAATTTGCCCATGAGGATGAGGTTGAGAACACCCCATTATTTCCCCTTTGTTTTCAAAAACTTGAACCCAAGCATAGCGTTCACTTAATTCGACGATTTGTTGCTGCCATGTTTCGATGACACCTTCAAGTTCAGGCACAGACAGCTCTGGCAGTGTTTTACTGTGGTCCGGAGAGAAACAGATTACTCGGCTAACACCACTAACCGATTGTGATTGAAACAACTCAGATTGATTATCAGGCTGGGCACAGGGTTGTGCTAATAACGCACCATGGTCATTTTGGAATACATAAGTCCCTTGGTAGTTAGGATTGACCTCCCCTGAAACCCTTGTATTACCCGGGCAAAGAAAGCAATGTGCATCATACTGAGGTAAATCTTCTATTGATGGCTTTTCATCTTTACCACTCCATGGACGTTTTGCTCGATGGGGAGACACTAACACCCATTGGCCCGTTAATGGGTTATAGCGACGATGGGGGCAATCAGAAGGGTTAAATGGCATTGTATTCATCTTATCTGTCTCCTCAACTTCATCACCATTGGGGATATTTGATTGCTATCCGCAGCCACCCACAGCCCTATCATCAATCGTTGATCCTGTTGCATTTATCTTCTCCCTCAATACTGCTTAAACATAACTTCACCTTCAAACCTGTCGTTACCACGAATTATAGCAACGAGTTTCAATAGGATTCTGTGATCCATCTCGATTAGTGTAAACGTTTACACAAAAATATAAAGCTATCCATTTTGAGTATGAAAATAATATTTGGCTGCAAGTTAAGTAAAAAGCCGCCCCTTAGATGGGCGGCGATGTAAGTAATCGGGTTTATTAGCACAAATTCAGAGGTAGGTTTGCAAGCAACCAAGCCGACTATCGTAGGCTTGGTTTAGTATAACGCTATAGAAGAATCAACCTTCTACGCTGACTTTTTTCTTCGTCATTACCATTGCAATAATTAACAGTAAAATTAAGAAAATGGATAAAGCTAACAGTAAGGAATAAAAACCATTCCATTGGTATTTTTCAATCACGATTGATAATGGATACCCTGCGATTGATGCCCCAATATAGGCAAATAAGCTGACAAACCCTGTTGAAGCCCCAGCGGCATTTTTATGTGAATTTTCAGCAGCTGCCATGGCAATCAAAAATTGAGGGCCAAAAATGAAGAATCCTGTCATAAAGAACAAGAAAGAAAACACATATTCGTTATCAACTGGAACTATCCATAAACAGAATGAAGTGATAATAATCCCGAGCGCATAAATGACATTCATTTGCGCACGATTGCCTTTAAAGATTAAATCGGAACCCCATCCTGCAACAATAGCACCAAAAAAACCGCCAATTTCAAACATCATGACGACCGCATTTGCCGACAACAAATTAAAACCGTGCTCTTCAATTAAATACAAGTTTGCCCAGTCATTTATCCCTGTTCTGACGATATAAATCACCGCATAAGAAAGAGCGAGAACCCATAACACTTTATTTTTAAAGATATATTCGTTCAATATTTTGCCTAAAGGCAAACCCGCCCCTTTGGCTTCATATTTTAATTCTTCAAGGTCATTTCGCCATTCACCAACCGTAGGCAGCCCCATTGTCCGTGGTCTATCACGTAATAAAATACATAATCCAATACCAATCACAATGGCAATAATTCCTGGTATGATCATCCCGTAACGCCAGCCAAGCGCTAACGCAACACCACCGGATAAAATTGGAATTATTGCACCACCAATATTATGTGATGTATTCCAAATAGCCCACCAGAGCCCACGTTCATTACGTGAATACCATGTGTTAAGTATTTTGGCACAAGGCGGCCAACCCCAACCTTGGAAAAACGCATTCACCATCCACAATACAATAAACATACTGATTGAGGACGTTAAGCCGAACAGGATGTTTACCACCCCTGTCGCTATCAAACCGATCCCCATAAAATATCGTGGATTTGAACGGTCACCGATGATGCCAGAAAGGAATTTAGATGCCCCATAAGTCAGGTAAAATGCCGTTCCAACCATCCCTATATCGGCTTTTGTAATCCCTAAATCAACTAGCATTTCAGGCATTACAAAATTGAAGCTTTTGCGTGTGAAATAAAAAACGGCATAACCAATATAACTGACAATCATTAAGTGTAATCGCCAGTATTTATATTTAGCGTCGATTTCAGATTTCGACATGGTTACTGGTATATCTGGTTGTTCTTTAAATATTGACATATTCAACCCCGGCTAAAAGTACAAGCAGGCAAAAATATGACAATAATTTAGCTGCAACAATAAGCAAAAACACTTAATTATTACAATTATGTTACAGTTTTATTACAAAATGTTACCTCCATCAAAAAATAAATATTTTTATTTATTTCCTATAACACCCCAAACAAAAATGAACGACTCAGTGTTATATCAGCTGTTTAGATGAAATAACATGGACCCCTTTAGAGGGAGCCACAGCGGCCTCAAATAATGCTTTCGCAATATTTGTTGCGGGGCTAACTTGGCAACTAGCTGGCAGTATAGGTGATAGAAAAGAAATAATACGGATCACAATGACTTCACCCAAACGCGCTGTTTGCCGGTCACCACTAATCACATTCGGCCGAACCAAAGTTAAAGAGTCAAAACCCAGTGACATTAAGTCTTGTTCGAGCTGCCCCTTTACTCGGCTATAAAAAAAAGGTGACTTCGCATTTGACCCCAAAGCAGAAGTCAACACAAATGTCGTGCAGTGCCATTTTTTGGCCAGCTTTGCACAGGCTAAAGGATAAGTGTAGTCTACTTGACGAAATGCCGCTTTCGACCCTGCAGCTTTGAGAGTTGAACCCAGCGCACAAATCACCGCATCAACTTCCCATAATCCAGCCCCATCAGGAAAATGATTAAAATCTACAATAGGTGCTTGTAATTTCTCATGTTCTACTAATGCATGTCGTGTTGGCGCTATCACCTGAGTCACACGAGAGTCTGCCAGAGCCAATGATAAAACATGACTTCCCACAAGCCCTGTCGCGCCTAACAGTAATATTTTCATTTTATTCACCCATACAATGAATGGAGAAATTCAATTATAGCCTTGTCAGTGGGGTTCCACTAGATTAATGCTGTTTTTTCGTACGAACTCAGTTGTTTGTGGTTCTTTTGTTGTTTGATTGTGAAAATTGCTTGATATTAGTAATCATTCTAAAGATAATCATTCTCAATATCATTTCGATTATCAACAAACTGAGTATGGTAAATAATATGACAGCCCCAGTTGCAGAAAATACCGTCGAAACGGCAAAGCAAACCGTTAAAACTGACGTGATAGAAAGCCAACAGTTATTGGGCCCTGCCGGTAAGGTCTCAATTCAACATAATGGCGAACTTTATCAATTGAGACAAACGCGTACAGGTAAGTTGATCTTAACTAAGTAAAACCGAACCCAAAGTAAGTCGCACCAAAACTTAATTCGCAAGCCACCTAGGTCAATTATCCAGGCAGCCAGCTTAATCTAAACATAGGAAAAGGTTTCTTATGGAGTTTAAACTGACGTCTGTATTCCACATTTGTACCGCTAAATATCGAATTAGCAAGGATAGTCACTCGATACTTTACTATCGCACAGCGGTCGCTTTCATGTGCAAAATCCCAAATAGCCCTGCTGAACACAAACCAGTAGTCTGCTATTACCTCAGCTTTATACTTTCATTATGTGTTCACTCCTCTTGCTATGTTCAGACACTGCTTACATGCAATTTTTCCTGTGTCATACCGAATTCAGGTCCTCCAGACCAACGCATCGTCATCAATTAATGCGAATTCACTCTGCTTAATACAGATAAAAACTATATGGAGTATCACAATTATGTCCCCTGTTTTGCGAATGTCAGTCCTGACCAGTGCCATTTTAGGCGTGATAGCAAGTGCTCAAGCACAAACAACAGAGCCAACACCAAAAAAAAATCATCATGATGTGATGACCGTCTATGCCACAGGTAGCGAACGTGACAGCTTCGAAACTCCGATGATGGTTACCGTGATTAAAAACGATTCACCTGAAACAAAAACGGCCAGCACGGTCAATGATATTTTACGCAAAGTCCCTGGAATTGGCGTCACCGGTACCAGCCGAGCGAATGGGCAAGATATTTATATGCGCGGGTTTGATCGACGCGGCATTTTGACTTTAGTTGATGGTATTCGCCAAGGCACAGATACAGGCCATGTTAATGGCACGTTTATCGACCCGGCTCTGATTAAGCAAGTTGAAATCATCCGTGGCCCTTCAGCCTTGCTTTATGGCAGCGGTGCTATGGGTGGTGTGATTGCTTGGGAAACGGTTGATGCCAAAGACTTATTGCGTGAAGGCCAAGACCATGGTTTCCGTGTCTTTACCGAAGCCGCTACAGGCGATCATAGCTTCGGTTTCGGTGGTACCGCATTTGGCCGTAGTGATGACCTTGATGGGTTATTCAGCTTTGTGACAAAAGAAACTGGTAATGTCCGCATGAGTAATGGCGATGACATGAAAAACAAAGAAACCATCGGTAACCTGCTGGCGAAAGGTACATGGCAAATCGATGATGCACAAAAGCTTTCTGGCCAAGTGCGTTATTATAATAACGATGCCAATGAGCCGAAAAACCCACAACAAATCACCAGTACCAGTAAAAACTTAAAAGTGAACCGCACAACGCGTCAACGCGATGCGCAAGCCACTTACAACTTAAAGCCATCTTCGCAAGATTGGCTTAACCTGACAGTGACGCCCTATTATTCTGAGGTCAATATTACGGCTAAAGGTCAAGGCACCCCTTACGAGGGCAGGACACAGAAAACTTATGGGATGAAGGTTGATAACAAAACCAATTTCTATGATTTCCCTCTCGCTGCCCATAACTTAACGTATGGCAGTGAAGCTTATCAGCAAAAACAGACACCTTATGCCAACACAACCCAGTTCCCTGATGCAGAAATCACCTTTGCTTCTGGATTTTTACAAGATGAAATTAGCCTAAAAGATTTGCCTGTTTCATTTATTGTCGGCACGCGCTATGACCATTACAAATCGAAAGCCAAAGGTAATGATGAAACCAAAGAAGGCAAATGGTCATCTAAAGGGGCGGTCAGCATCACACCAACAGAGTGGTCAATGTTGTTTGCATCGTACTCTGAAGCCTTCCGCGCGCCAACCATGATGGAGATGTACAACGATGAAGTCCATTTCCCAATAGGGCCAATCTTTAATAAATGGCGTCCAAATCCAAATTTAAAACCTGAAAGCACCCGTACTGCGGAATATGGATTTGGCCTGCGTTTCAATGACTTATTAATGGAAAGAGACAACCTGCAATTCAAAGCCAGCTACTTTGATACCAAAGCCAAAGACTATATCAATACCTATGTCACCCCTGAGCCTGATTTTAGAAATCCAGAAAACAATTACACCACATCAATCAATACAAAACGCGCCAAAATTTGGGGCGTAGATGCATCTTTGGATTATAAAACAGACTATTTCAGATGGAACTTAGCCTATAACCGTACCACGGGCAAAAACGAATATAACGGTGAATCAATCACTTCCATCAAACCAGAGTCATTCACCAGTAACCTCTCTATTCCTGTTGCCAATAGCGGTTTTTCAGTGGGCTGGTTAGGCGAGTTTACGCGCCATACTGACTTCAATAAAGCCACTAAAGCCACCCCTCAAGCGGGCTATGCCGTACATGACTTCTACGTCAGCTACCAAGGTGACGGGCAGCTCAAAGGGTTAGGAACCAGTGTCGTATTAGGTAATGCCTTTGACAAAGAATATTACTCATCACAAGGCATTCCTCAAGATGGACGTAATGCCAAGCTGCTTGTCAGCTTCCAATGGTAATTCACACAATATTAAGGAGATAAACGTGAATTCAGCACTTTACGAGCGTTACCAACAAGCAAAAACAGAGAACAAAGCCAAATACGCTCGCGATCTCGCCGCCTATTTAAATGTATCTGAAGCTCAACTGCTGCATAGTCGTGTTGGTCACGACAAAGCTGTTCGTTTAAACGTCGACGCCCCCACTTTATTGACAGAATTAGCCACTGTTGGAAAAGTGAAAGCGATTACACGCAACGAATATGTGGTTCATGAGCAAGTTGGCCGTTATGACAATGCGACATTTAGCCCACATGGCGGCTTAATTTTAAACCCACGCGCCCTTGATTTACGGATGTTCTTTAGTCATTGGGATGCCATTTTTGCGTTAACCGAAGACAGCAAACACGGTGAACGCCATAGTATTCAATTCTTTGATAAACAAGGTGATGCACTACATAAAGTTTACACCACCGATGAAACGGATATGGCGGCATGGCAAGCACTGATTGAAAAATATGCCACCCAAGATAACCCGGAACTCATCCATGAAGCAGCCACTCCATTTACCAACCAACCCGTTAGTGAAGAGCTAAAACAACAGCTAGAACAACAATGGCGCAACATGACAGATGTTCACCAATTTTTTGTTCTCCTGAAGAAAAATAACCTCAGCCGCCAGCAAGTTTTCGCCGCAGTCAGTGATGATTTGGCTTGGAAAGTGCCTAATGATTCCTTCAATCAGCTGATTAACACTGCGTTCAAAGATCAAAATGAAATTATGATTTTTGTGGGCAACCGCGGATGTGTGCAAATTTTCACTGGTGAAATCAAAAAAATCATGCCATATCAAAGTGAAGGTTCAGACTTAAAGTGGCTAAATATTTTCAATCCTGATTTCACCTTGCACATGATTGAAAATGGTATCGCCGAATGCTGGGTTACACGTAAGCCAACACAAGATGGCCATGTGACAAGCCTTGAAGTCTTCGATAACCAAGGAAATCAAATCGCACAAATGTATGGGCAGCGTACGGAAGGGACTCCAGAGCAAGAGCAATGGCGCCAACAAGTCACCGCATTACCACGCATTTAAACCTAGGTAACTTATTATGAAACAATGGCTTCTAATCTTATCAACGCTGTTTATCTCTGTTAGTTCTTATGCAGCAGAACGTATCGTCACCTTAGGTGGTGATGTGACTGAAATTGTGTATGCACTCGGAGCACAAGAACAGCTCGTTGCCCGTGACAGCACCAGTCTTCACCCAGAGCAAGCGACCAAGCTCCCTGACGTGGGCTATATGCGTATGCTTAATGCGGAAGGTGTGTTGTCAATGCGTCCGACTTTAGTACTTGCGAGTGAGTTAGCTAAACCCTCAATGGCTCTCTCGCAAATCGAAAAAAGTGGCGTAAAAATTATTAAGGTGACAGGGAAACCCAGTTTAGAAGCCATTCCAGAAAAAATTACCACTATCGCTAATGTGGTTGGTAAAACAGAGCAAGGAAAACAATTGGTTAATCAATTTAACCAACAACTTAGCCAAATAAATACGGCACCTATCGATAAAAAAGTCCTGTTCATTATGAGCCATGGCGGCGTTCTACCATTAGCCGCAGGAAAGCACACCGCAGCAGATAGCGTGATTAACGCAATCGGTGCAAAAAATGCCATGAGCAGCTTCGACAGCTACCGTCCTTTATCCCAAGAGGGTTTGCTATCAAGCCAGCCTGATTTAATCATTTTTACTCAGGAAGGGGTTAAATCATTAGGCGGGATAGAAAAAGTGTGGAACTTACAAGGAATGTCAATGACCCCCGCAGGGAAAAATAAAGCGCTTTTGGTTGTTGATGATGTCGGTATGCTCACCTTCAGTTTAGGTACGCCTAAAGTCATGCAACAACTACGTGAGGCATTAGAAAAATCCCAATGAGTCGCTTTAAAAACCCATTTTTGGTGATTATCGTTTTATTGTTCGCACTTGGTGGTTTAGTTCTCATCGCGTCGAATGCAGGCGCAATGAACTTTTCATTAAAAGCACTGTGGCAGGCTTCTGCCACAGACTCGGATTGGCAAATATGGCTGAATATTCGCCTTCCTCGTGTGTTAATTGCCATCTTAGTTGGCCTTGCCTTGGCAGTGTCTGGCGCCATTATGCAAGGGTTATTTCGTAATCCACTTGCCGACCCTAGCTTACTCGGTATCAGTAGTGGCGCGGCTTTATCCGTTGCAGCATTTATCGTTTTCTCTGTTTCATTACCGACTGTGATGCAAGGTTATGGCCATGTTGCTGCTGCTTTTATTGGTAGCCTAACCGTTTCTTTTATTATTTTTAGCTTAAATCGTTCATCAAATGGCAACCTCGCAAAATTACTTCTCGCGGGTATCGCAATCAATGCACTGTGCATGTCATTCATCGGTGTTCTTAGTTATATCAGCAATGATCAACAGCTAAGAACATTTAGTTTATGGATGATGGGCACACTCGGTAATGTTGACTGGACGTCACTGACTATTGCCGCTTCAGTTATTCTTCCTATTTGTGTTATCTGCCTAATGCAGGGAAATAAGCTCAACATTCTACAATTAGGGGATGAAGATGCACATTACCTTGGGCTTAATGTTGAACGAACCAAATTTATTTTATTATTCCTCAGCGCTATGTTAGTCGGTTGTGCTGTTGCGATGAGCGGGGTTATTGGTTTTGTGGGTCTCGTCGTTCCGCATCTTATTCGTATGACACTCGGTCCAGACCATCGTTGGCTCATTCCTGGTTCAGCTATCGTCGGTGCGGGGTTATTATTGATCGCTGATACAGTAGCGAGGACTGCGGTTGCACCTGCTGAAATCCCTGTTGGCTTACTGACAGGCTTGATTGGTGGCCCCTACTTCTTATGGCTCATTTTGCGACAGCCTGCAGGGAGGATCTAAATATGCAAACCAAACCGTTCTTGTTAGAAGCACAAAATTTATCTTATAAAATTAGTGAAAAGACATTGATAGATAATGTGAGTTTATCTATTGATCAAGGTGAATTTGTCGCGATCATTGGGCCAAATGGCGCAGGGAAATCCAGCCTATTAAAATTACTAACTGGCTATAACACCCCAACTCATGGCACGTGCTTTATTGAAGGCCGAGCGATGGTTGACTGGGATCATAACGAATTAGCACGAAAACGTGCCGTCATGAAGCAACATAGCCATTTACAATTTGCATTTACTGTTGAAGATGTTGTTGCTATGGGGAGAACCCCCTACGGTTCTGAATATAAAAATACCGCCATTGATGAAGCGTTAACACAAACCAGTTGCCAATCACTACGGCAGCGGGATTACCGCCAACTTTCAGGGGGGGAGCAACAACGCGTTCAATTAGCACGAGTATTAGCACAATTATGGCAACCGACAGCTCAACCCGCTTGTTTATTTCTTGATGAACCCACTTCAGCACTTGATTTATATCACCAACAGCATAGCTTGCGGTTACTGCATCAACTGACGCGTCAACGACCATTAGGTGTTTGCTGTGTATTGCATGACCTTAACTTAACCGCTCTGTATGCAGATAAAGTGTTATTAATTCATGATGGAAAGCTTGTTGCTCAAGGTTCCCCTATTGAAGTTTTAACAACTGAAAATTTAACTCAATGGTATCAAGCTGACCTAGGTGTTACTCAACACCCAGAAAATAACACACCTCACGTTTATTTACGTCACTAACTAAGATCTAAAAAGTACTTTATTCAACGCACTTTAAGGGTAAAGTACTTTAATATTCTTACCTTAATAAAGAATTATTAAATCATACCGATTTTTATATGTTATCAATGTCTTTTAATAGTAATTACTCTCTTGATGCACTTCAGTTAATAAAATAGTTATTAGCCCAAAAAAGTGTAAAATCTATATAATCTGTTAATAAATTCGTAAATTTCAAAAATAAATCTCAAGTAATTTCACTTAGAATACCTAAGCATCGCGCAGGTATTTCAAAGGGTTTACATGGAAAACAATATTATCGAAACATTAATTGAGTTAACGCATCGTGGAAATGATGATGTTAAAATTGCAGCTATTTCTGCCTTAGGAGATTATAAAGTAACCGTTGAACAACAAAATGCAATCAACCGCTTACTTGAACTCTGTAAAGACCCCAATAAAGATGTCGCAGTGTCTGCAATAAAAGCGCTAAGTAAACTCTCCGACCATTTTTAATATACAAACAATATCTTTTTATCAATATTCTTTTTAAAATTAAAGTTTATTAATTAAACTTATTTAACTTTCTCGATCTCTCTAGTCACTAAATATGAACAGGTAATAATGTTTACTACCTATTCATACGCTAGTTCAACCACACCGTACCCAGATTAGTTGTGTTTTTTGATATTAATAAACACCTTCTTCTAGTAGCATCTTCAACATTGAAATTAACCTCTTAAAAAATAAATGAGTTTTAATTCATTTATTAATACCTATTAGCAGGATAATAAATGGATAACAAAGTTATAAATACATTACTTGATTTAACAAAAAGAAAAAATGATGATGTAAAAATAGCTGCTATATCCGCTTTAGGTGATTGCAAAATACGGCTGAAACAACATATTACGATTAACCGCCTACTTGAATTATGTAATGACCCAAATAAAGATGTCGCAATCAGCGCGATTAAAGCAATCAGCAAGCTCTCCCATGGGGTGGTCGAATAGTGACTTGAACATTATGACGATAAAATAATGGAAATAGTAAAGTGAAACCAATTAATGGTCTCACTTTATGATATTTAGTTATTATCGCTTAAATATCGTGCATGAAATGCAATATGTTCACCAATGAAACTACTAATAAAGTAGTAACTATGATCATATCCATGATGCAGATTCAAACGATATTCAAATTGTTTTTTATCACAAACATCCGCAAATAACTCGGGTTTTAGTTGCTCTTGATAAAAAGGATCTGCAGTACCGACATCCACTAAAATAGGTGGAATAGCCTCAGCCTTTTCGAGCAATTCAACGGTGTCATATTGAGACCAACCCATAGTATCTTCACCCAAATAAGCCATAAACGCTTTTTGTCCCCAAGGAACCTGGGTTGGAGCAACAATCGGAGAAAATGCAGATAAACTACAATATCGACCAGTATTGCGTAGGCCAATCATTAAAGCCCCGTGCCCACCCATGGAATGGCCAAAAATAGAGCGTTTTTCTGATACAGGTAAATGTGTTTCGACTAAATCAGGTAGCTCAGACACAATATAATCATACATTTTGTAATGATTACTCCACGGAGCTTGCTGCGCATTCACATAAAAACCTGCACCTTGCCCTAAATCATAGGCCTCGTCATCAGCGACCTCAGTACCGCGAGGGCTGGTATCCGGTGCAATAAGGATCACGCCATATTTTGCCGCAAATTGTTGGGCTCCCGCCTTAGTGATAAAATTTTGCTCATTACAGGTTAACCCTGATAACCAATAAATCACTGGGCAGTTGACTGTTTTCGCTTGTGGCGGTAGATAGGCTGCGAATTTCATTTCACAACCAAGCACAGTAGATTGATGTTGATAAACATCCTGCCAGCCCCCAAAACACGCATGGCGTTCAATTCTCTCCATCAAAGACTCCTTAATCGTAGTGAATAACGGTGCGGATTGATTTACCTTCATGCATTAAATCAAATGCGTCATTAATACTGTCTAATGGCAATGTATGCGTCACAAACGGAGACAGTTCAATATCCCCCTTCATGGCATCTTCAACCATTTTTGGCAATTGGCTACGGCCTTTCACACCACCAAATGCCGTACCGCGCCATGAACGCCCTGTCACTAATTGGAATGGACGAGTTGAAATTTCTTGCCCTGCTCCTGCGACACCAATGATAATCGATTGGCCCCATCCGCGATGTGCACTTTCAAGTGCGGCACGCATAACATTCACATTACCAATACATTCAAAGGTATGGTCAACACCCCACTGGGTTTTCTCAATCAGAACCTGTTGAATCGGCTTATCAAAATCATTAGGGTTCAAACACTCTGTTGCACCAAATTGACGTGCTAATTCAAACTTAGAGGGGTTAGTATCGATAGCAATAATACGGCCAGCTTTTGCTTGCCTTGCCCCTTGAATAACTGCCAGACCAATACCACCGAGTCCAAAAACAGCAACTGAGTCACCTTCTTGTACTTTAGCTGTATTATGTACCGCGCCAATGCCGGTTGTCACACCACAGCCTAATAAACAAACTTCTTCATGGTTGGCTTGAGGGTTAATTTTTGCCAAAGAGACTTCGGCAACAACGGTATATTCACTGAATGTTGAGCAGCCCATGTAATGATAAACTGGCTGGCCATTATAAGAAAAACGTGTTGTTCCATCTGGCATCACACCTTTACCTTGTGTTTCTCTGACAGAGACACATAAGTTTGTTTTACCTGATTCGCAAAAAACACATTTCCCACATTCTGCCGTATAAAGTGGAATGACATGATCACCCACACTAACACTGGTAACACCTTCACCGACTTCGACAACAACACCTGCACCTTCATGCCCTAATACCACAGGAAACAAACCTTCCGGGTCATCTCCTGACAATGTAAAAGCATCAGTATGGCAAACACCCGTATGGCTAATTTTAACTAACACTTCCCCAGCTTTTGGTGGCATCACATCAATTTCGACAATTTTTAATGGCTCACCTGGGCCAAATGCGACTGCTGCACGTGATTTCATCGTTATTCCTTCTTTATTTACCGCAAATAGGTACGAATTAATGAGATAGCATCGTCTACTGAGTCTTTTTGCAACTGTGTTGTCGCAGACTCTTGAAGCCCTTCTCGTAAATGACTTTCTAATACCCCTGCCATCAAACCATTAACTGCACCGCGAATAGCAGCAATTTGTTGTAAAATGGCAGCACATTCAACTTCATCTTCTAAAGCCGACTCCAAGGCAAGCAATTGCCCTTTCAGCTTTCTAACCCGAGTAAGAACTGCTTTTTTTTCCTTTGGGGAATGTGGCATATTTAAGCCTCTTTAGCATACATAGGGGGAGTATAGTATCTATAGGATTATCTGTACAGAATTGCTTATTTTCATGACCAAAAAAGACAAAATAATATTAGGTAGAAAGGTTAAACAGTAAAACGTGAATATCACGCTCTACTGTCTTCAATAAGAAATAGATTTACGCTACAACAAGTTAAAGTATCTATCTGGCTGATATTGAGGGGGAAGTGGTTGAATATCTAACATATCCAATGCATTACGTTCAATACTATTACAAATAGCATTAAGCGGTAAATCATTTGCAGCAATACCAAAAGGATCTTCGAGTTCTTCTGCTAATGCATCCCACGCTAAGAAGGTATAAGAAATAAAAACAGAAACAAATGGCGTCATAAAATGTAGGTCTACGACTAATGCAAAAGGAAGTAACGAACAAAATAGATAGACTGTTCGCTGTAAAATTAACGTATACGCAAACGGGATCGGCGTATTCGAAATACGTTCACAGCCACCAAGTACGTCCGATAATGCATTAATATCTTTATTAATGGCTTGAAAGAGTACATCGCTGATGACTTTTTTATCACGTAATTCCCCCACCTTTAGGCCAATCTGCAACAATATTCAGCTAGTGGGAAACGGACTTCGGATAACCTCATCAAAAATATTTCGAGGTAATAACCGGTACAAGTCAATGATTGGACTGGTTTTTCTTAGTTCATGTTTAAGGCTCCAACCAAAAGCAATCAACAGATTCGCAAACTCCTTTTGAGCTGACTGGTCATTAGGCAACAACCCTTTAATATTCCTTAAAATATTTCTTTGATTAATTAATAACGAAGCCCAAAGCGTTCGCGCCTCAATCAAGCGGCTGTAACAGGCATTATTACGAAAACCGAGGAAGATTGCGATGGCAATCCCCAGTAAGCTAAAAGGGGCAATCGTTAAGTGTATACCTAATCGTTCGTACCATTGAAAACTGAGTACTGCTACGATAGATATCATTATATTTAGAGAAAGCCGAAATGTTATTTTTGACAGCACAGAACCATGCCAGTCGAATAACCGAAAAAACCAGTGCTGATGAGGACGAATAACCATAAGAAGACATATTGTATTAAGATAACGACATTAACTTATTATTTCATTAATTAATTCAATGCGCTATAGCCAAACAACAATTAAAGTAAATATCACAATAATGATGACAAGTGGAAATAGCGCTAAATTCATCCAATACGGTTTTCGTTTACAAATAATATTTGATTTTAATATTACTTATTAAGCTAGTTTTTTGCGGCTTTTAAACGCTCAATTTCATCTTGTAACGCTTCTATCTGCTGCTCCAAATGATCCGTTTCAGTAAAACTATATCGGTGATTTAATTTAGTTGGGCCTGTGGCTCCGGAATAATGGTCATAGCAGTTATTTTGTACATTTGAAATAGCACGCTCTAACCCCATGACTCTGTTTTGGTTACCGTGCATTTTGGCATATTTTAGCTGTTTTTCTAATTGATAGATTTTTTTATCACAACCATAATATTTATAACCTGCTTGAGCGGATACTGGAATAATCAGTGTTGATAAAATTATTAACAGTATTTTTTTCATGTCAAATTCCTAATTCAAAAAATAATTTACCTATGACTATTTCATCATTTTGGCACATTATTAATATAGGTAAGCTCCTAATTTGGCTTAGGTAAAACAAATATAACGAGTAATTAAAACAAACCTGCCTAAAATGATAACAATCATTTATTATTAATGATGAGTATTAAGTTAATAATATTTTTTTACATGATTTATTACAGACAGACACATTTTTCCCTGATACTTTAATATTAAAGGATTATTCTACAAGGACGTAGCTAGTTTCCATGCTTCAGCAGGTAAAAAATACGTATTATTACTAGATACTTCATAAAATAACATATCAATTTAATTAATCCATATCTCATATTTAATCATTTATCTACATTAATGTTAGTTTCTACCTATTTTCATCAAAAAGACTCATTTAAATTTTCGATATCTAATTTTTTCGATGATATCTGATTCAGAATAAGCCTAAACTCCCACTACCTTTCATATTTGTTTACGACGGTTTACTGAGTAAAGATATACTCTTTGAATATAAAAAAGATAACCTCAAATGAGAATCGCATGCATCACACCAAATTCGAACTCAAGTTCGCCAATGCTAACGAACAACAATTTCATACCGCATTAAAACAAGCAAGTCAGGAATATCTGCAAACTAAGCACGACCACATGTATGCCAGCCTAGCTGACCTTGCTGCAATTGGAGTCTTGTTTATTGTTGCTGTTCTGAGTTATCTTCCAATTCTCATTACAACATCTACCACAGTTTATATATTGTCCTATTTTGTATTTGTCTTATTCATCATGCTATTAAATGTGATTGGCCAACATGACGCCTGCCATAATACCTTATTTAAATCCAGCTGGAAAAATCGGTTATTTGGCCGTTTAGTTACATTACCCTTAGGATTAGAACCGGAATTTTGGCGCACACGCCACGTTCATTATCACCATCATTATGCCAACATCGAACACTATGATTTAGACACTGAAGAAAATGGCATATTCCGCCAAACACCCTTTCAGCGTTGGCGACCTTTTATGAAATATCAGCATATTTACTGGCCTTTCGTCGCATCATTGTCACTCACATGGATAGCTCTGGTGTTTGATTGGTCTGATCGAACGGGGAAAACACGCTTAAAAACACAGAAAGTTTTAGAAGGTAAACTGGGTTGGGGGTTATTTTTAGGTAGCAAGATAGGCCACTTAATATTGATGCTTGGTATCCCATTGATAGTGGCTCACTATCATGGGATCAGCTTAACTGCAATATTTATTACGTACTTGTTGAGCCAAATGGTTGCTTCCATTTTTGTAATTTATTTATTATTAGGAACACATTGGGCAGAGACACAGTTTTTTACTGCACCTGAGGATAAACAAATTAAGCATGGCTGGTACCACCATAATTTTGTCACGGCTTGTGACTGGCTACCAACCCCCCATTTTTTATGGCGCTTAACTGGGGGATTAAATTACCACCTTACACATCATCTTTTCCCTAATTGGCACCATCGCCATTACCCTGCTCTAGCACACATCTTAGCCAAATTGGCCCAACAGTATGATATGCCATACCGTTGTATTGATTACAAACAACTCGTTGCAGCTCAAATACGATTTTTAAAACAAATGGGACAGCCACCACTACAATAACAATCTTCGTAATTTAAAAAATAGCAACCTTCTCAAATACAGCCTCTAAACCCATTGGTTTAGAGGCAATGATCTAAATAAACCCTTAAGGTCTATCTCCCTTGTCTTTGTTACACTTTAAATAAGCAATACCCTTAATATTAATGACGAATAATTAAAACGATTGATTTAATTATTGATATAAAAACGGACAGGTATCCGGCTATTATTAACAAAATGAGCATTATTTATCTTCTGTTTACTTTTTATTTATTAAGGAATTATTAAATTGGCCATCACATTTATTGATGCTTTATTTAAGTTATAAAAAATATAATCAAATAAAAATTAGATTTCATTTACACACTACAATTTTAGAATGGTTGGCGCTCGCATGAAAAAAGCAGAGTATTTTATAAAAAAATTACGTACACTTATTATGAGTGACAAAACATATCTCACTAATAAATTTACCAAAAAACTCAATTACCGCCCTGACTTTAAAGTTCCAAAAAGCTTTAATGAAAAGGTAAATTTTAGGATGCTACGTGATAAGAATCCCTATTACACCCAATTTGCAGATAAAATTGCGGTTAGGGATTACATTGCTCGAACTATAGGTAATGAATATTTAGTTCCTATTATCAAAACATATAAAAATACTGATGAAATCAATATCAATAACTTACCGGAACGCTTTGTTTTAAAATGCAGCCATGACAGTGGTAGTAGTGTTATTTGCACAAACAAAGATCAGTTTGACTGGCAAAAAGCCAAAAATAAATTGGATTTTCATTTAATTAAAAATCTCTATTATATTACTCGTGAACGTCATTATAAAAATATTCCACCACAGATTATTTGCGAGGAATATATTGATTTATTTACGAATAAAAACCGCAAATTGGTACCAGAAACATGTAGGATCCATTGTTTTTCCGGTAAGCCTGTCTATGCAGAAATTGACTACACCGATGAACTTGGTAATGAATTTATTAATATTTATGATATCAACTGGCAGTTACAACCCGTGACTTTTGGTTATCCAAACATGTTAGAGCCCGTATCTGAACCGCCATTATTCAAAGAAATGTTACGGTTAGCAGAAATACTCGTCACGCCTTTTGATTATTGCCGAGCTGATTTTTTGATGTCTGATGAAAATACGTTGTATTTCAGTGAACTCACTTTCGCCCCAAATGCAGGTAGAACAGAAATATCACCGCTGTCATGGGATTTCAAATTAGGGGAGCTTTGGGAACAACGTATTGTACGTAACACTAGGCATTCCCCCATTGAAGCACAACTGGCACCTTCAACCGTGCATAAAAAGAAATAATTAGAATACAAAAAAGGCTCTGCGATAATTCACAGAGCCTTTTATTTATTGGTTTTATTTGTTGATAAAATTAATTTGCTAACACACTGGCTTTACGACGTAAGCTGGCAATTAACATATAAATTGCAGTTACTAACAGCACAATAAAGAAGAAATTCACTAAACCATTATGTTGGCCTAAAAATGTCCCAGCGGCGATAGGCCCCATTGCTGAACCGATACTATAACTAAACAGCATCACCTGAGTTGCAGCAACAATATAGGAGGAATCTAGGCTATCACACGCCAACGTTATCGCTACCGGGTATAAGGCAAAAGTTGACATACCGAGTAACGCTAAAGCGACGATCATCACCAAATAATCACTCGAAATATAAATAACACCCATCGCAAAAACACCTAATAATGAAACCATTGCAAGCAACAAGGTTTTACTCATTAAGATAGATAATTTGCTAACAACTGGCTGTATTAACATCCCGCCAAGAATAATTGAAGCCATCAACACACCGACTTGGTCAGTGGTGAATTGGTCTTTTTTCAATGATAACGGCATTAACCCATAGATAGTTCCCATGGTAATACCAGAAACCATACAGCCAATAATTGCAGGTTTACTTAAACGAGCAATTTTTTTCAATGATAGTTTCTGATGAGAACCACTTTCTGGCTGACCTTGGCGTACTAATAATGGTGGCATTACCGCTAATAATAATAACCCTAATACCACCATAAATGGATAGGCACCATGGGTTCCAATAACACCAATAGCAAGCTGGCCAAGTGTTGTTCCGCCATACAATGACGTCATATAAAAACTTAAACGTTTAGCACGCTCTTTCGGATTATCGCCAATCAATAACCAAGACTCGACAACCACAAAAATACCCGCCACCGCAACCCCTGCAATTAAGCGGTTTGGCAACCAAGCTTCAATGGTTGGCGTCCATGGCAGTACGATAACTGTTGCGGCAAGCATCAATAAAAAACCAATAAATGCAAGACGATGGCCTATTTTGGCAATAATAGGTTCAATTAACATTGAGCCAATTAATAAACCAATATAATACGCGCTCGCTAACCAGCCGGCATATTGGGTATCAATACCAAAGCTTCCCATCGATAATGGGATTAAGCTCATTAAATAACCCGATGCAATAGCAAAAATCGTTAACCCTGCAACAGGAACGAATGCATTGTCGCGTTTGCGCATGATAGTAGTGGACTGATTCACGCCCCACTCTCCAACTAACAAAATAAATAATATGCGCTGCAACTACATCGTAGAATACGACAACATTGTGTTCCTAAAAAAGAACACATTTCGGCGATTAGTGCAGTAGTAAAAAAACAAAGATAAGACTAATTTGAGCGCAATATAGAACGTTCAATCACGAAGTTAAAATGAGAAAATCTAATGGTGACTAACAAAATAATTTATGTGAGAAAAATCACATTTCTCACGTAGACGAATCCAGATCAAAAATGGCAAGAAAAACGAAATAATCATTTAAAAAACAATTAGTTATAAAAACAACAAGTAAAATTACCTCTGTTACTTTTAGACACAACTTAAACTAAATACAAGACACCTAAAAAGTACTTAATCACAAAAAAAATTATTTATTGTTTTCTCCTGCTGCATAAGCTGATTGATGAAGCAAATTCGCCTTGCTCAATTTACTAAAACAATTTATTTCACTTTTTTTGTTTGTTACCCCTTATTTTTTCTTTTTATTTAAAAATTAATAGGGATTCATTAAAGTTTAGTGAAAATACACCCTAAATCGAATTAGGAAAATGCGTAAAAATATCAATTCTTACTCATCCTTGGTTCAATACGAGAATTTGGTCTGGAAGAATGGGAAGAAAGTCGGCGCCACAGCGTAGTCCTGCTAATCCCTAAATACTCGGCCACCGCTTTACGGTCCCCATTAAATCTTGCCATTACGTCTTCTAACGATTCATGTGATTTATCTTTTATTACGACGTCCTCGTGGTCACTCCCCTGCCTTTCTGGGGATAAACTTATTAGCATTTGTGTTGTAATCGCTTTTTCTGGGTAAGCACTGCAATACAGCGCAACTCGCTCCATTAAGTTTCTGAGTTCTCGAACATTACCGGGCCATGAATACTCAAGAAAAAAATTTTTACATTCAATAAGTTGTTGTACACGAAAGGATGGTAACGGTAACCTTAAGCCTGCAAAAGCTAATTTAAGCAGCCGCTCTGCTAATACAAAAATATCATCGCCACGTTCATTTAGCGCTGGTACTCGCATTCTTAGCACGCCGAGCCGATAAAATAGATCAGCTCGAAAGCGCCCTTCTTTTACCCAACAGTCTAAATCGCAGTGGGTTGCGCAAATGACCCGAACATTCACTTGTAACGGTTTATAGCCGCCAACTCGCACTACCGAACGCTCTTCGAGCACTCGTAATAACTTTGTTTGTAATGCGATAGGCATTTCACCAATTTCATCTAAAAATAGTGTTCCCCCATTCGCTAGTTCAAACAACCCGGCTCGGCCACCACGGCGAGAACCCGTAAAGGCACCTTCTTCATAGCCAAATAATTCGGCTTCTAATAATGTTTCAGGTATCGCCCCGCAGTTCACAGCCACAAAAGGCATTTGTTGTTTGCTGCGCTTATGTTGATTAAATAAGGTGTATTCGTGATGAATTGCTTGCGCCACCATCTCTTTCCCTGTTCCACTCGCACCTTGAACCAATACCGTTGCATCAGAGCGCGCATACAACATAATGGTTTGCCTAACACGCTCCATCTGTAACGACGAACCAATCAGATCATTAATGGTATAACGAACCTTTGCAGGGTTAGGGGGGAGATATTTGTCTTGCGAATGGTTTTCACGCCTCGACATTTGGCTTAATTCGATAGCATCTGAAAATGCTTGCCGTATGGTTTGTGTGGAATAAACAAAAACCCCTGTCATACCCATTTCATCTGCTAAATCCATGATTAACCCAGCGCCCACCACAACGGAGATCCCCAAAGCTTTCAGAGCTTTAAGCTGAGCTTTCGCATCCTCTGCGGTAATATAGCTACGCTGTTCAATTTGCAAACCAAAACGCTGCTGAAATTCATCTAATGATGAAAGTGGCTTTTTATAATTGATGATCCCAATTTTATCGCTAATTTCACGTGCTTTGGCTAATGCTTGCATAACATCAAACCCGCTGATTTTCACGATAATAACCGGCACTGAAACATGGCTTTTTAAATAAGCCCCATTAGAGCCCGCACTTATAATAGCGTCACAGTGCCCATCCTGTAAGCGCTGGCGAACGGCCTCTACCGCCTGCTCAAAACCAAGATTAAGTGGCGTGATGTCAGCTTGTTCACTAAATTCAGGGCTGATATCTCGAAATAGTGTAAATAATCGAGACACTGAAACCGTCCAAATAATCGGTTTTTCCATCATCGCCATACCTTCTCACCATGTTTCATTTCAGTTTCACTTAACAATATATTGTTTCATTGAAACATTCCAACTGATTATTTTAGCTTTGTTTTTTCTATCACAAATCAGGAAAATAAATATCCAATTGATTTTTAATATATTTATATTCCTACATCTCTTAATTTAAGGTTGGCACGCCAATTGCTATATGGCTATTGTTACCCTAATCTCATTACAACTGATTAACATTTTATGAGGCCGCTATGTCATCATTTAGTGCAGGACACAAATTTCGCGAGGCTATCAAGCAAGAGTCTCCATTGCAGCTTGTTGGAACTATCAATGCCAACCACGCACTCCTTGCAAAACAAGCTGGCTATAAAGCTATTTATTTATCTGGAGGTGGCGTCGCCGCAGGGTCATTAGGTATGCCTGACTTAGGTATTTCAACGTTAGATGATGTTTTAATTGATATTCGACGCATTACCGACGTCTGTGACTTACCGCTAATGGTTGACGCCGATATTGGCTTTGGCCCTTCCGCTTTTAACGTTGCCCGTACCGTGAAATCCTTTTGTAAAGCAGGTGCTGCAGGGTTACATATTGAAGACCAAGTGGGTGCCAAACGTTGTGGTCATCGCCCTAATAAAGAAATTGTTTCGACACAAGAAATGGTCGACCGCATCAAAGCAGCTGTTGATGCACGAACCGATGACAGTTTTGTCATTATGGCTCGAACTGATGCATTAGCGGTAGAAGGCATTGATGCCGCACTGGAACGCGCACAAGCTTACTTAGACGCAGGTGCGGACATGCTTTTCCCAGAAGCTATTACAGAACTCTCTATGTATCAAAAATTTACAAGCAACACCTCTGCTCCCGTACTGGCCAATTTAACCGAATTTGGCCAAACCCCACTATTTACTCTTGATGAATTACGCAGTGTTGGCATTGCCATCGCGCTATATCCACTTTCTGCATTTCGCGCCATGAATAAAGCGGCTGAACAGGTTTATACAACATTACGTAAAGAAGGCACGCAAAAAAGTGTCATTCCGCTAATGCAAACTCGAGAAGAGCTGTATCAAAGTATTCATTATTACGATTATGAGCAAAAATTGGATGCATTATTTTCGCAGAAAAAACCTTAATTTTTAATTACTTATTATTATCAAAAGTCGCATTACCTCAGTCCCCTACAAGGAATAAATGATGAATGAACAACTTAGTCGTACTGAAGCACCTCAATTTAAACCTAAAAAATCAGTTGCACTTTCTGGTGTAGCTGCTGGAAACACGGCACTTTGTACCGTTGGGCGTAATGGTAATGACCTGCATTATCGCGGGTTTGATATTCATGACTTAGCGACACAATGTGAATTTGAAGAAATCGCACATTTGCTCATCCATGAAAGGCTCCCTACGGCAACTGAACTCGTTGCATACAAAGAAAAACTGCAATCCTTTAGAGGGTTACCGGCAAGCGTTAAGCAGACGTTAGAATCAATACCCGCTAACGCGCACCCGATGGATGTCATGCGTACGGGCGTATCAATGATGGGCTGTGTTTTACCAGAAAAAGAATCGCATCCTTTTTCTGGCGCTAGAGATATCGCTGATCGCCTATTAGCGTCATTAGGGTCGATATTGTTGTACTGGTACCACTTTAGCCACCATGGACGACGTATTGAAACCCAAACAGATGATGATTCGATTGGCGCGCATTTCTTACACCTATTACACGGTAAAAAACCCCCTGCTCAATGGGAAAAATTCATGCATATTACGGCAATTTTATATGCGGAACATGAATTTAACGCATCCACATTTGCAGCAAGGGTTATTGCTGGGACAGGTACGGATTTTTACTCAGCGATGACAGGGGCAATTGCCGCGCTGAGGGGGCCAAAACATGGTGGTGCAAATGAAGTTTCATTAGAAATTCAGCAACGTTATGCCTCGATGGACGAAGCGGAACACGATATTACAGCACGTATTAAAAATAGTGAGGTTATCATTGGTTTTGGCCACCCAGTTTATACCCTCGCAGACCCTCGCCATCCGATTATCAAATCTGTTGCTTTACAGTTATCAGAACAAAGCTTAAACCGGCATCTTTATACCGTTGCGGATCGCATTGAGTCCGTGATGAAACGTGAAAAAAACATGTTCCCCAACTTAGATTGGTTTTCTGCTGTGGCTTATCATCTGATGGGCATCCCCACCGCTATGTTTACCCCGTTATTTGTTATGGCACGTACTGCTGGCTGGTCAGCGCATATTATTGAGCAGCGACAAGATAACAAAATTATTCGCCCTTCAGCCAACTATATTGGCCCTGAAAATCAATTATTTACTCCTATAGAACAACGTTAAAAGGTAGCCTAATGACAACACAAACCGTGCGTTCGCAACAAATTGAATTTGATAAAGTGATCAGCGATATTGTTGATTATGTAATGGATTACCCGATTATTTCTGACCTCGCCTATGATACAGCTTATCATTGCCTGCTCGACACGCTGGGTTGCGGTATGGAATCCCTTGAATACCCCGCATGTAAAAAATTATTAGGGCCTATTGTGCCAGGAACAATTGTGCCAAATGGCACAAAAATCCCAGGCACACAATTTCAATTAGATCCTGTGCAAGGTGCTTTTAATCTTGGCACCATGTGCCGCTGGCTCGATTTTAATGACACTTGGCTTGCTGCCGAATGGGGCCATCCATCTGATAACCTTGGCGGTATTTTGGCGACGGCTGACTGGCTTTCACGTGAAAACATTGCTAAAGGAAAACCACCACTAGTCATTAGAGATGTTTTGACTGCATTAATTAAAGCGCATGAAATTCAAGGTTGTATTGCGTTAGAAAACGCCTTTAACCAAGTTGGGCTCGACCATGTCATTTTAGTCAAAGTAGCCTCAACTGCGGTTGTTGCACACTTATTAGGGCTGGAAAGAGAGCAAATTCTCAATGCCGTTTCCCAAGCATGGATTGATGGCCACAGCTTGCGTACCTACCGCCACAGCCCCAATACAGGGTCTCGTAAATCGTGGGCAGCCGGTGATGCCACATCTCGTGCGGTGCGGTTGGCTTTAATGGCTCAAAAAGGAGAAATGGGTTACCCAACGGCGCTAACCGCGAAAACCTGGGGCTTCTACGATGTTTTATTTAATGGACAACCACTGCGTTTTCAACGCCCTTATGGCTCATATGTCATGGAAAATGTGTTGTTTAAGATTTCTTTCCCTGCTGAGTTTCATTCCCAAACAGCGGTAGAAGCAGCTTTACAACTCTATCAAACCCTCGAGAAATTAGGGAAATCCGCACAAGATATTGAGTCTATTGCCATTCGTACCCATGAGGCTTGCATTCGTATCATTGATAAAAAAGGCCCATTAAATAACCCGGCAGATAGGGATCATTGCATCCAATATATGGTTGCTATTCCATTAATTTTTGGTCGTTTAACCGCTGCTGATTATGAAGACAATATTGCCAAAGATGCGCGTATTGATGCATTACGTGCAAAAATGCATTGCACCGAAGATGCACAGTTTACTCGAGATTATCATGACCCTGAAAAACGTTCGATTAGCAATGGGTTAACCATCACATTGAAAGATGGGCAAGTGCTTGATGAAGTTGTTATCGAATACCCTGTTGGCCACAAACGCCGCCGCAAAGAAGGTATGCCATTGTTATTGAATAAGTTTAGAATTAATTTAGCAAGACAATTCCCGGAAGCCCAACAAATTCGAATTCTAAAAGCCTCTCTCGATAAACCCATGCTCGAAAAAATGCCCGTCAATGAATATCTGGATTTGTTTGTTATTTAAGTCTAAAACAATTATTAACCAGTGATTCAATTCAGCGCCTTGATATAGAGGCGCTGAATATTCACCAGCTAGATTAGAAAATAAATTGGTAACGAGTTTGGCTTCGATACACTTGCTGAGGAAGCGCAATCGAGCTGTATCGCGTACCCCACTCCGGATGATTAATGGCGTCTATTGGAAGTTGAGTTGCCATCACTACCCCTGAATAAGGGACATACGTTCGAGTTTTCCCCGGCGTTGCAAACAGATTATTTCCGCTGTACACATGTAATGCAGGCTGCGTGGTGGCGATATTGAGGCACACATCACCACTTGGTGCGCTGAGGGTTGCGACTGTCTGCTCACCATCAGTTAATGCGTTGTTCAATATAAACGCATGGTCATAACCCCCAACATGGCGCTGTACATCATCTTGTAAAAAATCTCGGCCAATTCGCTTACTTTGGCGAAAATCAAAATTTGTTTCTGCAACATTATGCCATTCCCCCGTTGGAATACCGTCTATATCTGTTGGCAAATATTGGTCTGCATCAATATATAAATCATGCTCTAAAGCCGTTCTGACCGAATCCTCCCCTGCTAAGTTAAAATAGATGTGATTCGCAAGGTTAACAGGGCAAGCCTCGGTAGCTTGGTAGTTATGATGGATAACGATTTGATTATCTTCTGTAAGTTCATAACTCACTTCAACGTCTAGCGGGCTCGGAAAACCTTGTTCGCCAGCAGGGGACGCCAAAGAAAAAATAGCTTTCTGTGGAGTTGGTTGAAAAATACCCCATATACGGTGGCTAAAATTATGTTTTTCACCATAAAGGCAATGTACGCTTTGGTTACCTTTTACCTGATAATGTTGCTTATTTAGCGTAAATTGAGAGTTATTTATACGATTAGCTACTCGCTCGACTATCGAACCAAGGTATACCCCTTGCTCCATCTGTTTCGCCATATTGGGTGAACCCAAAACAACATCTCGCTTTCCTGTTGTTAATGGAAGTATACAGCTAAGCCAACTAGCTCCTAAGCTACTGAGAATAACCTTCATACCATTTTGATTCGTAAGGGCAATTACCTTTGGAGCACGAAATGTCTGACATTGTTCTTGAGTTAACCGCATTTTTTCCTCAATCATTCAATAATCACTAGAGAGCAATTTGTTGAGTTTGCTACATTTGTCCTATGCTTTGAACAAATACTACATTGTGCCATCTTGAAACAGTAATTAATTTTCGCCTTGTTATCAACTGGGTGCAATAATTAATGAGTCGATTTTGCATAATAACTTGCAATAAAAAACCGAGCCACGTTTAAGCTCGGTGCTAATCGAAAAATACAATAAGCGTATAATTAATGCTTAACGTCTTTGTCATACGGGTCAAGGTGAGTCATAACATCTAAAATTAATGGGTTTTCCATCAACTTTTTACGTACATTCACCGCAATCTCATGACCAACAGTAATACTCATATTTCCATCCAACTCTAGATGCACGTCTACTAACAAAAAATCACCGGACTTACGCGTTTTTAAATCGTGATATCCCGATAACTCACCGATATTATCTAAAATAGAACGAATTTCCTGCAAGGTTTCCTCATTCGCACCTTTATCCATTAAGTCTTGCATCGATTGATTCGTAAATTTGAACCCCATGCGAAAAACAAAAGTCCCCACAATAAGGGCTGCAATAGGGTCAAAAATACGTAAACCGCATAAACTCCCAATAATACCAATGGCAACAACTAATGAAGAAGCGGCATCAGAGCGCGCATGCCAAGCATTTGCAACTAACATACTCGAATTCACTTTGTTCGCAACATGCAGCATATATCTAAATAAACCTTCTTTTGCCACTAAAGCGATCAGCGCAGCGACCAAAGCAATAGTATGTACCTCTGGAATTAAGTCAGGGTTCAGTAGCTTTTCAATAGCAGACCAAACCATCCCCACACCAACAATTAATAAAATTATTCCTAATATTAATGAGGCACCATTTTCATAACGAAAATGGCCATAGGGGTGATCTTCATCAGGTTTTTTATGACTTTTTTTATTCGCGATTAATACAACAAAATCTGCAATTAAATCAGACAAGGTATGGATACCATCAGCAATCAATCCAGAAGAATGCGAAATAACACCAATAATTATCTGCCAAATGGATAAGAGTGTATTAACAACGACACTGATGAGTGTACTTTTTTTCGCTGCATTAAATTTTATTTGCTGTAACTCGAACTCACTTTTTTTCTTGGTCGAGGCATTATTCATATTCATATGATGTATTCTTTAATGAAAAACAAAATAATTATCATTCAAATAAACCTTTTAAATCAATTGGTTAATGACAGCCAAACTCAATAATCGCATAGTTTCTGTTAAAAGTCTCACTAATAATTGTAAACAAAAGGTGGCTTGATAATAATTGTTCTTTGTTTTCAGATAATTAATTATATTCACCTTAACTCCAAGTGATAAATGCGCACGTTATAGCATTTATTACTTTCCATTTAACTTATGATATATTGAAGATAAGCCTTTGTAATTAATTTCAAATAACACGAAAATGAGGTCGCTATGTATAAAAAAATCCTAGTTCCTATTGATTTGTTAGAAGATGAGTTGAACCAAGAGATCATCAAACACGTTGAGGCACTAGCGCAACTAAGCTCAGCCGAAATTCATTTTCTATCCGTTATTCCAAGTCTTGAATTATTTTTTGGTATTGAAATTGCTGCCTTACCAGAAAGCAACAAAGATTCAGCAGAACGCTCAGTGCTCGCAATGCGTGCATTAGAAGAGGTCATTAAAGACATCAAAGTTGCTGATGAACGCATTAACTGCAAAGTGGGTATTGGTTCCGCCAAAGACGAAATTTTGGATTATGCGCAAGAAATTGGTGCAGACCTGATAGTTGTGGGCTCTCATCACCCAAGCACTTCAACCTACCTATTAGGCTCCACAGCATCCGCTATTGTGCGCCATGCGAAAACATCCGTATTTGTTATTCGCTAAATTAGTTTCTATAAAAAATGCCGCTAGATGCGGCATTTTCCTGAATATTTATTTATTAACTGAATCAATTAATTTATCGTCTGTAGACCAGATACGATATTTCACTTGCATATCTTTCGGAGCGTAAACCACAATTGGTAGCTTGCTGTTATAACGCACAAATGCATCATCACCTAACTGAGTTGTCACAAAACGGTCTTTTGCCGGCTCAGAACACCCCATCATGGTAGACGCAGGGCCTTTTACTTCGTCGAGTTTATAATAATCATAACCCCAACCTTCTAATGTCTTTTTGTCTAGGTCACCCATAAACCATTGGCGGTTACAATCTGCTTTGATCGTTTTTCCAATAACTAGCTCAACCATAAAGTCATTTTCATTTTGTTGCTTGGTTAATTCAATTACATGACGAGTCATACCCGATTCAGCTTTTGGATATGGCGCGATCTTTTCCAAATCTTCCGTTGCTACTGCACAAGATGAAATTAGTGCCGCTGCCATGACAGATAAAATCGCTTTTTTCATTATTTATTCCTATTTAAGAACATAAAACTAATTTTTAAAACCAGACTTTTATACATATTAAGTCATTTACATCGTCATTATCACTATAGATGATTCTTAATTACAAAAATAGAGATAACTCAGGTAAAGCAATGTAATACGACTTAATTCTAGTAGAAGGATCATAAAACTAATAAAAATTATGTAAATTACAAGCTATTTGGATGTACAAAATGTACGCACTGTTTATACTGAATCTGAGGCTTAATACATTCTGAGGAGGTAGTATGTTATCAGCAGATCAAGATTTAGTTTCAAAATTAATCTCTACACATCCCCGTTTTCAGACTCTTTATGAAAAACACCATCAACTCGACAAAGAAATCAGTAAATTAGAAGGCCCTTCTGGAGCTGGTTACAATGAGCATGTCGCTAAGCTAAAAAAAGAAAAATTACATCTTAAAGATGAAATGCGAAAGATAATGCTCTCGAGTCAATAGCTTATCACGATAACGGTATCAGGTGTTTTTCTCACATAACGAAAATCACAAGCTTAGCTAACATCCTAAAAATGACGATATTATATTGATTCATTTAGTCTTAGCTAAGTGGTTTTTCACTCTAATAAAAGAGGGTAAAAAATTACCCTCTTTTTATTGCGTCGAAAAATTCACCATTTTATTGAGCCCCATCAATAAAAACACGAATAAATCATCATTAGCTAACTATTCACTTCTTAAAATTGTATATTAAATATATGTTTTAATTCTCTAAGGACTTTCTATGGTTGGCAAACGCATTCATCGTGAAATTAAAACGATTGAGAAAATGATAAAAATCTATGAGAAAGCCTATCCTGCACCACTAGAATCTCCTGATTTTTATCAAAAATTATTTTCCTATGCCGTTAATAGGCTAGAAAAATGCCGATATGGAGAAGAGAAACCTGCCTGTAAACAATGTCCAATCCACTGCTACCAACCTAAAATGCGAGAACAAATGAAACTAGTTATGCGCTGGGCTGGACCTAAAATGCTAATCCATCACCCGATACTCGCTATACGCCATTTACTTGATGATCGTAAACCTGTCCCTGATTTACCCGCCAAAGTCAATAAGCGTGCGGAACAAAAGCAAGAATCACAATAGGTAAAACCATTGCCCTAGCTTAACTCTCTACTAGAGTCTAGGGACTAGAGGAAAAATACAAGATAAGGAGAAATAATAAAACACGGGTAGATTGAATAACGACAAGAGAAAATTAATAACTGATGAGAACTATTTATCAAAATATATATTTGAAATACCTATCAGAGCTATCACACAAACCTATCAATTTAGAAATGAGATACAAATCACATTCAAACTGCAATTTCACCCACCTTTGATTAATTTAATTAATCGCTTCGATTATTAAAACAAATAACTCAAGTTAATAATTATTAGTTACATTAATATAATTAATAAATGATAGTTTTAACGAATTTTAGTATCACCATTAACATAGCTAAAATTCACATTACTATACAAAAAATGACTGGTGAGCAAAAAGTCGAAAAAAAACACGATTCATGCGTAAAAAACGATAACATATTAATGTCCGACTAAATTTATTATATAAGAATAACAACCCAAACAAATACAAATTATCAGTACAATCAAGAAAATTGGTTATTTTAAATCAGAAAATACCGATCTATTGGCAGAAAAAAATCGAAAAAAGTATATTTGGAAACATTTATTTATATTTAGAATTACAATGTGACACATAATTAATCGATTTATATAATTTCAAACATACTAATAACATCCATGCTTTATATCACCAGATGGAAATTGCTAAACATTTTATTTTGAAGTTATATTTTATACAATTAATAAAGGTATCGTCATGCAAGTAGTAAATTCACCAAGCCAATACGTGATTAAACAAATAAACATTAATAGTAACGCAGCTCATCACATTATCGATTTAGAAACCAAAGGGCTTTTACTCGTAGAACAGGGCTCTGTGTTACTAGAAACGCCTGCTAATTCACAACGTTTAAATGAAGGCGATATTTTATATCACAAACAAGGCGCATACTCATTAGAGCTCATTGACACAACCAGCTGCAAATTACTTTGGGTTCCCTTAGATGATAAATTTTTGCGTAACTTTATCTCCAACCATGGTGCTGAGTTAAGCGAAATAGACCGTAATGAAGGCTCATCATGCGATATTATTAAATTTAGTACATCACCTCTCATTAACGATATCAAAATAAGCTTAAATGCATTTATCAATAATGAATACCCTGACGTCATCTTCTCACTTCGAGTGAGTGAATTATTATTATTGCTAAGCTACAGTGAACAAGGTGCATTACTGTTATCTAATTTTAGACAGCTGAGTAGTCGTCAAGTAGAGCGCTTACAATTATTTATGGAAAACAATTATCTTAAAGAGTGGAGACTAAGTGAGTTTGCGCGTACTTTTGGGATGGGGTTAACAACGTTTAAAGAACTGTTCAATACCGTTTATGCAACATCACCACGTTCATGGATAAGTGAAAAACGTATTATGTATGCACACCAGTTATTAATTAACACGACAATGAGCATTGTTGAAATTTCAATGGAAGCAGGCTTTTCAAGTCAATCCTACTTCACTCAAACTTATCGAAAACGATTTGGATACACTCCGAGTCGGTCAAGAATAGCAGCTTAACCGCTCAGTAATATTCGAACTCATGCCCTGTCAGTTATAGAAGTTTAGGCTTTAACTATAATCTGGCAGAACGGCAAGCAGCTCTCCTCCTTTTAAGTATTCACCTAAACTTCTTATACTTCTTATACTTCTTATACTTCTTATACTTCTTATACTTCTTATACTTCTTATACTTCTTATACTTCTTATACTTCTTATACTTCTTATACTTCTTATACTTCTTATACTTCTTATACTT
>NZ_JAMPOT010000018.1:0-1894 GCF_028480685.1 Providencia sp. PROV174
AAACTTATTATACTTCTTATACTTCTTATACTTCTTATACTTCTTATACTTCTTATACTTCTTATACTTCTTATACTTCTTATACTTCTTATACTTCTTATACTTCTTATACTTCTTATACTTCTTATACTTCTTATACTTCTTATACTTCTTTCAGAATAATGCATCATAAAAAAGGTAATCTGCCTTTAGTGACAAATTACCTTTAAGAGAAACTTAAATAAAACTATATTATTTTGCTTTGATTATTTTTAGATCAATAATTGACATTGAGTTTGGTGGTACTTCACCAGGTATACCTTCAACGCCATATCCACCTTCAGGTTTAATATAGACTTTAACCATTCCCCCTTCCCCTGCGCGTTCTACAAAGGAATTTAGTGGTGCAGGTAACTGATTATAAGGCAATGTGACAGGGTTTTGATCGGTGTACAATACTGTAACCTTACCATCTGTTAATTGCTCTCTCATAATAAAAGTCACATCTTTATTTTTGACGTCTTTTATCGGTGAGCCTGCTTGCATGATTTTATAGTAAGTGTTGTTATCGAGCTTACTGTATTTTTGAGCAGTAATTTGTTCAATAATCTTTTGGTTTTTCTTCGCATTTTCTGCGGCGATCGCTTTTAAATCTTTGCTAGGCGGAACTCGCCCTGCCAAACTTGTATTCGGTTTTGATCCACTTCTCGCTTTTAATGCATCATTTTCATCTTGTAGTTGAGTTATCAGTCGATTCAACTCCATAATTTGTGATTTTAAAGTTTCATCACTCGAAATGGATTTACGCGAATCTAACTCTGTTTGTAATTTTTTCAATTTCTCTTGTGCTAATGCTAATTCCTTCTGAGAAGTCGTTTTTAAATCACCAAAAAGCTTATTTGTGTCTGCCAGTTTTTGCTCAACCTCAGACTGTTTCTTTGTTTTAGCCGCTATATCACTTTCAAGTTTGCTAATTTTGTCTTCTTGAGACTTAGTTTGCTTAACAAATTGCTGATTTTGCTGCTCAAGTTTTCTCTTCTCATTTTCTTGGGCAGTAAGGGCATCATTAATTGATTTTTTCTCAGATTCTAACTTAGCTAAAGCTGATTCTTTTTGCTTCAATAGGGCAATCTGTTTATTTAAGTCTATTGTTAGCTCTTTAACTTGCTTGTCACTTGCTTGCCCTATTAGCGCTGTTTGTTTTTCAAAATCTTTTTGTAACTTCAACAGGTCTGCGTTGGCTTGCTTCAGCTGCGCCTGTGCGGTGGCATAATTCTGCTCTTGCTGGCTGAGTTTTGCCTGCAAGTCCGCCTGCTGTTTTTCACTGCTCGTGAACTGTTTTGACAATGCATTTTGCGCGGCTTGCTGCTCGGCTAACTGTTTTTTCGCCGCGGCTAGTTCGGTTTCTAACGCCACTTTCTCAGCCGCTTTCGCGGTTTGCTCCGCTAATGACGCTTGGATTTTATCCGCTTGTTGCGCTTTTTGCTGTAGCTGGGCTGTTAGCTGTTGGTTTTTCTCGGCTAACACTTTCGCATCCGCTTGCTGTTTGGCTAAGGCGTCGCGGGTGGTTTGGCTTTCCGTTTCCGCTTTCTTCAGCCCGTCTTCTTTTTGCTTCAGCAACGCGAGTTGTTTGTTTAAATCCGCCGTCAGTGCTTTAACTTGCTGATCGCTGGCTTGATTCATTAAAGCAGTTTTTGTTTCAACTTCATTTTTCAGCTTCTGCAAATCCGCATTCGCTTGCTTCAGTTGAGCCTGAGCTGCGGCGTGATCTTGCTCTTGTTGACGGAGTTTCGCCTGCAAGTCGGCCTGCTGTTTTTCGCTGCTCGTGAACTGTTTTGACAACGCATTTTGCGTGGCTTGGTGCTCGGCTAGCTGTTTTTTCGCCGCGGCCAGTTCAGCTTCTAACGCCACTTTT
>NZ_JAMPOT010000019.1:0-111845 GCF_028480685.1 Providencia sp. PROV174
TGCCAGAACAGTAGTGATAGCTGCTGTCAGAGTAGTTTTACCGTGGTCAACGTGGCCGATAGTACCAACGTTAACGTGCGGTTTTGAACGTTCAAATTTTTCTTTAGACACGACTCTATTCCTTATGGAGTTCCCTCTTCACGATAAAGAAGGAACTTAAATTAAAGTTGTTAACCGATAAAAATCGATTATTTAGCGTTACGAGCTTCGATTACAGCTTGTGCAACGTTGTTTGGTGCTTCATTGTACTTCAGGAACTCCATAGAGTATGAAGCACGACCTTGTGTCTGAGAACGCAGGTCAGTAGCATAACCGAACATTTCTGACAATGGTACTTGTGCACGAACGACTTTACCAGTAGGCAGGTCATCCATACCTTCAATCATACCACGACGACGGTTCAGGTCACCAATAACATCACCCATGTAGTCTTCTGGTGTTTCCACTTCAACTTTCATGATTGGCTCAAGCAGAACTGGTTTAGCTTTTTTGAAGCCATCTTTAAACGCGATTGAAGCCGCAAGTTTAAACGCCAATTCAGAGGAGTCAACATCATGGTAAGAACCGAAATGTAAACGAACACCCATGTTAACAACCGGGTAACCAGCTAATGGACCAGATTTCAGCTGTTCTTGGATACCTTTGTCAACCGCAGGGATGTATTCAGTAGGAATTACACCACCTTTGATATCGTTGGCAAATTCGTAATCCATTTGAACGCCGTCTTTATCGTTTTTGTTCAGTGGGAACATATCGATAACGACATGACCATACTGACCACGACCACCAGACTGTTTCGCGTGTTTACCTTCGATATCAGTCACTTTCATAGTGATTGCTTCACGGTAAGCAACTTGAGGTTTACCAACGTTCGCTTCAACTTTAAACTCACGACGCATACGGTCAACCAGAACGTCCAAGTGCAATTCACCCATACCAGCGATGATAGTCTGATTAGTCTCTTCATCACTTGATACGCGGAATGATGGGTCTTCTTGAGCCAAACGGCCTAATGCGATACCCATTTTTTCTTGGTCAGCTTTAGTTTTTGGTTCGATTGCAACAGAGATTACTGGCTCTGGGAATTCCATACGCTCCAGGATGATTGGTGCATCAACCGCACATAAAGTATCACCTGTAGTTACATCTTTCAGACCGATTGCAGCCGCGATGTCACCAGCGCGAACTTCTTTAATCTCTTCACGTTTGTTAGCGTGCATCTGTACGATACGGCCAAAACGTTCTTTCTTCGATTTCACTGCGTTCAGAACTGTGTCACCTGAATTAACAACACCAGAGTAAACACGGAAGAACGTTAAGTTACCAACGAATGGGTCGGTTGCAATTTTAAATGCTAATGATGAGAATGGTTCATCATCACTTGCGTGACGCTCAGCAGGAGTGTCTTTACCGTCGTCCAGAATACCATTGATTGCAGGTACATCTGTTGGCGCAGGTAAGTAATCAACAACTGCATCCAGCATCGCCTGAACACCTTTGTTCTTAAACGCAGAACCACAGGTAACCAGGATAATTTCGCTTGCAAGAACACGTTGACGTAATGCAGCTTTAATTTCTGCTTCAGTCAGTTCTTCACCGCCCAGATATTTTTCCATCAGTTCTTCTGATGCTTCTGCTGCGGTTTCGATCAGGTTGTTGTGCCACTCTTCAGCAGCTTCTTGCATGTTCGCAGGGATATCTTCGTATTCGAAGGTAACGCCCTGGTCTTCGTCGCTCCACTTGATTGCTTTCATTTTCAGCAAGTCAACAACACCAGTGAATGACTCTTCTGCGCCGACTGGTAATTGCAGTGGAACTGCGTTAGCAGCTAAACGTGATTTTAATTGCTCAACAACACGTAAGAAGTTCGCACCCATACGGTCCATTTTATTAACGAACGCGATACGTGGAACTTTATATTTGTTAGCCTGACGCCATACAGTTTCAGACTGTGGCTGAACACCACCAACCGCACAGTAAACCATTACTGCGCCATCAAGAACACGCATAGAACGTTCTACTTCGATGGTGAAGTCAACGTGTCCCGGGGTGTCGATGATGTTGATACGGTGTGGCTCATACTGTTTTGCCATACCAGACCAGAATGCAGTAGTCGCTGCAGATGTGATAGTAATACCACGCTCTTGCTCCTGCTCCATCCAGTCCATTGTTGCAGAACCTTCGTGAGTTTCACCAATTTTATGGTTTACACCAGTATAGAACAGAATACGTTCAGAAGTTGTGGTTTTACCGGCGTCGATGTGTGCACTGATACCGATATTACGATAACGTGCTATGGGCGTTTGACGGGCCATTTTTTCCTCTCTCGTGGGCGTTCAATGCTTCATATAAAGGGTAGCAAATGGCTACCCTGAGATACATCACTAATGCGGGTAAGAAATTACCAACGGTAGTGTGCGAACGCCTTGTTAGCTTCTGCCATACGGTGAACGTCTTCACGTTTCTTAACAGCGGAACCTTTGTTCTCAGCAGCGTCTGATAATTCATTTGCCAGGCGAAGCGCCATAGATTTATCACCGCGTTTACGAGCAGCATCAACGATCCAACGCATTGCCAGGGCATTACGACGAACCGGGCGAACTTCAACTGGAACTTGGTAAGTTGAACCACCAACACGGCGTGATTTAACTTCCACAGTCGGACGCACGTTATCTAGTGCTAATTCGAATGCATCAAGTTCAGTTTTACCAGAACGCTGAGCAAGGGTTTCAAGTGCGTTATATACGATTGCTTCAGCAGTAGATTTTTTCCCGTCTACCATCAGGATATTTACAAACTTGGCCAGTAATTCTGATCCGAACTTAGGATCTGGAAGAATTTTACGTTGACCTATTACGCGACGACGTGGCATGGATATGACTCCGTTGTTAATTCAGGTTTGTCCAAAACTCTACGAGAGTATTTTGACATTAAGATTAAAATGTTTGGCCTTACTTAACGGAAATCCATTAAGCCTTAGGTTTTTTCGCGCCGTATTTAGAACGAGCTTGCTTACGGTCTTTAACACCAGAACAGTCCAGTGCGCCGCGAACGGTGTGATAACGCACACCTGGTAAGTCTTTAACACGACCACCACGGATAAGGATAACGGAGTGCTCCTGCAAGTTGTGGCCTTCACCACCGATGTAGGAAGAAACTTCGAAACCATTAGTTAAACGAACACGGCATACTTTACGTAATGCTGAGTTTGGTTTCTTAGGAGTGGTAGTATATACACGAGTACATACGCCACGTTTTTGCGGGCAAGCTTCCAGTGCTGGAACGTTGCTTTTAACAACTTTCGAGCTACGAGATTTGCGTACCAGCTGATTAATAGTTGCCATTATTAAAAAAGCTCCTGGTTTTATTGCTTCGTAAACACGGATTTTGACCTCGTTCGCCAACATGACGATACACGAGGACGCGAAATTTTATTGCTGACTGGCTCAGGTGTCAAGAAATATACAACTTTTAGTGCCTTTATATGGCAAAATGTTGTTTTTGGACTTCTGTTAGCTTCACAAAACCTTGATATGTGATTACAGAAACTGCGGTTGAGAGGGTATTTTGCAACCCGCGAGCATTGATGTCGGCATCCAAAGCGTACAACTGCGCACCTGTTTTTTGTAATGCAATAAGAAAAGGTGACTGTGCGACTGCCGCAACCACGCCATCTTGCATCAGTAAAACTACGTCTTCCGCCGTAATAAAGCCTAGCATCGCAGAAAAATCACATTTAAATGGAGATGTTGCTAATGTATACAGCATAGAAAAGATCCTACTATAGATCAAAACTTAACCCAAGCTCAAAATTCGCACAATCGATCAAAAATTAAGCACCACATCACATTCAGCTATTCTCGCTCTGATCTCTTTCTTGTTGAGAATTGTTGGCGTCACGACCCATTTGGTATTTTCCCCTAACCCTCGTTCTTGTAATGAAGAGCCGCAGAGATAAATTTTTTCAATGTCATATAATGGCAATATTTTAAATGTTGCGATGTAATCCCGAGCAAGCACTTCGGCAGGGTGTTGGTTTGCTAGAAGCTGATAGACGCCATCAGAGAGAAAAAACACCTGAATGTCTTCTGTCAGTGCTGAAGTTGCTAATAATGCATCTAGCCCTTCTCGACCACTGGCATTTCCATGGGGCATGGTTGTAAAGACAAACGCTATTTTTTTCACACGATACCTTGTATTGAGCTGTTCCTAGAATTGAATTGTCCGGTCTGTGATTATCATCGCTTCCGCAAGGCTTCCTAACCCACTCATTATAAAGCCCTCAGCAAGGTTGGCTGTTGGAAGTGATAAACTTTGCGCTTGTTCTTGGTCAACAACCCCTCGGCGCAAAGCTGCGGAAACACAGATATGCATTTCACATCCAGATTGTTTTGCCAATTCCTGCCAAGCTGAAACTAAATTGAATTCATCTGTTGCCGGTGAAGTAAGCTGATTCGCATTGAAAACACCTTCACGATAAAAAAATAGTGTTTTCAATATATGCCCTTCTTCAAGAAGGGCTTTTGCAAATTGATACGCACTCGCTGCTTGTTGTGTACCGTAAGCAGGACCTGTCACAACTAAGCAGTAGGTTAGCGAATTTGTATTACTCATTCACCGCTCTTGAATTGACGAATGTATAAGTAAACCGTGTGTTTAGAGATGTTCAGGCGGTCAGCAACTTGGTTGATGGCGTCTTTAATATCAAAAATACCTTTTTCGTATAGGTTAAGAACTACTTGCTTATTTTTTGCGTTATTCGAGACATTACGGTCACCACCGACTTCTTCAATCGTATATTCCAATGTTTGCGCGACAAGGTCATCAACTGAAGAGGCAAAGTTCACATCTGAAGTGACTTCTTGTTTAGTTTCTGGAACAAACGATTGAATAATTTCAGAGAACGGCACATCTAAGTTCATATTGATACATAGTAAGCCAATCACACGTTGCTTACGGTTACGAATCGCAATAGTCACGGATTTCATTAAATCACCGCTTTTCGCTTTCGTAAAATAAGCTTTCGAGACATTCGATTCTTCGTCTGCCATATCGTGCAGCATTCTCAACGCTAGGTCTGTAATCGGTGAGCCTATTTTACGCCCAGTGTGCTGACCATTTGCGATTCTGACTGCAGAGCAGTTTAGGTCTTCTAAAGAGTGAAGAACAATTTCACAGTGCCCACCGATTAGCATTGCCAGACCATCCACCGCAGCTTCATACGATTTTAAAATCTCATGGTCTGTCTCAGAAAAGGGTTGGTTATCCAATATGTTAATATCGCTGAGGTCGTGTGATTGTATAGAATCAGACATTTCAACATCATCCTTCTAATGTAAAAAACTCATCCTGTTGACTAAAAAGGCGTTCATTATTCGACTATTTGGCCTTCATTACTTTGTTCGTAGCCAACAATTGTGATGATAAAAAATAAAATAGAGTCTTCTGAAGTTAAAACTCCACGGCGTTGCCGTCAAGCGAATGAATGCAAGACAGTCTGTTTTATCACAAGTTTTAAACAATTTGAGAATTTTTTTGATGAGAAATACAAAAAAGCCCAAGGCATGAATGCGTTGGGCTTCAAAATACACTTAGCTGATGCTTAATGAATACTTATTTAGCAGCAGGTTTGATATCTAATAATTCAACATCAAAGACTAATGTTGAATTTGCAGGGATACCCGGCACACCATTTTCGCCGTAAGCTAAGTCAGCAGGGATCACTAACTGCATTTTACCGCCTTTTTTCAGGTTCACTAAACCTTCAGTCCAGCCTTTAATTACTGAGTTTAATGGGATAGTCAGTGGCTCGTTACGTGAATATGAGCTATCGAATTCAGTGCCATCAATCAGAGAACCTTTGTAGTGAACGACTACAGTTTCGTCTGCTTTAGGTTTAGCACCTGTACCGTCTTTTTCAATTTTATACAGCAGGCCTGATTTAGTTTTTACAACGCCTTTTTCTTTCGCGTATTTTTCACGGTACTCAGCACCTTTTTTCTCATTCGCTGCTGATTCATCTTTCATTTTTTTGTCTGCAGCTTCTTTGACTTGACCTTCAAACTGACGCAATGTTTCCTCAACTTCTGCATCGGTCATTTTGCTTTTGCCGTTAAATGCATCTTGGACACCAGCAAGCAATTGCGCTTTGTCCAAGTTAATACCAATTGTTTTTTGCTCTTCTAAAGAATTCTGCATGTAGCGGCCTAAAGACGCACCCAGTGCATATGCATTACGCTCTTCTGCGTTTTTGAATGCGCTGCTTTGTGCTTTGGCTTCCGCTGCCATCACTTGCGGAGCAGCAAAAGTAAATGCTAGCGTAGTTGCTAAAAGGCTTGCCTTAAACAGTGATTTCATCCTAGTCTCCGATAACTTTTATTCGATTATATTCGAATAGCGAACTATTCGTTTTATGGGTAGGGCTCTTTAAGTTTAGATCCCGTTGCCCCATTGAGTATTAAAAAAATATAATAACTACTGAGACCACATTAACAAAAAGTCGTTTCGTCGCCTATATCTTTAACTAAAACTTATCTATTGATTTGTAATGTTCAGTTATTATGATGGTTTAATTACGATATAAACGCTTAAGGAGAGTCGAATATGGACTCATTTGAACGACGCTTAGAACTTTTAGAAAGTAAAGTTGCCTTTCAAGAACTGGCGATTGAACAACTTAACCAGGTTATTACTGACCAGCAAATGCAAATGAGCCGCCTTCAAGAGCATTTACGCATTGTGGCTGAAAGACTGAAATCATCCCAAGATTCTCACTTAGCAAGGCCTGAAGAAGAAACACCGCCGCCACACTATTGATTTCAAATATAAAACTCTTGATTTCAAATACAAAAAAGGAAGCTTTCGCTTCCTTTTTTACAAACACTAATACAAGGTATTAGTGGCAGCCGCAGCCGCCTTGTTTGTGGCCGTGGCCGTGTCCGTGACCTTCGCCGCCACCACAGCAACCGCCTTCTGAACCGTGGCTATGACCGCCACCGCCACAGCAACCACCTTCGTGGTCGTGGTCATGGTCGTGACCGCCTGCACCATGGACGTGTCCATGTGCAATTTCTTCTTCTGTTGCTTCACGGATAGCCATGACTTCAACATTAAATTTCAGGTTTTGGCCTGCTAACATGTGGTTACCGTCAACGATAACTTCATCACCTTCAATACCAGTGATTTCGACAGGAACTGGGCCCATGTCAGTGTCAGCTAAGAAACGCATACCCACTTCTAGCTCATCAACGCCCATAAATACATCTTTAGGAACACGTTGAACTAAGTTGTCATCGTATTGGCCATATGCATCGTCTGAAGCGACTTCAACATCGAAGTTTTCGCCCACAGAACGACCTTCTAATGCTTTTTCTAAACCTGAAATTAAAGACCCACGACCATGCAAATAGTCCATTGGTGCGCTTGCTGGTGATTCATCAACTAAAACACCGTCTTCTGTTCTTACTTGATAAGCCAAGCTGACCACCAAGTCTTTTGCTACTTTCATGACATCTCCTACTACCCGTAAGGGGAAAATTTTTGCCAATTGTACCGAAAAACTATGATGATGTATTGAGAATTGACAAATTTCTATTATTCAGGTGTAAAAATTCCAATAACCTGCTCTTTTTGCCTGACATGGCCAGTTGCTTCATCCCCTGCTTGGCGTTGTTGATCGCCGCAATTGACACACTCGACGACATCAATTTTATCTTCACGCCACATCATTAATGTGTCCTGTGACTTACACTTAGGGCAAGTCGCCCCGGCAATAAAGCGTTTACGTATTGAAGCCATTTCTAACCCTTACTGTTCATTATTCCAACTATGAGGCTGGCGATGCTCTCTTTGCATTTCTTTCTCAAAGAGTTCATTAAGTTCACGGCGTGCCTCTTTAATGCGTGAAATTTGCCCGCTATCACTATTTTCATTTTCAGGGTAGATATCCCTGAGCATTTTCATGTCTAAACGGCGGAAATGCTGCTTGGCACGATAAGCTTTATGAGGGTGCATCCCCGTACTGACTAAAGCCTTGCTACCAAGTTCAAGCGCACTCGAGAATGTTTCACGGCTAAAGTCAGTCACGCCACATTGCAATAGTTCATGAGCCTCAAGACGACCTTTAGCACGTGCAATAATATGCAAGTTAGGGAAGTTTTCTTGGCAAATTTGCACAATTTCCATCACTTCTTCAGGGACATCACTGGTAATGACGATAGATTTGGCTTTATCAGCGCCTGCTGAGCGCAATAATTGCAGTTCACGTGCATCGCCGTAATATACTGTATAACCATAGCGGCGCATGGTACTAATCGCCGTAACATCTTGTTCTAATACTGTAATTTTAACTTTATTAGCCATTAATAAGCGGCCAACCACCTGCCCCATGCGGCCAAAACCGACCAAAATAACATGCGGGTCATTATCCTCTACAAACGGTTTTTCACTCGAGGCCGGCTGTTGATTATAACGGTAGTTCAAATAGGCATCTATCAGCTGCATCACAAGTGGAGTGGTCATCATCGAAAGCGTGACAACCACCAGCAATAAATCCATTTGCCGTTCATTAATTACACTTGCACCAAAGGCAGTCGCATAGATTACAAATGCAAATTCGCCACCTTGGCTAAGTACACCAGAAAATTGCGCTCTCGCACCATTTCTAAGCCTAGCTGCTAAACTCAGGCCGTAAAGCACTAACGCTTTGACAGCGACTAATGCGGCAACAGCAATCAATACCTGTGGTAAGTAAGCCCACAATATATCTAAATTTAACGACATACCGACTGAGATAAAAAATAGCCCTAGCAGCAGACCTTTAAATGGTTCGATATTAATTTCCAATTCATGACGGAATTCTGTTTCTGCTAACATGACCCCTGCCATAAAGGTTCCCAAAGCCATAGAAAACCCAAGGCTTTCCATAATGAGTGCAGAACCTAATACCACCAATAAGGCTGCAGCCGTAAAAATTTCATGAACACCAGATTTAGCAGCAAGCCTGAACATCGGGCGCAATAAATAGCGGCCAACGACCCATAAGCCTGCGAACGCGACTATCTTCAAGCCAATCTTTTGCCAATCACTGGTTGCGGAATCCCCGGCTAACAGTGGGATCAGCGCCATAATCGGGATAACGGCCATATCTTGAAATAACAAAACAGAGAAACCGAGTTGCCCGCTTTCTTTGTTGGACATCCCTTTTTCATTCATCAACTGAAGTGCCATTGCCGTTGATGACATTGCCATTCCTAACCCACCGACAATGGCGGCTTGCCAAGAGAATTGGGCTAAAAATAACAGAGATGCCATGATAGCCGCAGTCACAACCACTTGAAGCGTACCCACACCGAAAATCGAGCGCCTAAGTTCCCATAATTTAGAAGGTTTCAGCTCTAACCCAATGAGAAACATTAGGAACACCACCCCCATTTCGGAGAAGTGTAAAATATCATCAACATTACGAATAAAACCGAAAACAAATGGCCCAATCATGATCCCAGCAAGCAAATACCCGAGCACAGCACCTAAGCGGATTTTTTGTGCAATAGGTACCATGACAACCCCGGCGCAGAGGAAGATGATAACGGATTCAAATAGCCCCAATTCTGACATCAGGATAACCCTCCCGCACCTAGCGGTTGCTGCATCCATTGGCGGTAGTCATCAATAAGCTGTTCAAAGCGTTCTTTCGACTGCCGACGTGCTGCATAAATGATGGTTGGTTCTAACCATTGCATATCACACATTAATGCGGTCAATTCAAATGGGCGAAGTATTTCTGTAAGTGGGTAATGATTATACCCATCATGTTGATAAGCGTGGATAGGCTCCCCCGTCGTGATCACTGAGCGCCAATATTTGCCTTTTAATTTTTGGTACCCTGCTTCGGTTGCAAAACGGCGAGTTAACACGCGGTCAAACCACTCTTTCAATAAAGCAGGGCAACTATAAGTATAGAGAGGGTGCTGAAAAACAATGATATCGTGCTGGCACAATAATTTTTGTTCCGCAGTAACATCAATAAAATAATCTGGATAAATTGCGTATAAATCGTGCACAGTCACATGGTCAAAATCACGCACTGCCCCCAATAACGCCTTATTAGCCATCGATTCATCGGGGTCCGGGTGAGCGTAGACCACCAGCACTTTCGGTGTATTTGACATCTTTCCCTCCTCAAAGGCGTGTCAGACGGAACATTTTCCGTTACCATGCAGCCTGCTATACTCGTCATACTTCACGTTGCTGTGTTGTTGACTACGCGCATTCGCACTAGTCACCTACTTAAGTAGGCTCCTAGCGACTCATTTGCTTGTCGCCTAACAGCACCGTGAAATATTTAGAGTATATACGTTGGTAATTTAACATATTTTTAATAGACGGTTGCTATGATTGTTTTCTCTTCACTCCAAATTCGCCGAGGTGTTCGTGTCCTACTGGACAATGCCACTGCGACTATTAACCCCGGCCAAAAAGTTGGTTTAGTGGGTAAAAACGGCTGCGGTAAATCGACACTTCTTGCATTATTAAAAGGCGAATTACAAGCTGAAGCAGGTTCTGCAACCTTTCCAAGCAATTGGTCTATGGCATGGGTGAACCAAGAAACCCCTGCCCTTGATGTCCCCGCTCTTGAATATGTGATTGACGGTGATCGCGAGTTCCGAGCCTTAGAACAAAAACTTCAGCAAGCTAATGAAAAAAATGATGGCCATGCCATCGCAGTAGTACATGGGCAACTTGATGCCATTGATGCATGGACCATTCGTTCTCGCGCCTCCAGTTTGCTACATGGCTTAGGTTTCAGCCAAGCACAGCTAGATTCCCCAGTAAAATCATTTTCGGGTGGATGGCGGATGCGTTTGAACCTCGCGCAGGCACTACTTTGCCGTTCTGACCTGTTGTTACTCGATGAGCCAACCAACCACCTTGATTTAGACGCGGTCATTTGGTTAGAAAAGTGGTTAAAAAGCTACCAAGGCACCCTGATTTTGATTTCCCATGATAGGGATTTCCTCGACCCGATTATTGATAAAGTGCTGCATATCGAACAAGAAACCATGTTCGAATATACGGGTAACTATTCTTCTTTTGAGCGCCAACGTGCGACAAAACTCGCCCAGCAGCAAGCGTTGTATGAGAGCCAACAAGCCAAAGCAGCACATTTACAAAGCTATATTGACCGCTTTAGAGTACAAGCCACCAAAGCCAAACAAGCACAAAGCCGCATTAAGATGCTTGAAAAAATGGAAATGGTCGCACCGGCTCATGTGGATAACCCATTCCATTTTTCATTCCGCAAACCAGAAAGCTTACCGAATCCATTATTAAAAATGGAAAAAGTCAGCGCAGGCTACGGTGAAAAGGTCATATTACAATCCATCAAGCTGAACTTAGTCCCGGGGTCACGCATTGGGCTACTCGGGCGTAACGGTGCAGGTAAATCCACTTTAATCAAAATGTTAGCTGGCGACTTACCACCATTACAGGGAGAAATTTCCCTCGCAAAAGGGATTAAACTTGGTTATTTCGCCCAGCACCAATTAGAATATTTGCACCCTGAAGAATCCCCTTTGCAGCATCTTGCTCGCCTTGCCCCTGAGCAAACTGAGCAACAATTACGTGACTATTTAGGTGGTTTCGGTTTTAAAGGTGACCAAGTTACTGACCCAAGCGGCCGTTTTTCTGGTGGGGAAAAAGCGCGCTTAGTTCTCGCTTTAATCGTCTGGCAACGCCCTAATTTACTGCTGCTCGATGAGCCAACCAACCACTTGGACTTAGATATGCGCCAAGCGCTTACTGAAGCCTTAATGGCCTTCGAAGGCGCTTTAGTTGTCGTTTCCCATGATAGGCATTTATTGCGTACCACGACCGATGAACTGTATTTAGTCCACGGCGGTTCTGTAGAGCAGTTTGATGGTGATTTAGAAGATTACCAACAATGGCTAGCTGAGCAAAATAAGCTCGAATTACAGCAAGCGCGTGATCAACAAGAGAAAGATAAGCCAGCCGCTGCTGCAACGGTGACGGCACAAGATAGAAAAGATCAAAAGCGTCGTGAAGCTGAATTTCGTCAGTTAACTCAGCCTATCCGTAAAAAAATTACGGAACTAGAAAAGCAGATGGATAAGCACTCTCATGCCCTGAATGAGCTTGAAGCAAAACTTTCTGATGCAGCCATCTATGAACAAGATAAAAAAGCCGAATTGACGGAATGTTTGAAAAAACAAACTGAACACAAAGCAGCGCTTGAAGATGTGGAAATGGAGTGGATGGAATTGCAAGAGCAGTTAGAAACCATGACCAGTGAGTTTGACGCAATCTAGACATTCATAAAATAAATAACCCTATAATATAGCGCTTGAAACTTCATCATAAGACAGGCGCTATTTTTTTATCCTTTAGAATATTGCATTCATAATCCCTACCGATATCTCTTTATCTATTATTAGCAACATGCACTCGAGCACAGTGCTATTATGCACATCTGTTTGCTATGCTATCGTGCGTACACCGTCATTTATACTATTCACATTTTCAGGGAGGGAAAATGAATCAAAATGATGATGACTGTAGATTGCAATTTAGAGACAGCTATTTAGCGCTATTTTATAAATATGGCACGGCTTACAAAGCCATTCCTTAAGATATCAGCTCAACACTTGCCCGAAAACTAGATATGTTAAATGCGGCTGTGATGTTAAATGACATAAGAAGCCCGCCGGGGAACAGGTTAAAGAAACTGAATCCACCGTTGGCCCATTGTTATTCCATAAGAGTAAATAGCCAATACCGTTTAATTTTTATCTGGGAAAATGGGATTAAAAATTTATACCTAGATCCACATAAAGATATCTAAACCTTAGAAAGTTAACAGTAGTTTTCTAAGTTTAAGATATTAAAAATAGAAAGGAGAAAACCATGCAAGCGACGAGAAAGCCAGCCAGTGTCGGCGATGTGTTGCTTTATGAATATCTAGAGCCAACAGGGCTAAAGATCAATGAGTTATCCGAGTTATTAGGCGTCCATAGAAACACGATTAGTGCCCTTGTTAATAATAACCGTAAATTATCAATCGATTTGGCATTCAAACTGGCAAAAGCGTTTAACACCAGTAAAGATTATTGGTTGAATCTTCAACAGTCCGTTGATATTTGGGAAGTTAATAATGACCCTCGTTTGCAAGATGAAATTAATAACGTGATGTATTACAAAGATTTTATGAATAAAAAACAAAAAGTGACCGCCTAATCTGTTAAGTGATCCCCCGACTGACTCGGGGGAACTCAATCTTTGTGCATTTTAGTTTTTCACACACATCACATAATACTGGCCATCAATAATTTCAGTACCTTCGGTTTCGTGTTCAAAACCAGGGAATTCGCTATCCCATGCTTGAAGACTATGTAAATAGCCGATATGTGGGCTATTTTTATCGCCAAAGCTTTCCCCCGATAACAACATTGGGATACCCGGTGGATAGGGAATAATCGAGTTAGCAGCAATACGCCCGGCGAGTTTATCTAAAGGAACCGACTCAACACGGTTAGCAACAATTTCTTGATAGGCATCGCGTGGGCTCATCATCACGGTAGGGAGTTGCTCATAAGCCTGATTTAGTTGACCTCCAGGGTTATTTTTTTGTAGATACACAAACATTTTATTCCCTAAATCACGTAGCCCCATCTCACTATAGATCTCAGGAGCCGCTTCAACAACTTCAGGCAATACCTTTTTCAGTGCCGTATTATTGTCATAGTGGCGCTTAAACGACAGCAGCGCATTGACCAATGTCCCCCATTTTCCTTTCGTAATTCCCATCGAAAACAAGAACATAATTTGGAAATCGGTCGTACGGGTTGGCACAATACCATAATGATTTAACCAAGCTGTGACTAAAGCAGCAGGAACTCCGCTATCCAGTAATTTACCGTCATCTCCCATCCCCGGCGACAAGATACTTACCTTAATTGGGTCAAGCATCGCCCAATTTTCAGGGATATCTTTAAAACCATGCCATTTATCTTCAGGATTCATCACCCAGCAGCTTTGCTCTTTCATCAACAGTTCAACAGGGGCATCTTCAAATGCATAGCGTTTACCTGTTGCTGGGTCTTTCACCATTTCTTGATTCCATGGTTTGAAAAACCACTCATCATCATTGATAAATTCTTTGTATAGGTAACCCAGTGATTGGCGGAAGTCGATGGCTTCACGGATAACTTCATCAGTGAGTGAACGCCCGCTGTTGCCGTCCATCATGTCTGCGGCAATATCATTCGAGGCACAAATTGCATATAGCGGCGAAGTGGTCGCATGCATATGATAAGCTTGGTTAAAACGATTAAAATCAATCGCATTACGGCCATTTCGAACGTGGATAAATGAAGCTTGTGAAAGTGCATTCAATAATTTATGCGTAGAGTGAGTCGCGAAAACGGTCGGCTCATCGTCTTTTCTAGGGTCATCACGCATCGCAAAGTGGTCACGATAGATAGGGTTAAAGCGCGCGTAGCCGTACCATGCCTCATCAAAATGAATCCTATCCAATGATTCATCTAGCAAATCTTGAACTTTACGTGCGTGATAGCACACGCCATCGTAAGTACAGTTGGTTACCACACTATATACAGGGCGTTTGCCTATTTTATCCGAAGTTAATGGGTTTTTAGCGATTTTTTCAGTAATCGCTTCTGGTGTCATTTCTTGAGGGTAAATCGGGCCAATAATGCCATAACGATTTCGGCTTGGCGTCATATAAACCGGTTTTGCTCCGGTTAAAATCAAACCTTGCTCAATAGATTTGTGGCAGTTACGGTCAATGACAACAACGTCATCATCTGTCATACAAGCTTGCATAATAGTTCGGTTCGAACCTGATGTTCCCACGACCACTGAATAAGATTGGTCAGCACCAAAAATACGGGCGGCATTTCTTTCACATTCACCAAATGCGCCGGTATGGTCTAACAGTGACCCCACGGCAACTCGCTCGATACCAATATCGGTACGAAACAAGTTTTCTCCAAAGAAATCATGATATATGCGACCCGCGGGGGTTTTGGTGAACCCAACACCGCCCTGATGACCCGGTGCTGCCCATGAATATTCATGTACATCACTGTATTTAATCAAGCTTTTCATCAAAGGGGGCAATAAATTAGCGCGGTAGCGGATAATCGCGGCGAGGACACGACCTGCGATAAAATCAGCGGAGTCCTCTAAAATCCAAGCAAATTCATCAACTTGCTCCATCATTTTACGGTCAAATGCCGTCAAAGCTTCTTCACGATCACTTAATAAAAAAACAGGAACATCTTCTTGTCTGCGGTGAAGTTGGGTAATTAATTGATGTGCCTGAGTTTGTTCTTGCTTGTCTGACATATCTCGGCCATATAACAAGCAATCAATACTGGTATTTGATCGAATGTATGCCATCCCATCTTCAAAATTACGAATGATCACGGTTTCTACGTGCTCATCTTTAAGTTCACTAGCGAGTCTTGCTACAGCATGGCTAATCACGGAGTCGTCATCGGTTAATTCCGTATAAACTATGAGTGCTCTCATTAATAACTCCCTTTTAACTTTTTAAAATCAAAATACTTATGATATTAGTCTTAACGCAAATAAGGTTTGATTGCAAAGTTATCGATGAGGATTCAAGCCATCAATCATTCATCTAATTTATTAATAACTACTCTTGCATTCATCACTAACGACTTTGCTTTCGCTTCTCGCCGTTGCAATAACGCCATAAAAATCAGGTCAGTAAGCGTATTTTGTGCAGTTCTTGATGAAATCGACGAACTACGCCATTCATCTTCCTCCGCGATACTTTCAAGAACATAATCAGCAATTTGCCCCAGTGGTGAATCACAGTCACGCGTAATCGCGATGACACATGCCCCTTGCTTACGTGCAATATTCGCTGCTGTTAGCATGTCTTTACGCTTCCCTGTAAAAGAAATAACGATTTGTACATCATGGGCATTGAGAGTGAGTGCCGCAGCAATTTGCACATGATGGTCTGACTCCACGAGCGTTGTGATACCAATTTTTTGTAATTTATAACTTAAATCTTTTGCAGTTAAGCCTGACCCACCAATACCGACAATCTGTACTCTCTGTGATTGGTCTATTCGCTCAACAATGCGTTCAAACTGCCTGAAATCAATTAACTTTGTTGTTTCTGTGATTGAATGATTTTTCTCCATTGCCAATTTCTGAGCAACAACCATCAAGTTATCATCAGGTGCAATACGGTTATGTAAAGCGGAATGAGGGGCTCCCTCTTTCAGTTGCTGGCGACCAATAATCTCACTAAGTGCAAGCTTCAAGGCAGGGTACCCCTTTACCCCGACTTTTTGACTAAACTTAACGATGGCAGATTGGCTGACATCTAAAATTTCTGCTAATTGCTGAGACGATAAATTCAGTACATTTTCGGGATTTTCAAGGATAAATTGCGCAATTTTGCGTTGGTTTTCCGCTAATCGCGGTAGTGAGTAGGTAATGATGTCCAATAATGTCATGGTGACCTCTAATAATAGTTGTAATAGCCAGACCTATAAATAAAAAAAATAATAATAAATTATTCCTCAACCAAGTCACTGATACCTGATAAATAATACTTATAATTCAAAGGGTCGTAACTTTAGTCCGTAAAATCGATCACAAAATATTCTTGTATATTCACAAGATAGAATAGATAGCACCGTGATATTAGTCACATATAAGGAATAAATAATTCCTTAATATTAGCCCAATAACTGATCTAGGAGCAATTTTTATGACTATCGACTTAAGCAAAATGGTAACTGAAAGCCGTAATGCAGCCAGTACTAATATCGACCAACTATCAACGGCTGAAATGCTAAAGGTCATTAATGATGAGGACAAGCTCGTTCCGTTAGCGGTTGAAAAAGTGCTCCCTGAAATTACCCAACTGGTTGATAAAGTCGCAGAAGCCTTTTTAAAAGGCGGTCGTCTGATTTACTCAGGAGCAGGAACCTCTGGCCGTTTAGGGATTCTTGATGCGAGTGAGTGCCCGCCGACTTATGGAACGCCCCATGAGCAAGTTGTTGGTTTAATCGCCGGTGGTCATCAGGCTATCTTCCGTGCCGTAGAAAATGCAGAAGATAAGCCTGAACTGGGCGAACAAGACCTCAAAGATATCCAATTTAATGATAATGATGTGTTAGTGGGTATCGCAGCGAGTGGTCGAACACCTTATGTATTAGGGGCTTTAGCATACGCGAATGCTGTTGGTGCAACCACAGCTGCCATTAGCTGTAACCCAAATAGCCCAATTGCCAATGCCGCAGATATTGCTATCACCCCCGTTGTCGGTGCAGAAGTTGTCACAGGTTCTTCACGCATGAAAGCAGGAACTGCACAAAAATTGGTGCTCAATATGATCACCACTGGGGCAATGATCCGCATCGGAAAGGTATTTGGTAATTTAATGGTTGATGTTGAAGCGACAAACGCAAAACTCATTGAAAGACAAACAAAAATTGTGATGGAAGCGACCGACTGTGACCGAACTACTGCAGAAACCGCCCTTCAACAATGTAATCGACACTGCAAAACTGCCATTTTAATGGTGCTATCGGGCTTGAATGCCGATGATGCACGGCAACTGCTCTTAGACAACAACGGTTTTATTCGTACGGCACTCAATATGGCCTCATCCGCCTAACTTGCGGATTTTAATGGGATAAATAGTATGGCTAAAATAACAATAGAAATGATACAGCAGATCCTACAACACGTTGGAGGACGCCGTAATATTAAATTAGCGGGTAACTGTATGACCCGTTTGCGGCTCACACTCAACAATGACCAGCTAGTGGATAAAGCCGCGCTCAAACAAATCGCAGGGGTGCTTGGTGTCATTGAGAGTGATGAACAGCTGCAAGTGATCCTTGGCCCGGGTAAGGCACAAACTGCCGCAGACTTGATGAACCAATTGTTGGATAACGATGAAGAGGATAGCCTTGAGGCAACAACCCAGCCTCAGGATTTAAACGACATTGCCTCCGCAAATAAGCAGCAACTGAAAAAGAAACAAACCAGTGCCGTTCACCGATTTTTATCCAAATTTGCCACGATATTTACACCGTTAATTCCGGGCTTTATTGCTGCCGGCCTACTATTAGGCTTTGCAACTCTAGCTAAACAAACCTATTTCCCAGCAGGGCTTCCGACAAAGCCTGAAGAGCAGACCCTACTCGTACATACTATTTTATATATGTCAGTATTTAGCAAAGGACTGTTTAGCTTTCTAAGTATTCTCATTGGTTATAACACTCAAAAAGCCTTTGGCGGTAGCGCAGTAAATGGTGCCATCATTGCTTCACTATTTGTTCTTGGATATAACCCTGAAATAGCCAAAGGGTTCTATTCTGACATGAATAGCTTCTTCGGGTTGGCTATCGACCCAAGAGGTAACATTATTGGGGTATTGATTGCGTGTATTTTTGGCGCATGGGTTGAAAAACAGGTACGCAAAATTATCCCAGCGAACCTTGATATGATTTTAACCTCAACAATTACCTTATTAATTGTTGGTGCTGCTGTGTTTATCTTTATCATGCCAATAGGTAGCTGGTTATTCTCTGGCATGTCATGGCTGTTTGTTCATTTAAGCAGCAACCCATTCGGAACTGCCATACTTGCTGGGCTATTCTTAATTGCAGTCATGTTTGGCGTACACCAAGGCTTTGTTCCGGTATATATGGCACTCGTTGAAACTCAAGGTTTTAACTCACTCTTCCCTATCCTAGCGATGGCAGGTGGCGGCCAAGTGGGTGCAGCAATGGCGTTGTATGTTAAAGCCGCAAAAGATTCAGTGTTACGTAATCAGATTCGCGGGGCTATCATTCCAGGTTTCTTAGGTGTCGGTGAACCACTTATTTACGGTGTCACCCTTCCGCGGATGAAGCCATTTGTCACCGCATGTTTAGGTGGTGCTGCAGGCGGTTTCTTTGTTGGATTAGTGGCTTGGATGGGTTTACCGGTTGGTTTAAATACCGTCTTTGGCCCTTCTGGCTTAGTCGCTATCCCAATGATGACGTCAGCTGATGGAGTGTTCCCTGGAATGTTAGTTTATGTGGGCGGGTTATTCACATCCTACTTATTCGGTTTTATTTTTACTTATTTTTTCGGAACTAAGAACGTCGATTTAGACTAATAATTCGATTAAACAAAAAAGCAGCCCATTGGCTGCTTTTTTATGGGTTATATAAACTGCACTTTTATCAGAAAATCATTCCAACCAAATCAGGGGAACGCACAAAGCCGTTAAAATCCCCATCACCCAGTTAAAAATAAACCAAGCACGGCGGCTACGCAAAAATAGGCTGATTAATGAACCAAACCCCATCCAGATTAAACCCGCCACTAAGTTAACCACCACAAATGCGATACTCATCATTAAAATAGATTGGGTAAATAACTCACCGGGTAAGCTAAATCCCCCCACCGCCCCTAAACCCATCATCCATGCTTTCGGGTTTAAAAACTGTAATAAGCCACCTTGATACCAAGTAACGCTTTTCGCAACTTCGCTATTCGTCTTCAGTGGTGCATAATTTGCCGTCGCTGTTTTCCATGCTAGCCATAACAGGTAGATACTTCCGGCGACTTTTAAGGCGATATGAATCGCAGGATAGAGCAATAAAAGTGCAGCAATACCGAATGCAGAAAGATAAAGTATGGATTGCATGCCCAACATAATACCAAGGCATAATGTAATCGTATGGCGAAAACCGTAGTTTGCTGCACTTGACGTTAGCAACATGTTGTTAGGGCCGGGTGTGACTGCTGCAATGAATAAAAACGTAAAAAGAGAAAAAATCAGCCCCAGTGTCATTTATAATTTAGCCTCAAACTCAAATTTGTTTACTTGCATCACAAAAAAATAACAGTATGTTATGTGACTCACAAGAGTCTCCATTAAATAAAAATAAGGCTATGTCAGAAAACTTTCGTCCAATAAGTTGGGCTAAAAATCCACATCTCCAAACATTACTGCCAAGGATTTTCCGTAGAACACCGAAAATCAAACCTATATGGCAGCGGCTTGAATTGCCTGATGGCGATTTTATCGATCTCGCTTGGAGTGAAAAACCCGAGCTAGCAGCGCATAAGCCACGATTAGTAATTTTCCATGGTCTAGAAGGTAATTTTAAAAGCCCTTATGCCCACGGAATGCTAGAAGCTGCCCAAAAACACGGTTGGTTGGGTGTGATTATGCATTTTCGCGGTTGTAGCGGAGAACCCAATCGCCAGCAACGAATTTATCATTCAGGTGAAACAAATGACGCCCGCTATTTCCTCCGTTGGCTAAAACAAACCTTCGGTGATGCGCCAACCGCTGCAGTCGGTTATTCTCTTGGTGGCAATATGTTAGCCTGCTATTTAGCTGAAAGTGGCCAAAATGCCGATGTCGATGCGGGTGTTGTAGTTTCTGCCCCGTTGATGTTAGAAGCCTGCTCTTTACGCATGGAAAAGGGCATTTCTCAGTTTTATCAACGTTATTTACTAAATGGATTGAAACGCAATGCCACCCGGAAATTAGTCCGTTATCCAGGCTCATTACCCTTAAACCTCTTACAATTGAAGCAGCTTAAGCGGATCCGTGAGTTCGATGATGTGATTACTGCTCGTATTCATGGATTTGATGATGCGACAGATTATTATCAAAAATGCAGTGCATTACCCAAATTAGCTTATATCACTAAACCAACGCTAATTATTCACGCCAAAGATGACCCATTTATGGCGCCTGAAGTTGTTCCTGATTTATCATTTTTACCCCACAATGTGGAATACCAAATGACAGAACATGGCGGGCACGTCGGCTTTGTGAGCGGTACATTAAGAAAACCACAAATGTGGTTAGAAACCCGTATTCCTCAATGGCTAACCCCTTATTTAGATAAGGAAATAGTGTGATTATTCCTTGGCAAGAACTTGAGCCTGAAACATTGGAAAACCTGATTGAGAGCTACGTATTGCGTGAGGGAACCGACTACGGCTCCCAAGAAAAAAGCCTACAAGATAAGGTTAACGATGTGAAACGACAGTTAGTTTCTGGCGAAATTGTGCTAGTCTGGTCTGAATTGCATGAATCGGTTAATTTCATGCCTAAGGGAAGTTTTTCTGTATGATGTTTTTATTCCATGGTTCATTTTTACGTCATCTTCTGTCATAAATTAAGTTGCGTGTTTTCCAGCATAATCATGTCGTAAAACCATCAAATAAGGCTCACAACCCTAACACCCGTTAATCCGCTTCATGCACTATTGATTAAAATAGTGCTTATAAGCGCAGCACAGGGAGTCCACGATGTCTAAAAAGCACCCAATCATTGCTATCACCGGTTCGAGTGGGGCTGGCACAACGTCAACTAGCCAAGCATTTCGTAAAGTTTTTCACCAATTAAATATCCAGCCTGCAACATTAGAAGGGGATAGTTTTCACCGCTATACACGCCCTGAAATGGATATGGCTATCCGTAAAGCCAGAGAACAAGGCCGGCACATCAGTTACTTTGGCCCCGAAGCGAATGATTTTGCTTTGCTTGAACAAACCTTAGTTGACTATGCAAAAACGGGTTGCGGACAATCCCGTAAATATCTACATACTTACGATGAAGCGGTACCTTATGGCTTGCAACCTGGGACATTTACCCCTTGGGAACCACTGCCAGACAAAACGGATATTTTGTTTTATGAGGGGCTGCATGGTGGTGTTGTCACACCGGAACATAATGTCGCACAACATGTTGATTTACTTGTTGGTGTTGTCCCTATAGTCAACCTAGAATGGATCCAAAAATTAATCCGTGATACGACAGAGCGAGGGCACTCCCGTGAAGCTGTTATGGACTCTGTCGTACGTTCTATGGGCGACTATATTAATTACATCACGCCACAATTTTCTCGCACTCACATCAATTTTCAACGCGTTCCAACGGTAGACACTTCTAACCCATTTTCGGCTAAAGCTATTCCATCACAAGATGAAAGCTTTATTGTGATCCGTTTTCGTGGGCTAGAACAAATTGATTTCCCCTATTTGCTATCAATGATATCTGGCTCTTTCATTTCTGCAATGAATACAATTGTCGTCCCCGGAGGAAAACTAGGTTTAGCCATGGAATTAATTATGGCGCCAATAGTCGAAAAACTAATTAATCAAAAGAACAACAATTAAATTATTTTTTGATTAATAAATAAGATGCTTATCATTAATTAAGGTAAGCATCTTTTAATTCAAATATACCAATAAAAATTAAATTTATTATTAGTTTTTTATTTCAAAGCTGTGTGTGACTTCAACGGTTTTCTCTAACATCAATGCGACTGAACAATATTTTTCAGCAGAAAGTTGAACGGCTCGTTCGACCGCTTTTTCCGTTAATTCATTCCCTGTTACAATAAAATGTAAATGGATTTTCACAAAATAACGAGGGGCTTCTTCGCGACGCTGTGAGGTTAATTTCACCTCACAATCCGTAATATCATAGCGGCCCTTTTGTAGAATCGAAACGACATCAATCGCGCTGCAACCACCCGCAGCCATTAGCACCATTTCCATTGGGCTTGGGGCTTTATCACCTGCATTACCGTCCATCATCACTTGGTGCCCAGACGCTGACTCCCCTAGAAAAGAAAGTCCTTCAACCCACTTAACTCTTGCTTCCATTATATTTCCCCTTGAAATGAAATCGGTTTAAAGGCTACATTGTTCCATAGATACAATGAATGTTATATCAACTTTATTTGGCTGAAGCGATACAGGGAAGACTTTCTTTATTGGATATGCTACAAACAATACTTAGTTGATAGGATTAAGATCAAAACTCAACGGTTTAATTGATCATATTATAGTGTTGATATCAATTTGCGTTACCCAAAGCAATCAAAAACGCTGAAGCAATCAGCTGTTAGATTATTTAAAGGTATATAAGGCAAATTAATATGCTAAGCTAGTGACTTTAAAGCCAGCCTTTCTAGTATGTTTTTCTGAATGGCTGCAATAACATACAGAGGATAACGCTAATGGTTCTCGGCAAGCCACAAACAGACCCTACTCTTGAATGGTTTTTGTCACACTGCCATATTCATAAATATCCATCCAAGAGCACTCTTATCCATCAGGGTGAGAAAGCAGAAACCCTTTACTATATCGTTAAAGGTTCGGTGGCTGTTTTAATTAAAGATGAAGAAGGCAAAGAAATGATCCTCTCTTACCTGAATCAGGGGGATTTCATTGGTGAGCTTGGGTTATTTGAAGAAGGGCAAGAACGTACTGCGTGGGTTAGAGCCAAAATAGCCTGCGAAGTTGCTGAAATTTCTTACAAAAAATTCCGTCAATTGATTCAGGTAAATCCTGATATTTTAATGCGCCTTTCTGCGCAAATGGCTAGTCGCTTACAAACAACATCTGAGAAAGTCGGTAACCTCGCATTCTTAGACGTTACAGGCCGTATTGCTCAAACGCTATTAAACTTAGCTAAACAACCTGATGCAATGACACACCCAGACGGTATGCAAATCAAAATTACTCGTCAGGAAATAGGCCAAATCGTGGGTTGTTCCCGTGAAACAGTCGGCCGTATTCTAAAAATGTTAGAAGACCAAAACCTGATCTCCGCACACGGTAAAACCATCGTTGTTTATGGTACTCGCTAATTAACCTTTCAGCCTCGCTCTCTTGGCGAGGCATGCAATTTAAAATAACGTTATACCTCTGGTATAACGTTATTTTTTCTTATCCATAGCCTATTTATATACTTTCATTAATGAGTGTCGTTTCTTTATATTTTTCTAGCTAATGATCACACTAAGATAATGGTAACAAAACTATTACTAGGAGATTATTAGTCGTGGAGTTAAATACTAAAGTAAACAATATAAAAAGTTCACCTAATTATATGGATAATAAAAAAATTACATCCAAAAACCTTTCATTTATTGAAGGGTTAAATATTATTAATCCATTAAATACAGGAGGTTATAAGAAAGTAAATTTCGCTATTAAAACTTGTGAGTTTTACAAGAGAGAACAACCCGAGCTAAGCCAACTCCCTTATTCACAACCTGTTGGAAAAATCAAAATTCCTTATATTTATCAAGAGGAATATTTGGTTTCCCCATCAAATGTCTTTAAAAATAATATTACAACAGAAAATAATTCAACAAAAAATATTAAACTGGAAAATACTCCTATGAAAACTAGCAACTCTAATGCAGAGTTAATTAATACTACCAAAAAAAATTTTTTAGTTAAAGATTTCGGTATCAATAAGTTAAAACATTTTTTCCATGAGTCTATTGAAAAAATAAAATCTACTAGCAAAATTCAAAGTTTAATTATCAAAAATAAAACAATACCAAGAAATGAAGATATCTATCATGTTAGATTTTATAATAATAAAGACGCTAACAGTATCATCATGCAAAAAAACAATAAAGAAACAGAGTGCATTGACTTAGAATGGGATAGCTACACCGAAGAACCAAGCTACTTTTTGGGTACATTAGATGAATCAGCGTATCCAAGTTATGAAAATTTAAATTTTGGCTTAAGCCACGATAGTTTTAAAAAAACTCTCCATCTTACTAACTTTCATTCGAGCAATGAGAGCTTAAACTCTAATTCCTCTGGTTATCAGTCAGATAGCAATCCCTCTTTAGGTAATTCAGTGTGCTTTTCAGATGACTTTCTACATCAAGAGAAAAATAAAAACATTAGATTAATAAGTGAAAATTTCAGTAATCTAAATAAAAATGAAATTACAGATAATAAAGCGAACAAAACCAGACTACCTGAAAAAGAAAAAAATAGGACAACTAAAAAACTAAAACAAACACAGGCAGAAAAAATGGAGCAATTAGCCAAAGGAAATAGTTCAACAGGTTATACTCATCCCTCTCGTCGAAATAAAATAGATAACTCAAGTGGAATGAAAAAAATAAAACAACTTGATAAAGAAATAGCTAAACTGGAAGTTTTGAAAAAAGAATACCAAGAAATGGCTGTTATGACTTCAACACATGAAAAAAAAATTGAACAATTAGTATTAGAAGCTAAACAAAGTATCGTAAAAAAGTAAAAAATTTAATCAATAAGATGTTTATTGCAGAGGCAAAATGCCTCTGCAACTTTACTCTACAATTTAACCCAATAACTTACCAATCGCCGTTTCTAATTTCGCCATGCCGCTATTAATTTCTTCCTCGGAAATAATCAGTGAAGGCGTAAAACGTAAAACATTCGTGCCAGCATTGAGCATCATCAGACCTTCTACTACACTAGCTTGCAGGATATCTTTCGAACGGTTCAATAGTTTGCCGTCTAATTCAGCGCCAATTAATAACCCCATTCCTCTGATCTCAGAAAAAATGTGATATTTATCATTCAGTTTATTTAAATGAGCGACAAATAATTCACGACGCTTTTCGACACCATTTAATACTTCCTCAGTATTAATAATATCAAACGCCGCATTACCTACTGCACACGCTAGGGGGTTGCCACCATAGGTGGTGCCGTGCGAACCCACTTCCATGGTTTTTGCCACTTCTTCAATGGTGATCATTGCACTAATAGGGAAACCGCCACCCAATGCTTTTGCCGTGGTTAAAATATCAGGCACAACATTGTAATGCATATAAGAAAATAACTTACCTGTACGCCCCATGCCACTTTGTACTTCATCAAAAATCAGCAAGGCATTATTTTCATCACACAGTTTACGAACTCCTTGCAGAAATTCCGCTGTCGCTGCGGTTACACCACCCTCACCTTGTACTGGTTCAAGAACTACTGCGCAGGTATTTTCATCAATCACTGCTTTGACAGCATCAAGGTCATTAAATGGTACGTGAATAATATCCGCCGGTTTTGGCCCAAAACCATCCGCATATTTTGCTTGCCCACCGACCGAAACAGTAAATAATGTGCGTCCGTGGAAAGCTTGTTTGAAAGCGATAATCTTAGTTTTATAGGGGCTGTATTTAGTAATAGCGTAGCGGCGTGCTAATTTAAACGCAGCTTCGTTAGCTTCTGAGCCAGAATTCACAAAAAACGCGCGGTCAGCAAATGTCGCATTTGTGAGCTTTTGTGCTAACTTTAACGCCTGTTCGTTGGTGAAAATATTACTGACATGCCATAGCTTTTCGCTTTGGTCACGCACAGCAGCCACCAAACTAGGGTGGCAATGCCCCAAAGCAAGAACAGCGATCCCACCAGCAAAATCAATATATTCTTTACCTTGCTGATCCCAAACGCGGCTACCTTCGCCTTTAACTGGAATAAATTCCGCTGGCGAAAAAATAGGCAACATAACTTGATCAAAAGTTTGCCGATTTACTACTGGTTGCTCAGACATACCCCTCACCTGCTCTTATTTAATGCAATTATGAAAATATAAGCATTAAATATGAATAAAAAATCAAAAAAGAGCAATAGCAAAGGGCATAATATGCATAATTAATTTTTTCTGAATACGATTGCTAAATTAATATTTTAGAAAATTATTTAGTAATTCATGGCCTTGTTCACTCAGAATACTTTCAGGATGGAACTGAACACCTTCTATAGGCAAGGTTTTGTGCCGTATTCCCATGATTTCATCAACATCGCCATTATTCAGTGACCATGCGGATACATCAAAAGAAACAGGAAGAGTCTCTGCAGCAATCACCAGAGAATGGTAGCGTGTCACCGTCAAAGGGCGGTTTAAGCCCTTGAATACACCTTGATGGTTATGGTGAATGGCAGAAGTTTTACCGTGCATGACTTCTCGCGCTTTAACGACCGATGCACCAAATGCTTGCCCAATCGCTTGATGCCCTAAGCAAATGCCTAAAATGGGAAGTTTACCTGCAAAGTATTTTATCGCCTCAAGGGAGATGCCAGCCTCATCCGGTGTACATGGCCCAGGTGAAATCACAAGGTGTGTAGGCGAAAGCTGTTCAATTTCTTCGATGGTAATTTCATCATTACGTTTTACTACAACTTCAGCCCCTAATTCACAAAAGTATTGGTATAAGTTGTAAGTAAATGAATCGTAATTATCAATAAGTAGAAGCATATTAGCCTATCCGACTGATTTTTATCATTATATATTATTTTCTTATGCATATTTTTATCGTGTTGGCAATCAGAACGATGATTAAAACACCATAAAAATAATAAGGGCGGCTATCATAGCACAGCCAAAGCAGGAAAATAGCCTATTTAAGTCAATGATTGTTTTTTCTCAGAGAAAATTTCCATATAAAAATCATGGGATTATGTTTACATCCCTATAACAAACTCGCATTTTGACTAAGAATTACTTTAAATACAATGAAATAAGAGACTGTTAAAAAGCAGCAGGCGCTGACACATTTTAGCTAACATAGTTAATAAAGAGAAACTCAAAGAGGAAGGAAAAACATTTTTTTAAGAAAAGTGGGCACGTTAAAGCAACCTACCCACAGTATTCGACACGATAGCTTTTAATGACTGTCGTTTTTAATTACTACGGTTTTTTAATCACTTCAGCAGAAATAATTGTAATAGGTTCAACTGGGACATTTTGGTATGGCCCTACGTTTTCCGTTTTTACTTTAGAGATTTTGTCTGCAACATCCATCCCCTTCACCACCTTACCAAACACAGCATAACCAAAGTCACGTTGGCCGTGGTCTAAGAAAGCATTATCAGCTACATTAATAAAGAATTGGCTCGTTGCGCTGTCTTTATTTGCAGTACGCGCCATAGAAATAGTACCGCGTAAATTACGTAAACCGTTATCCGCTTCATTTTTGATTGGAGCGCGGGTTTGTTTTTGCTGTAAATCTTTATTAAAGCCACCACCTTGAATCATAAAACCTGGGATTACACGGTGGAAAGTGGTTCCGTTGTAATAACCTTCATTAACATACTGAACGAAGTTTTCTGTCGTAACAGGGGCTTTTTTGCTATTCAGTTCTAATTCGATATCACCCGCCGACGTGACTAATTTAACATAAGTTTCACCCGCAGATAATGCAAGAGAAGATGCGCTCATTGCGCAGATGGCCAAAAGTGGCACAAAAATTCGTTTTAACATGTAAGGTCCCTTTCGTTATAGCTCATTACAACTGCAATCAAGCAATTCTAGAGTGAAGCCAACAAGAATGCTGAAGATTTACCTATATTTACGCCAAAAAATAAAAACACACCGAATGCGCTAAATTCTAGACTAATTTCAGTAAAAACGTCATTAATAATGGTTATTTTTCTATTATTACAATTTCGCAGGCTACAACACACACAAAATAATACCTGACACCAAGGAAAAGCGGTTAAGAGGATATTTCGAGTTGTCGGGAAGCGCTAAGCAAAGCTATAATCCTCGAGCCTTTTGAGGCTAACTCAGGGAGAACGACAAATGGCAATTAAAAATCATAACTACCAGATGGCAAAGTTTGTCATCAGTGCGCCCGATATCCGTCATCTACCTAAAGATACTGGAATTGAGGTGGCTTTTGCTGGCCGCTCTAATGCGGGGAAATCCAGTGCGTTAAACGCATTAACACAGCAAAAAAGCTTAGCACGTACCAGCAAGACACCGGGAAGAACTCAGCTAATCAACCTATTTGAAGTTGAGGAAGGCGTTCGCCTTGTTGACCTTCCAGGTTATGGTTATGCCGAAGTTCCTGAAGAAATGAAACGTAAGTGGCAACAAGCTCTCGGGGAATATCTCCAAAAAAGAGAATGCATTAAGGGGCTTGTTGTATTAATGGATATCCGTCATCCATTAAAAGACCTCGATATGCAAATGATTGAGTGGTCTGTCGCAATGAATGTGCCAGTTCTGGTTTTACTCACTAAAGCAGACAAATTGGCTTCTGGAGCAAGAAAGAAACAGTTAATGGAAGTGCGTCAAACACTTGCTCCACTTGAAGGGGATATTGAAGTCGAATACTTTTCAGCACTGAAAAAGATTGGTGTCGATAAACTCCGCATTAAGCTAGATAGTTGGTATAACACACCGGCTTGATTCCTTTTGCAGTGAGCCAGAAATGGCTCATTACGCCCTCATATCTTCTAATTCGCTGAATTTTAGATAAAAAAATGCTCCAGTCAAATACTTGACTGGAGCAGCTAATATTCAGCTAAATCCGATTACGTGAAGTAAAAGGTCTGAAAGATAGAACATCTTACCTCTGTACCCTACGCCTATTAATGTACTTTATTTTTCGCTCGAAAAAAAGCCTTTTTGTAATTTTTTTTCAAAGCTGTCTACGATTCAGCACGATAACATGAATAAAATAAGATAAAAAACGGATTTTAATTACATATTTATGAGATGCATGTCGCATAAAAATGTTATCCATTTCCTAGGGTTTCACCAAAAAATAATTGATTTACTGCAGAGTTATACTAAATTTCTAGTAAATAATTTCAAATGCATAATTATCTGTTATGCCTTCGCTTGAACATAAAAAAACCCCCAATAACGTATTGGAGGTTTTGTAGATTCAATATTATTAAAAATTAATGGGCTTCATCCCAGTTATCGCCTATCCCCACATCCACTTTTAATGGTACATCCAGCTTCATGCTTTGTTCCATTAACAACTGAACCTGAGCTTGGACACGCTCTAACTCAGACTCTTTGACCTCAAAAACCAATTCATCGTGAACTTGCATTAGCATATCTGCATGTGGTTTTTCGGTTTGCAGCCAATTATCAACAGCAATCATGGCTTTTTTAATGATATCCGCTGCAGTTCCTTGCATTGGTGCGTTGATCGCTTCACGTTCTGCGGCTTTACGGCGCATCCCATTACTGGATTTAATATCTGCCAGATATAAACGGCGACCTTCGAGGGTCTCTACATAACCTTGTTCAGACGCTTGTAAGCGTGTGTTTTCCATATAACGCAATACACCAGGGTAGCGTTCAAAGTAGAGATCCATATAGCGCTGAGCTTCACCACGAGGGATCCCTAATTGACGTGCTAAGCCAAACGCACTCATGCCATAGATAAGCCCGAAGTTAATTGCCTTAGCACTACGGCGTTGGTCACTGGTGACTTGTTCCAGTGGTACACCAAAGACTTCAGCGGCCGTTGCTTTATGGATATCTTTCCCTTCCGCAAACGCAGTTAATAGGCCTTTATCTTGAGATAAATGCGCCATAATACGTAATTCAATTTGCGAGTAGTCCGCCGCCATCACTTTGTAGCCTTCACGAGCAATAAAGGCTTGGCGGATCCGGCGCCCCTCTTCAGTTCTAACTGGGATATTTTGTAAGTTAGGATCCCGAGAAGACAAACGCCCTGTTGCTGTGACAGCTTGGTGGTAAGAAGTATGAACACGCTGAGTACGCGGGTTAATCATCAGAGGCAGTTTATCCGTATACGTGGATTTTAATTTGGCTAAACTACGGTGCTCAAGCAACAATTTTGGCAATGCATGATTCAGCGCCAATTCTTCAAGCACTTCTTCATTCGTCGACGCTGCCCCACTTGGCGTTTTCTTTATCACTGGCAATTGTAATTTTTCGAATAAAATCGTTTGCAATTGTTTTGGTGAAGCGAGGTTAAATTCTTCCCCCGCAAGTTCGAAAGCCTCTTTTTCCAGCTCAGCTAAACGGGCAGTAATCACTTTTGACTGCGCAGCAAGCACATTTGCGTCAATTAAAACACCTTTGCGCTCCATGCGAACTAACACTGGCACAAGTGGCATTTCAATATTTTGGAAAATATGATTAAGCTTTGGCTCCGCTTCTAATTGTGGGTATAACGCTTGGTGCAGTAATAACGTGACATCTGCATCTTCTGCTGCATAATTAGCCGCTTCTTCTAAGGCAATTTGATTAAATGTCAGCTGTTTTTTGCCCTTACCCGCGATTTCTTCAAAGCTCACAGTTTTGTGGTTTAAATGGCGATCGGCCAAACTGTCCATATCATGGCGCCCCATCCCCGCAACACTATTTAACACATACGATTCCAGCATGGTGTCATAACCGATACCTTTTAATTCAATACCGTAGTTTTCAAGAACTTCTGCATCATATTTCAAGTTCTGGCCAACTTTGAGAATTTTTTCACTCTCAAGTAAAGGTTTCATAACGTCCAAAACTTCTTCTAGAGGGAGTTGTACTGGCGCATCAAGGTAATCGTGGCCTAATGGCAAATAAGCAGCATGTCCTGGCTCAATTGCAAATGACATGCCCACTAAACGGGCTTCTTGGGTATCTAAGCTATCGGTTTCAGTATCAAAAGCAAATAATGATGCCTTGCTCAGTTTCTCAACCCAGCGCTCTAAATCTGCTTTTTCTAAAATCGTTTGGTAATTTTCAGCACTCAATGTTGGCGTTGTTGGGGTTGATGGCTTGGCAGCTGACATTGCTGGCGTTGGGCTCACTTTTGTACTTGTGCCTTTCCCCTCCATCCATGTCCCATTTTCAACATCCGTTAACCAACGTTTAAATTCATAACGGCTGAATAATTGATGTAACTTATCCACATCTGGCTGAGCAACTTGTAACTCTTCACAGGTTTTTTCCAGCTCAACATCCGTTTTAATCGTCGCTAATTGATATGATAAAAAAGCAACATCACGGTTTTCAGCCATTTTAGGGGCTAAAGTTTTAGAGCCTCTAAAACCTAATGGAGCGATAGCTTCAAGGTCATTATAAATTGCTTCTAAGCTACCAATACCTTGCAGTAAGGCTAGCGCTGTTTTTTCGCCCACACCAGGCACGCCGGGAATGTTGTCTGATGAGTCGCCCATTAGTGCTAAGAAATCGATAATAAGCTCAGGCGGGACACCATATTTTTCTTTGACTTCATCAGGCCCTAGAATAGTGTTATTCATGGTATTAATGAGCGTAATATTAGGCTCAACTAATTGTGCCATATCTTTATCGCCCGTACTGATTAACACTGGCATACCTTTTCGGCTTGCTTCACAGGCTAATGTTCCGATGACGTCATCGGCTTCTACCCCAGAAACAACAAGCAAAGGCAACCCCATCGCTTCCACCATTTCATGCAATGGGGCGATTTGAGCGCGCAAGTCATCAGGCATCGGTGGGCGATGAGACTTATAGCTTTCGAACAATTCATCACGAAATGTTTTTCCCTTCGCATCAAAGACAACCGCTACATGGCTAGGTTTATACTGCATAATTAAACTACGTAGCATATTGAGCACGCCATACATTGCCCCTGTAGGCTCACCAGCACTATTGGTCAGTGGAGGGAATGCATGATAAGCACGGTATAGGTAAGAGGAACCATCAACCAAAATAAGGGGGTTTTCTGCAATCTGAGCCATAATCTGTCATCATCTTTTAGTCAGGAACGAATGCTAATAGGATGCCATAATGTCGCCTCAGATACATCCCAAGTTTTATATTCCGCTTAATCGCGTTGTTAAAAGCACACCAAATCATTCACGATTTTAAATACATTATTTATTAAGATTAGTTAAAATTATTATTTACAATTAACTTAATCACACCAATGTACTAAATGCGTGACTAATATCCTGTGGATAACCTTGTGTGTAAAATTATGTTATTCCGTAAATTCAATAAGTAATACGATAACCGAGAGTAAAAACAGGAAAGTAAAATCAAAGGGTTAGCACAAGATTGAGTGAATTTAATACAGCTTAGAGAATGTCTTAGAATTGTGGATATTGATAGGAGAAAAAAGACGATGGCAAATTTACCACCGTCTATTTGCGATTATTTTTTACTGACTAAGAAGTTCACAACGTTAGAGAACTCTTTGCCATAATCAGCGGCATTATCAACTGAGATACCGTTATTACGAACTTGGTATTTACCATCAACAAATAATGCAGGAACACCGCGCAGTTTTAAGTCTTGCGCTGCATTTTGCTGTTTCGCAACGATAGATTTTACAACGAAGCTATTTAAAGCTGCATCATACTCTTCACCAGAAATACCGGCTTTGATAAAGGCATTACGAATATCTGCTTTGCTGTTGATAGTTTGCGTTTTTTGGATACCTTCAAACAAAATAGGCGTCACTTTGTCTTCTGCTTTCAGGACAATCGCAACAGCCCAAGCTTGGGTTAAATCAGCACCTAAAGGACCGAGAAAATCAACGTGATAACGTTCCATTTTCACGCCTTCTGGCAAGTTTTTCTCTACGGTTTGAGGCACTTTATACACGCTCTCAAATTGATAGCAGTGTGGGCAATAAAATGAGAAGAACTCCAGAACTTGTGGCAAATTCGGTACAGCTTTAACATCAGTATACTCTTTACCTTCCGTGTAGTTTGCCGCTGCAGCACTAAAAGACATGGCAATACCAAGCAAAGCCAACATAATTTTTTTCATAGACTACATTCTCCAAAAACAAAAACTTAAAAGTTAAAACTGAGGGGTTAACTGCAAAGGGGCGTCTTGCAACCGTTCAATCTGTTGATTAAATTCGAGCGATTGTTTTTGCCAAAAATCATCAGCTTGTAGCCAAGAAAATGCTCGAGGAAATGCTGGGTCTTGCCAACGACGGATAATCCACCCGAGATAATGTACCATACGCATTGCCCTAAGAGGTTCAATAAGCTTCAGCTGTTTTACATCAAAATCACAAAACTCATTATACGTTTCTAACAACGTATCCAATTGAATGACTTGTTCTTGGCGAGAGCCATTAAGTAGCATCCAAAGGTCTTGAATTGCAGGCCCGTTTCGGGCGTCATCAAAATCCACCAGCCAAGCTTCATCACGCCATAGAATATTGCCTGGGTGGCAATCACCTTGTAAACGAATAGATGAAATTGAGCTAGGCCACTGCAATTTTACTTGTGCAATCAATGCATCTAATGACTCTATAAATTGGGACTTATAACGTTCTGCAATTAAAGGACTCGATGCTATCACTTGGCGAGGTTGTGCCAAATATTCATCGAGACCTATTGTCGGACGAAATGCAAAATTTTTACGCTGACCAATTTGGTGTATACGCCCTAATAAGTGGCCGACACTTTCTAATTGAAACAAGTTATCTGTTTCATATTGTCTGCCGCCGACACTCGGAAAAATTGCAAATATAAACCCACCAAATTCCAATACCGTTTGCCCTGCAAATTCAAGAGGTGCAGCTACAGATAACCCTTCATCTTGAAGCTCTAAAGTGAAATCATGTTCTTCTTGAATTTGTGAACGATTCCAACGCTCGGGACGATAAAATTTAACCACATAGCGTTGCCGATTTTCGTCTTGAAACTGATAAACTCGATTTTCGTAGCTATTTAATTCAAGCAGCCCAGATTCGGGGTAAACCCCGACTTCCATTAAGGCGTCTAAAATTAAGTCAGGGGAAATTCCACTAAAATGGAAATTCGAATGTTCTATTTGATCCATCGCGTTTTAATCTTTAATAATGCCACGGGCACGCAAAATAGCGGTTTTAAAGTCATCTTCATAATCTTTTTTTAAACCTGGGATCGCTTCATTGCTGTCCGAGCCACGCATTTTTAAATGATAAATCAGCACATCATCTGTTAACTCAGATAAACTGCCTTTAAAACCTGCTTCGTCAGCCAGTTTTTGCAATAATTCAACCAAGTTTAAATCTGAATTATCTTTCCAGACAGGGTGCAGAAGCTCAATAACTTCATTTAAGCGATGGCATTTCATGTTTATTCCTTTATCACGAATATTCGATACAAGTTACCAATAATCATACAAGAGAAAAAGCTAACTGTTGTCAATCTACGTAAAGTTTAACTGCAATACGCAGGAATATTCATTGATTTTATAGCAAAATAGAATAAATTTTAGTAATTACTATACTCGAAAGTGTTTTCTCGGAATGTTGAAACATTTTCTTGAAGATATTCAAGGATATTGAACATGTCATTTCGTCAGTCAATAACCGGTGTCATACTTGCAGGCGGCCGAGGAAGCAGAATGGGTGGGCAAGATAAAGGCTTAGTCCCTTTACTCAGTAAACCACTCTACCAGTATATTTTAGCGCGTTTAAGCCCCCAAGTGGGCCAAGTCATCATCAATGCAAACCGCAATCAAGCGCGTTATCGAGAGAGCCAGTTGACCGTTATTTCTGATTTAAATCACGATTTTTCCGGTCCACTCGCTGGAATGCAAGCTGCACTACACTATGCTAAGACAGAGTGGTTGCTATTTGTACCTTGTGACGTTCCTGATTTTCCACTTAATTTAGCTAAAAAAATGTTTAGTGAGAAAGGCACTCACCTTGCCTGTTACGCACAAGATAATGAACGAGAACATCCAACATTCGCTTTACTGCACAACTCGCTTAAAACTCGCCTTGATGATTACCTTGCAAGAGGCGATCGCAAACTGATGCTATTTATGCGTGAAATCGACGCAAAAGGTATCATTTTTACGTCAGAATCTGACACGTTTATTAATTTAAATACTCTGGAAGATAGCCGTCTATGGGAGCGGCAACGAAAATAGCCATGAATCACAATACGCTACCTCTACTTGGCATTACCGCTTATAGCGGCACTGGCAAAACAACATTATTAAAAAAAGTGATCCCGTTACTTCGCAAACGTAATGTTCGCGTTGGTTTAATTAAGCACACTCACCATGACATGGAAGTGGATAAACCGGGCAAAGACAGCTTTGAATTACGTAAGGCAGGTGCAGACCAAACACTCGTTGCTAGTGAAAAACGCTGGGCATTAATGACTGAGACCCCCGACGCTAATGAAATGGATCTACGCTATTTAGCCAGCCGTTTCGATCCCTCATCATTAGATCTGATCCTCGTTGAAGGATTTAAACATGAAACGATCGATAAAATCGCGTTGTTTCGCTCTGAGGTGGGTAAACCCCTTAATGGCTTGATAGATAACTATGTGGTTGCTGTTGCAAGTAATGAAATCATTGATACTCACGTGCCGCAATTAGATATCAATAACCCGGAGCAAATCGCTGATTACATTGTGTCTTGGTGGCAAAAAAGTCAATAACTCCCTAATACTGCGTTTATTTTTTGGCGCAAATAAGCGCGGTTTAAATTCATTAAAAATAACCTAAAGACGCTCATGACTCGTACTCAACGTTTACTGACCTTATTGCAGATACTCAAAGAGAATCGCTACCCTATTACCGCTGAAGCACTTTCATCACAACTGCAAGTCAGCGTGCGTTCTATCTATCGAGATATTGAATCTCTACGTGACCAGGGTGCTGAAATTATCGGGGAAGCCGGTATTGGCTACCAATTAAAAACGGGTCTGTTATTACCGCCTTTAGCTTTCGATGAAAATGAACTTGAAGCCTTAACATTAGGTTTACGTTGGGTAAAAAGTAATGCAGACACCGAACTAAAAAACTCCGCAATACGGGCAATAAGTAAAATTAATGCCGTAGTAGCAGGTCATTCACAGAAAATCCTAAATCAAAATACCTTATTTGCACCTACCACACATTTCTATGAAATTAACGACATCATCGTTAAAGACTTACGTTTAAGTTTACGAGAAGAATGCAAAGCCAAAATGACTTATCTTGACGGACAAAACCAGCCTAGTGAACGAATTATTTGGCCAATTGCGATTGGTTATATGAAAGATTCACAAGTACTGGCTGCTTGGTGTGAATTACGGAAAAGTTACCGCCACTTTCGTTTAGACCGCATTCAATCTTATTGTGCTCTTACTGACAAACTCCCTTATCCAAAAAACTACCTGCTAGAACGCTGGCAAAAAGAAGTATTGTGCGTCTCTCCTGACAATTTCTGACACTCAGCTCCCTTATAGTAAGCGTTCAACTTCATATAAGGAAATCACCATGAGCGAACTGGTTCTTTTTACTAATTCAATGTCACGTGGTAACACAGTCGACCTACTATTAAAAATTTTAGACGTTCCTTACAAGCGTATTGAATTAGGTTATGGTGCAGATATGCATACGGCTGAATATCTTGCAATTAATCCGATGGCGAAAGTTCCCGCACTTGTTGATGGTGATGCGATTGTGACGGAAACGGCGGCAATTTGTCTCTATCTAGCCGATAAATTTATTGAAAAAGGCTTAGCGCCTGCATTGAATGACCCTAAACGTGCAGATTATTATCGCTGGTTCCTATTTACTGCTGGGCCCATTGAATCCGCATTCACTATCAATAACTTAGGGATTCAATTAGATGAAGAGCAGCAAAAATCATCTGGCTTTGGCTCTGTCGAACGCACAATGGCCTGCTTAGAAATCGGTTTAAACAATGCTAAACCGTTTATTTGTGGTGAGCAATTTACTGCTGTCGATGTGTATGTCGGTGCATTTGTGATGTTTTTAGTCAAATACCAAATCATGGAAACCACCCCTGCGATGCAAAAATACCTTGATAGCTTAGCGACTATTCCTGCGATTGCAGAACTGTTGACAAAATAATGCCAAAAAAAAGCTAAGCTCAAATGAACTTAGCTTTTAATTTAAATAACCAATACTTAACGCATGGTCACGAATTCTTCTGCCGCTGTCGGGTGAATAGCGACAGTATTATCGAAGTCTTTTTTGGTTGCGCCCATTTTTAATGCAACCGCAAAGCCTTGTAAGATTTCATCCATTCCGAAACCAATACCATGGATACCCACGATTTTTTCATCTTCACCAACACAAACTAATTTCATACGGCAAGGCTGACGATGCGAAGTGACGGCGGTATACATGGCTGTGAAAGATGACTTATAGCATTTCACTTTATCAGCACCATATTTTTCAATCGCTTCTGGCTCAGTTAAACCGACAGTACCAATTGGTGGGTGTGAGAACACCACCGTTGGGATATTACTGTAATCTAAGTGTTCATCCGGTTTATTATTAAATAAACGTTCAGATAAACGACGACCCGCAGCAACCGCAACAGGGGTTAACTCAACGGCACCAGTGTTATCACCAACTGCATAGACACCCGGTACATTGGTATTTTGGTATTTATCAACCTTGATATAACCTTTTTCATTCAGTGCGACGCCTGTGGCTTCAATATTCAGGTTATCTGTCATTGGTTCACGACCAATAGCCCAAATTAATGCATCGACGGTTTGTTCTTGACCATTTTCCAGTTTTAACGTCAGTGAGCCATCTGCATTTTTCACGACTTCTTTTGGAATTGATTCCGTATGCAGTTTAGGGCCTTCCGTATTCATGACTTCCACTAATGTTTCGACAATCAGTGGGTCAAATGAGCGCAGTGGTGCATGTTTACGTACAAATAAATGCGCCTCTGCACCTAAACCATTTAATACACCCGCGAGCTCAACAGCAATATAGCCAGCGCCCACGACTGCAACACGTTTTGGTAATGCTTCAAGTTCAAAGAAACCGTCAGAAGTCATTCCATATTCTGCCCCTGGGATAGCAGGGATCACAGGGCGCCCGCCAGTTGCAATCAAAATATGGTCTGCGGTGTAGGTTTCACCATTTACCTCAACAGTATGGGCGTCAATAAAACGTGCAAAACCATTGATGACATCAACTTTATTATTGCCTAAAACACGGTCATAAGACTGGTGAATGCGGTCAATATAAGCAGTACGACTATCAATAAGTGTTTTCCAATCAAAACGATTAATTGTCGCATCAAAACCATAATCAGGACCATAATTGCGAATAGCTTCCGAGATTTGTGCTGCATGCCACATCACCTTTTTCGGTACGCAGCCCACGTTAACACAAGTCCCACCTAATGCTTTCGCCTCAATTAAGGCACATTTTTGTCCATACATTGCTGCACGGTTCATCGACGCAATACCACCGCTTCCGCCACCAATTGCGATATAGTCGTAATGTTTGCTCATAATTTGGTTATTCCCATTGATTGAATGATTTATGAATGCATTTTCTCGCATCATGCTATTGATTGTCATGGCATAAATAGCGCTTTACGATAGATAACACCTGTTAATTTAATCGTTATTACCTATCAAAAATACAGTTTACTCTGGAACAATCCACTCAACTAACGTATGTCCAGTACCTTCAGGAACGAGTGTTTTGTGTAACCACGGCAGCACATTCTTCATTTGCTGCTCAAGTTTCCAAGGTGGGTTGATAACAATCATACCGGATGCCGTCATTCCACGTTGATCGCTATCAGGACGTACCGCCAATTCAATTTGTAGTATTTTTCGAATACCTGTTGCTTCTAATTGATTGACCATACGCTTAATTTGTTGACGCAATACAACAGGATACCAAATTGCATATGTTCCTGTTGCAAAGCGTTTATAGCCTTCCACCACCCCTTTCACGACCGCTTCATAATCCGTCTTCATCTCATAAGGTGGATCCATTAGCGCAAAGCCACGTCGACTCTGTGGGGGTAATTTCGATTTCAGTTGTTGATAACCATCTTCCCTGAAAACCTGCGCGCGGTTATCTCGTGAAAACTCCGTACGTAATAACGGATAATCGCTCGAATGTAATTCCGTTAATACCAGCTTATCGTGTTCACGTAATAAATATTTTGCCAATAATGGTGAGCCTGGGTAATAGCGTAAACGCCCATTATCATTCAGTTGGCGCACAATATTCATGTACGGCAATAATTCCTCAGGTAAATCCGGTTGCTCCCAAATACGCGCAATCCCTTCAAGATATTCACCTGTTTTTTCCGCATGTTCCCCCGTTAATTGATAACGGCCAGCACCTGAGTGCGTATCTATATACAGAAACGGTTTTTCTTTCTCTTTCAGAGATTCAATGATCAAGCTCTGTACCGTGTGTTTTAGCACATCGGCATGGTTGCCTGCGTGAAAGCTGTGACGATAACTTAACATGTAACGTTTATTTCCTGAGGAAATTCAATATTAGCCACTAAGATGACTATTATTAAATAGGTTCTTTAAAGATAGCCTTTTTGAATAAAAAATAGACCGGATTTATTCTTCCGCCTCATTATAGCTAAATTTAGCAACAAATGTCATAACCATAGTCACGCTAAAATTCACATGACCAGAATGAAAGAAAACGCTATCCTAAACACAAATTTAAAAATAAACAGAGGTAAATTATGAATAAGTTACTTATCACCACCAGCGCTTGTGTTTTATTTTTTGCTAGCTCATCAGCAATAGCAGCAAAAACACAAAACGGCTGCGAAATAAAAAAACAACGCATCGAAGAACAAATCAATTACGCTAAGCAACATGGAAATCAGCATCGAGTAAGAGGCTTAGAAGAAGCATTAGATAATGTGAATCGTTATTGCACGCCTGAATCTTTATACCGTGATAGCCAAAAAGAGGTAGCAGAGAAAACAGAAAAAGTGCAAGAACGCGAAGCTGAATTGCAAGAAGAAAAACTAGAGGGTAATGACCGTAGCAAAATTGAAAAGCGTGAGAGAAAATTAGCAGAAGCACAAGCTGAATTAAAAGAGGCCCAAGCTGAGCTGAAAGTTTATAAAGATGCTCTTTAGCCTATCGCCCCTTTTCCTCTGATTAATTAATTAGTTACTTTAACCTTAAACAAACATTCCAATGACTATTTATCTCATAACACAGTCATTGGGATGAATTTATTGGCCAGTTTAAGCTATAGTATTGTGCATATCATTCATTTATAGGCATTAAATAGGTCGAAAAGTCAGACAATTTTAGTTGCGGGAAAAGGGGATTAAATGTCGAATACGCAGGAAGAAGAACAAAAAGATACCAATAAACTGAAAGCGACACTGAATAAAAGTATTGATGGCAGTAAAAAAGCATTGACCTTCTCAATGCGAGTTGTGAACTTTATTTGTGCGATTCCTTTTATTGCTCATATCATTCGTACCGCGCAACGTTTTAACGACCGAATGGGAAACCAGTTTGGGGCTGCAATTACCTATTTCTCCTTTCTCTCTTTAATTCCTGTTTTAATGTTTTCATTCGCTGCTGCCGGTTTTGTATTAGCCAGCAATCCTGAACTACTTGAAAAATTAGTTCGTGGAATTTCTGCAAATATTACTGACCCTACACTCGCAAATACATTAGAAAGAACAATCGATACTGCAATACGTCAACGTACAACAGTTGGATTAACCGGGCTAGCCTTAGCTGTATACTCAGGCGTTAATTGGGTTAATAACTTACGCTTGGCTATTTTGGCACAATCACGTTCTGTATGGGAACGTAATGAAGATGAACAGGAAAATATTATTTTCCGCTACATTCGCGACTTCTTTGCTTTAATTGGTCTACTTATTGCCTTAATTGTGACAATTACCCTGACTTCTGTTGCTGGTTCTGCACAGGCGACGATTGTCAGTACTCTTGGGCTAGACGGTATAGAATGGCTTAAACCTGCTTGGACACTAATTGGCTTAACTATATCAATTACAGCCAACTTCCTATTATTTTTATGGATTTTTTGGATCCTACCGCGTATGCAACACCGTCGTAGATCGCTATTTAAAGGCACTTTGCTGGCGGCTATTGGGTTTGAAATTATTAAATCCATTATGACTTGGATTTTACCTAACCTTGCTTCATCGCCTTCTGGAGCCGCATTTGGTTCAGTCCTTGGGCTAATGGCCTTCTTCTACTTCTTTGCGCGTTTAACTTTATTTTGTGCAGCTTGGATAGCGACTGATGAGCCAAAAGGTTCATTGGATAACGGAATGATTAAATAGCAACTTATTGAGGGCGGTGATGTTAACCCGCCCTACCTCGCTTAAAACTAGCGTTTCATTTCTTCCGCTAACGTTCTAACCAATAAAGACGCTGGCATCTCGCGAGCTTTCGCCACACTCTGCCCCGCCCAATATGTCGCAAACTCATCGCTACCTGACTTCATTGCCGCCGCATTAAGTTGCTTACCAATATCATAAACTAATGGGTAATCAGGTAATTTATTTGTCTCGTAGCCATTACCTACTTGAATAAATTGATTAATAATCCCTCTCGCTGGGCGTCCTGAAATCGCAGAAGTGAGTTGAGTGAGATCCCCAGTTTGCTGTTTGATCTTAGCCCGATAGCCTGCATTCGCAGCAGATTCAGGACAAAGCAAAAATGCCGTTCCTAATTGCGCGGCAGCAGCACCGCACTCTAAAGCCATATTGATAGCTTGCCCATCCATCATGCCACCCGCTGCAATTACTGGTAAATCAATATGTTGAGAGATTAATGTCACTAATTCATAAGTGGTGAGTTCCTCATCTAAAGATTGCAAATCAAATATGCCTCGATGCCCTCCCGCCTCAATACCTTGTGCAACTACCGCGTCAATTCCAGCCAATTCAACTTGTTGGGCTTCGTACAAATTCGTAGCTGTCGCCATGGTATAGATACCGTGTTGCTTGAATTGCTGTATCACCTCGGTGGATGGAATATTAAAATGAAAACTCACTACTGCAGGTTTTGTTTCGAGTAACATCGATAACATTTCTGAGTTATCTAAAAAAGTTTGATAAATTTCATTGAGATAAGCAGGGGGAGTCTCATTAAATTGAGCAAAATAAGGTGCTAAATACTGGATCCATCCCTGTTCATTAGCAGGGTAACGTTTAGCCGGTAAATGGCAGAATAAATTGACATTGAATGCTTTACTTGTCAGTGCTTGCGTTTGAGTAATCAATTGGCGAGCCTGTTCCACTGAATTTGCGCCTAAGCCAAGCGAGCCAAGCCCACCCGCCTCTGAGACCGCAGCAGCTAGTGTTGGAGTAGAAACACCCGCCATCGGGGCTTGTATGATGGGATAACGCAAACCTAACCGTTGTAGAAATGTATTCGAGTTGTTCATGTTCTTTCCTTTACTTCAATGTCCGGGTACATTTTATGTTCTTATATTGAAGATAAACATAGCACCAAATTTATATAAAAAGAAAAAACACTTGCCATCATGTGGTCGCCATATTATTCCTTTAAGCGCATTTAAAGCGTACATTGAATTGTATAAATATGATTAAGATGGCATGCATCTTAATCATTTAACAATGAGATTATTATGACCCTCCCTATTCAACAGCTCGAAAATTTAACTTGTGGTGTCGTCCTTTACTACCATAATCAAACCAAAAATAGCGTGAATACCTTCTGTGCTAGAGGGGCGGATATTGAAGGTATGCCTCTCACTGTTGATACACCGCTGCGAATTGCCAGTAATACAAAGACATTTACCGCCGCTGCAATTTTACGCCTTACTGAAATGGGAAAACTCAGTATTGATGATGCAATATCTAAATATATTGACCCACAGTATAATGCGCTACTCAGTCGCCAATATAACACTCACGCTATCACTATCCGCCATTTACTAGAACACAGCAGTGGCCTACTAGACCATGCAGATGGTGACTACCTCAAAGCCGTTCTTAAACAACCTAATTATGTTTGGAGCCGAACCGAACAAGTCGAAATGTACATGCATAAACAGTTTCCAACATTTTCGCCTTCTGAATCCTTTATCTATTCAGATACTGGATATATTTTGCTCGGTGATATTATTGAACGAATTACGGGCAAATCCCTTGGCCTAGCAGTTAGGGAACTTTTGCATTTCGACACTATTGGTCTTGAAAGCGCCTATTGGGAATCATTAGAACAACCATCCCAAGACTCAGCCCCAAGAGCACGTCAATATTTAGGTAAATGGGATGGAACTCATATTCACGCCTCCATGGATGCCTATGGTGGCGGTGGCTTAGTTATGTCATCGAAACAAATGGCGATATTTTTAGAAGCACTGTTTGAGGGGAATATTTTTTCATCACCGAATACACTAAAGACGATGCTAAGTGTGGGGTCTCACGAAGGTGCAGAAAACTATCGATTGGGCATTATGGTGAATGTTGTCAATGGCATCACCTTGTATTCCCATTTGGGTTTTTGGGGGTCTGTCGCCTATTACGCACCTGAAGCAAAAACCTGTGCGGCAGGGTTTGTTGATGACAAAGAGTCACGAGAAACGCTAATTTGTGTGATTGAATCGCTATTAAGCCAATAACATTAAATTAAAAGATAGCCACTGAATCATTCAATAGCTATCTTTCATATTTCTATTCTTACTCACTTATTGTGCGGCTGGCTTTTCTGCAACAGGTGCAGCCGGAGCCACTTCTGTTGATGCTGGAGCGGCAATTTGCGGCCATAGCACCTTGGTAAATTTCTGGCGAATTTGTTCTGCATCCATCATTTGTTTATCTTTTGGCTGCGCTAATACAAAAGCGGCCTCTTGAGATAATAACCGACGGGCTTCCATATTCACCTGCTCAAGGCTTTGTGATGCCAAGAAAGCTTGCCTTAAGCGTTGGTACTGTTCAGGAGCAATATCAACCACCCCATTTTGTTGGGAAATCAGACGTTGGCTAATCAAAACATCGGTACTCGTACGCGCGTAGGCGGCAAATAATTGCGATAACTGCACCTGTTTTTCTTTGAGCATGTCGTCAAATAACTCAGCAGCAATACCATTTTGGTTAATCGATGCAAGTTCATTCGCGACGATATCTGTCACCGCTTCCATTTTTTCAGGCGCTGCCGTCACCGTTAATGTGCAACTGGCTTTTTGATATTGCACGCGGCAATCTAGCCCCGGAACAACTTCCCCCTGATTAAATTTCTGATTGAACGCTTTTTGCAGAGAACGATAGACAGCCTCACGCGCTAAATCACTCGACCAATAACGCAGTAAAACATTTGAGTCTTTAATGGGTAGCCAATCAATGTCCCAAATTAATGAAAGCGTATCCTGCGCAGGTTGTTCCTGCAAAATATCAATAGATTGCGGTTTTACTGCTGATAATACCGCAACAGAAACAGGTTCAGAGCGCTTACCTTCTAATGAAGAGAACGTTTGTGAGATTGAATCAGATAACATTCGAGAATCTACATGGCCCGCAACATACAATGTCATCACATCTGGTGTGTACCATTTTTGATAAAACGAGTTCACACTATCAAGAGCGACAATACCATTCGGTTTTTGGCCAGGGTCATATCCCATCATTGTTGAACCCTTTAAACGCGCTCGCCAAACAGGGTCGTTAGCATTTAAAGGTAGTGTTGCAACTGGGACATTTTGTGCCGTCAAACCGTTATGCAATGTCGTTTCTGTGTACTCAGCACCTGCAACAGAAGTCGCTAGCCAGCTTAGGGCTTGCTTAATTAAGTCTGGGCGATTATTTGGTAAGCTTAAGCTATAAATAGTGTAGTCATAGGAAACAACCGCGGGTGGAATTGGCATATCAGGGTCTGCGGCCTGGCGCCAGAATTCTTGCAATGTTGCGGTTGGAAATGCTTCAGTTTGATGAAACAACGCCATTTTAGGTATAAGGTAACTGTATCCTTTCTCGCTCGCTTTTTCTGTTAATGAGCCTGTTTTAATTGCTAACCTGAGCTGGATACGGTCATTTGGACGTTGTGGTGTTTGTAATAATTGCCAGCTAAAGCCATTTTCTAGCTTCCCTTGCTGCCATGCTGGATCAGGTTGTAAAGGCTCAGCGCCAGCTAAATGCGCGACTGAGAATAATACAACACCAATGATATACCGAACTTTCAAGCCCTGCATGTAAACCCCTATGTGTTTTATATCTTTATATTTAACCGCGAATAACGACAGATAAATTAACGAAAAACGCGAACTTATCGGGTTAAACGATATAGTTTGGCTTTATTCCATTTTTCATTGTCACCACTATAACGATATTAGACCATAAAGCTGAGTTCATGTTCATGGCTTAGTCTGATTTTTGCTGTTTTCTTTGACGATTATACCCTTTTGCCAGCAAACCTAGCTCATCGTCACGATGATATTCAGACACAGCAATTTGATTAACTTCAGAATTTGTCTGTAACTCAATTGCGATTTTACGCAGTGGCCTTATTATCATCCGGCTGACACACCACGTCATTCCAATAGCAATAATGAGCACCAACAATAAATAAGTTGTCGTCATCAAAGCAAGGGTATTGAGCGCAAACCGATAAACACGGTTCGGGTCAACTTGTAATGTCAAATACCCTTGAGGCTTCGCTTGCAACACAACATTCCCGTATGCATACAGTGGTACGGTCATTTCGACAGGGATCCCCACAAAATGAGTCACCCAATTAGGTATCGGCTTAGGCGTTGCAAAGCTTAGATTCATTACCGTTGTACCATCAACAGTAATAATCGCATTTCCCATAATGCCTGATGTCTTTAAACTTATTAGTAGCCGTTTAACTTCGTTGAGGTCAGAGCTTAGCAATGAATCTGTTAATGGTTTTTGAATTTGTACTACAGCGTTACTGAGTTGGTCTAAATAATCTTGCTTACGTTGCTCAACTAAGTAACTGAATTGAATAGCTAAAAAAAGCGCAAGTGATAGCAACGTAATCATAAAGAATACGACCATACTTTTTAATGTTAGTGAGCGTTGGACTCGGGTATTCATTTGGCCACAACCTTTCTAATCAAGCAGCTTTTTAAAGAAAATGGAAACATCAGCCAGTATACTTGATTTTATCTGCAAAAGAGTAGTTTAAAAAGAAAGATTGGGTATTTAGGACAAACAGCATGTTAACGCCATTTAAAGGCATGATGAAATAAAAAACGGCAGAAAGTTAACCTTTCTACCGTTTCACACATTAACTTACCGTTATCGTCTGTTTTTCATCTTCATCAACCGCAAAACACGCAACCAACTGTTGGTCATATTCCTTCAATGTTGGCTGGAATTGAGTACATTGGCCAAATGCTCTACGGCACCGCGCTGCAAATGCACATCCCGGTGGTGGGTTTAAAGGGCTTGGTAACTCTCCTGTTAACTTAATACGTTCGCGCCGAGCGTCTGGGTTCAACCTTGGTGTCGCTGATAATAACGCTTGGGTATAAGGGTGAAGAGGGTTATTAAAAATCTGCTCTTTTGTCCCTTTCTCCACACAGCGGCCTAAATACATCACCATGACTTCATCAGCAATATGCTCTACCACCGATAAATCATGTGAAATAAAGACATAAGACAAGCCTAGATCTTGCTGTAAATCCATCATCAGGTTTAATACTTGAGCACGAACAGAAACATCCAGCGCGGAAACCGGTTCATCTGCAACCACGATGTCAGGGTCAAGCATTAAACCCCGCGCTATCGCGATACGCTGACGCTGCCCACCAGAAAACATGTGAGGATACCGGCTATAGTGTTCTGTTTTTAAACCCACTTTTGCCATCATAGATAATACTTTTTCTTTGCGCTGCTCTTTCGAGAGTGAAGTATTAATCAATAGCGGCTCTTCCAAAATTTGCCCCACCTTTTTACGAGGGTTTAAAGAGCCATAAGGGTTTTGAAACACAATTTGGATTTTTTGACGACGCAGTTTCTCCGCAGACTTATCTTTTACTAACAAGTTTTGGTCTTGGTAATACAACTCGCCCTCAGAGGGTTGCTCAATCATGGTTAATAAACGACCTAATGTCGATTTACCACAACCCGATTCTCCAACCACTGCCAATGTTTTGCCTCTTTCTAGCTCAAAAGAAACGCCATCTAATGCTTTCAAGGTTTTTTCCGCAGCAAAAACCCCTCTTTTGACAGAATAATATTTTTTCAAATCCACCGCTTTGAGCAATGGAGCATGTTGTTTGTCACTCATAATGTTGGCCTCCCCATATCATCCAGCGGCATATGGCATTTGACTTGGCGATCACCAACGGTTTGTAACATTGGCTCTTCTTGACGGCATTTCTCCGTTGCATACGGACAACGTGGATTCAATAAACAACCCACAGGCCTATCATATTTCCCGGGTACTACACCCGGAAGTGAGGCTAAGCGTGATTTATTCGTCGCAAATTCAGGCAAAGCACGTAGTAGCGCTTGTGTATAAGGATGACGAGGATGTTTAAAAATATCGTTCGCTTTGGCTGACTCAACCACCTGTCCCGCATACATCACAATAATATGATGTGCAGCTTCTGCCACTAAAGCGAGGTCATGAGTGATAAGCACCAATGCCATATTTTCTTGTTGCTGTAATTCCAACAATAACTCAATAATTTGCGCTTGAATGGTGACATCTAACGCTGTTGTCGGTTCATCAGCAATCAATAACTTAGGCCGGCACGCTATCGCCATTGCTATCATCACACGCTGACTCATTCCACCAGATAACTGATGAGGATACACATCTAAACGTGATTGTGGGTCGGGGATCCCCACCATATCCAAGAGGTCAATAGCTCGCTGTTTACGTGTACTTTTGCTCCCTCCTTGATGCACTTTCAATGCTTCCATGATCTGATACCCTACTGTAAAACAAGGGTTTAAACTGGTCATAGGATCTTGGAAAATCATCGCCACATCGGCACCAACAATCTGCCTGCGTTCTTTTTCAGGGATCGACAGTAAATCACGCCCATCAAATTTTAAAGAATCAGCCATCACTTTCCCGGGGTAATCAATTAACCCCATAATCGCGAGTGAGCTAACGGATTTACCCGAACCCGATTCACCCACGATACCAACGACTTGGCCTTTATCAACGCTATAACTGATGCGGTCAACGGCGCGAAACGGTGCTTTTTCGTCTCCGAAATGTACCGAAAGTTGTTCTACATTTAACAATGCCATTTGGTTACCTCATCACTGCTTGAGTTTTGGATCAAATGCATCACGTAACCCATCACCCATCAGGTTAAACGCAAGCACCGTCAATAAAATTGCCAGTCCAGGGAAAGTCACAACCCACCATGCGCTTTGTGCAAATTGCAACACATCAGACAGCATCGTTCCCCACTCAGGAGTCGGTGGCTGTGCGCCCATTCCAAGGAAACCCAAAGCAGCCATATCTAAAATGGCATTCGAAAAACCTAAAGAGGCCTGCACAATCAATGGAGCCAAGCAGTTAGGCAAGATGTTCACAAACATTTGGCGTACTGCCCCGGCACCCGCTACACGGGAGGCCGTCACATAGTCACGGTTTACTTCTACTAAAACCGCTGCTCGTGTTAATCGAATATAGTGAGGTAATGCAACAAACGTTAAAGCAATCGAGGCATTAACAATAGAAGGACCAAAAATGGCGACCAGCACCAAGGCTAATAATAAACTTGGTAATGCCAGCATGATATCGACAACTCGCATAATTAATGCGTCAACGACACCACCAAAATAGCCAGCGATCACACCAATAGTGACACCCATTATTAACGATAGAACAACCACTAAACAGCCAACTAGCAGTGACAAGCGGGCGCCATACATTAAACGAGAGAGTAAATCGCGCCCAACATCATCAGTCCCTAAAATAAACTGCCAACTTCCCCCATCTTCCCAAACGGGTGGAGCAAGTAAGAAATCACGGAATTGTTCATCTGGAGCATGTGGGGCTAATACCCCCGCAAAAATCGCAATCAGTACCATCAGGATGATATAGAACATCCCGACAACTGCCCCTTTGTTACGTTTAAAATAGTGCCAAAATTCTTGTAATGGTGTCATCGGCTGCGGGGCGCTGACAACGGTTGGCTCAGTAGATTGAGACATTTAGCGCTCCTTATTTTTTATGACGAATACGAGGGTTTACAATGCCATACAGCACGTCGACCACTAAGTTTACAAAGATAATCAATGTCGCAACCAGCAGAACACCCCCCTGTACAACAGGGTAGTCTCGACGCTGTAGCCCTTCGATTAACCAACGTCCTAATCCGGGCCATGAGAAAATAGTTTCTGTCAAAATAGCCCCTGCTAACATCACCCCAACCTGCAAACCAATTACTGTGACCACAGGCAATAATGCATTACGTAATGCATGAATTAAAATTACGCGCGCGCGGCCAAGACCTTTGGCACGAGCAGTACGAATATAATCCTCTCCCAGCACTTCTAGCATTGATGAGCGAGTCATACGTACAATGACGGCTAATGGGATCGTTCCCAAAACAATGGAAGGCAATATTAAGTGCTCTACGGCATCAATAAAATCGCCATCTTCACCCCAAATTAGGGTATCAATTAACATAAAACCGGTCAGAGGCTGAGAATCATCAAGAAAAACGGTATCACTGACTCGCCCTGCAACCGGGGTGAGATCTAACTGTACCGACACTAACATGATGAGCATGATCCCCCACCAGAAGATAGGCATTGAGTAACCCGTTAAAGAAAGGCCAATTGCAGTGTGGTCAAAAATAGACCCACGTTTTACTGCGGCTAACACCCCAACTGGGATCCCAACAGAAATCGCAAAAATCATGGCGCAAGTTGCCAATTCAACGGTCGCTAAAAAACGAGGTAAAAACTCTTCCCATACCCCGATACGACTTTTTAGGGAAATCCCTAAATCACCATGAAATATTCCATTGATATAATGGAGATATTGTTTCCAAAGTGGCTGATCAAGCCCTAGTTCAGCCATTAAATACGCATGCCTTTCAGGGGATAATCCCCTTTCACCAGCCATGATCATCACCGGGTCACCCGGGATCATGTGGACAAAAGCAAAAGTCAATAATGTAATACCGATAAACGTGGGGATCACAAGCCCCAATCGTCGGAGGATAAATTGCAACATATCCTGAATCTCTTTAATAATGCCGTTGACGGCTCTTAGTCCGTTTGGCTACTCAGAAAATCGCTTTTCCGGGTGCTCACAAACAACTCAACTTCTCTGCTTCTTCTAGAGAAGAAAACGCCCTCCGCTCTAAACCAGCAACGAAGGGCATAGACAGATTAGATACGATTACTTCTCAATATCGACGTTTTCGAAGTGGTGCTTGCCTAGTGGGTCAACCACATAGCCTTTGACTTCTTTACGTACTGGTTCAAACACTGTGGAGTGCGCGATAATGAGGGCTGGAGCCTGCTCATTCATCACAACTTGCGCTTGTTTGTACAGATCGACTCGCTTGTCGTGATCTGCTGTTTGACGTGCTGGTTGGATCAAGTTTTCGAAACTTTGATTACACCATTTTGAGTAGTTAGAACCTTGTTCTTTTGCTGCACAGCTAAATAAGGTTGCAAAGAAGTTATCAGGGTCCCCATTGTCACCCGTCCAACCCATCATTACCGTTTGTGGCTCGCCATCTTTCGCTCGTTTGAGGTATTCACCCCACTCATAGCTGACAACCTTTGATTTAACGCCAACTTTTGCCCAGTCAGCTTGGATCATTTCCGCCATGCGGCGGGCATTTGGGTTATATGGTCGTTGAACAGGCATCGCCCATAAGTCAATTTCAAAGCCATTCGGGAAGCCCGCTTCTGCTAATAATGCTTTTGCTTTTTCAGGATTATATTCGTAATCGTTCACCGCATCGTTATAGCCCCACATTGTTGGTGGGATAAGGTTTTTCGCTTTTTGACCTGCTCCTTGATAAACCGCTTCGATAATTGCATCTTTGTTCACCGCCATAGACAGTGCTTGGCGAACTTTTTGATTATCCAGCGGTTTTTTCTCAACATTATAAGAGAGATAACCAACGTTCAGCCCTGGTTGCTCCATTAGTGTAATATCTTTATCTTGCTTCATGCGCTCTAAGTCAGCTGGGTTTGGATATGGCATGACTTGGCATTCATTTTTTTGCAATTTTGCATAACGAACGGAAGCATCTGGTGTGATAGAGAAAACTAAGCGGTCAAGTTTAGGTTTTGTGCCCCAGTATTGGTCGTTGGCTTTATAAAGAATACGAGAGTCTTTTTGATACTGTTGCAGGACAAATGGACCCGTTCCAATTGGGTTTAAATCTACTTTTTCTGGCGTGCCCGCTTTCAGCATCTGGTCTGCATATTCAGCAGAAAGAATTGATGCGAAGTCCATTGCCATATCGGCTAAGAATGGAGATTCAGGGCGAGTTAAGGTAATTTTAACTGTATTATCATCAACTTTCTCTACTTTATCGATGATTTTATCCATATCCATTCCCATAAAGTATTCATAGCTGCCGCCTGAAACTTTATGATATGGGTGGTTAGCATCTTTTTGACGCATAAATGTATAGATTACATCGTCTGCGTTCAAATCACGGCTTGGTTTAAATTCTTTATTCGAGTGCCATTTGACACCTTTACGCAGATGGAAAGTGTACTCTTTACCATCATCGCTCACTTCCCAGCTTTCAGCCAAACCAGGTTCAATTTCAGTTGTTCCTAATTTGAACTCAACTAAACGGTTATACAGTGGGATAGAACTTGCATCATAAGTCGTTCCTGATGTGAACAACTGTGGGTTAAAGCCCTCAGGGGAGCCCTCTGAACAATAAACTAATGTTTTTGCCTGTACTGATGCGGATACCGCTAATGCTGCCAATGTAAGCCCTACTGTCAGTAGGCCTGTCTTTTTAATAGAGCGCATCTGTATGCTCCTATGGTGTTCATGTTGTTTTGCTTGATGTCTAAATCCGTCATAAAAGCGACAGATGTAGTATCTGTATTTTTTGTTATTCATTGTGCAATTAATCAACTGTCACTCGCTTCGTCAATAGCCACATTTACGACCCACATTCAATTCATGTAACATATTAGAAACAATTAACACTGCAATTTAGCTTAAAATTTCATAATAAAGGACTAGATGCAGGCGTTATAACCATATAATTAGTAATGAATAGGGTTTTATATCGAGGTTATTTATTTTTATATTTGTGATTAAGTGCTGAATTACTGAACGAATATAGTGCTTTTATTGGTGTGATACGAAATAAAACACTAAAGAGAATCGATGTGGAAATTATTTTAGTATGTAATTATTTAGTTTGTTTTTTATGCAAATAAAAAACATTCAACTGCCGATGCTAAACATAATTTTAACCATTTGATAACTTAAAGAATAAAATAGTACTCGTCGCATTCTTTCACTCATTTCATGGGTGTACAGAAAATGCTCTAATACAGGCGATAAAAACTACAATTAGCTAATTTGTATAAAAAACACCACTTAGATGACGCAGCAAGCAACACAGTCTACTGATTTTATTAATAATAAAATGAGACATGAAAGCCTGAGCTGACATTCTGCGCAAAAGGTCGGTTTCCTTGCCAAAGCGGAGTTTCTGTAAATAAGTGATATGACAAACGCCCTAATTGGCCTTTCGCACCAATCCTTCCACCTAGTAATACGTTTTCCTTCCAAAATGTTGCTTTATCATTCGCCGTTGCCCCTATCCCCAATGAAGTATATAGAGCCACTTGTTGCCAAGGAGTATTCCATAACAGTTCATTTTCCAACCTTAAGCTATTATCCCCCATATCAGTATATTGCGATCCACCAATAAAACCGCTAATCCCCCCAGCTCCAGCTAATGATTCTTGGTCTAGTACTACATCTAACTTGTCACGGCTCAGCAGTACCTCAAATTGGCCTTGATATTGAAAAGGAAGTACTTCTCTATACGCTGAAAGTGATATTTTCAAAATTTGTGGCTTACGTAATCCCGTTATTTGCTGTGCATTGGCACCAAACCAGTCAGTTCCTTGTTTATACTTTAATTTTAGTGAGGTATTACCTTGTGAAAAACTAGCTTGATGAGAAAATTCACCAATAATGTAATTAGCAAAACGCTGTTGTGTTTGTAAGTATAAATCAGATAAAAAAGTGTCACTTTTTTGGATTTGAGATCCTAGACTTATTGAAGTAACCGAATGTTCAGTTCGCTTTAATAAGTATTCTGCATTTAGTAAGAGAAACCAGTGGTACTGTTGTAGTGGTAAAGCCACATCATAGCTAGTAAGAACGGATTTATTTTCCTGATATCCACCAGACACAGAAAAAAGCCAATAATGATATGGCAGGGAGTAGAACAATGCTGCGGATGTTATTTCAGTGTCTTCCGAACCGCTAAGCTGACGACTGACTTCTGAATATAAAAAGTCACTGCGTAGCAAAGGATTAGCAACCATAAAAGTATGGCTAACTGAATTACTTACTTGCCCGGCAATTGAGTGTGACTCAAAAGAGAGAATACCTTGAAATTCACGTCGGTGTTGGCCAATCACCAATATTTGTGTGCCGTTTTCATTGGTTTTATCTGGAATTAATTTAATTTGAAAGGGAAGCAAAGACGTATTCTGTAAATTGTATAGGCCTTGCTCAAGATGCCAAAGGTTAAGCGCCTCCCCTTGCTTAAAAGGAAATATATGTGGCAGTAAGTTGTCTTCCGCCAGCTCGTTTTGATAAACCACCGAAGAAACGGTTCCTACTATTATTTTTGCTTGTAGGATACCAAGCAAAAAAGTTTGCTCTGGGTAATATAAATAAGAGGTCAGGTAGCCGGCTTTAATAAGTTCAGCCCTAATATAGTCAGCATAGTCGAGCAAACCTTGCTCGCTAATGCACTTACCTTCTAGCTTTTTTCGCCATCCATCAATATGCCTTGATGAAATTTCAGTTAGCTGCTGAGCATCGATTAAATAAACTTGGTTAATTATGATACATGTAGGCAATGTTTGAGTAATGGCAGTAACAGGCGTTATAGCATGGCTATAAGCTTTATTAGCCATGAAACCCCAAAAAAAGAAATAAAGGTATATTGATAAAAGGTAGTTGGCTTTCATTAACGAGTCCTTGTAATGAAAAAGCGTTTTTACTGGAAACAACATAAGAATGAATAACGATATTCATAAATAATGGGCTATCTGGGAACATAAATAACCCATCAGCCCAACTAGGAACTGGCTATATATCAACAGAAATAGGCGATGAAGAGCAAGGCAAGTTAGTCTGAAATTATAGATAGAAGAAGAGAGATAAAAACGAAAAAACCCACCTCAATGAGGTGGGTCTTAGAATTTGGTCGGCGAGAGAGGATTCGAACCTCCGACCCACTGGTCCCAAACCAGTTGCGCTACCAAGCTGCGCTACTCGCCGAAAACGGTGTGAATAATACTGCCAAGAACGGAGATCGTCAACCCATTTTTCGCCAATTCTGTTCGTTTGCTGATAAAACCACCAAAATGGTAAGGTTTATAAGCTAATCACCTTATTTAAAGTAAAAAATAAGCACTAGAGTATTTTAGTGCTTATTTATCAAACAGGTTAGCATTTGTAAAAATAGCGTCAACAATAAGCTAAAAACCTAATTTCAAGCCTATTGCAGCAAAGAAATATCCGCTACTTTCAAAAACAACTCACGTAACTGGCTTAATAGCGTCAAACGGTTAATACGCACCGCTTGGTCTTCATCCATTACCATAACATTTGCAAAGAATTCATCCACGATATCGCGTAAAGAAGCTAATTCAACTAAAGCCTCTTGATAATTCCTTTCTGCAAACATTGGCGCAAGCTTATCTTGTAGTACCACAACATGAGTCGCTAATTTGACTTCTTCAGGTGTTTTTAAAACAGATGCTAAAACGTTGTCAGCCAGTTTTTCTTCTGATTTACTCAGAATATTGGAAACACGTTTATTTGCCGCTGCAAGTGCCTGTGCTTCTTCTAATGAACGGAAGTGAGTAACTGCTTTCACTCGTGCATCAAAGTCAGCAGGTTGTGTTGGACGACGAGCTAATACCGCTTGAATAGTATCAATGCTATAGCCTAATTCTTGATACCAAGAACGGAAACGACCAAGCATAAACTCAACAACGTCATTAACTACATTTTCATTGGTTAATTTATCGCCATATAAACGAGCCGCTTCTTCTGTCATTTCAACGAGATCAAGCTGGTAGCCTTTTTCAACGATGATGCGTAGGACACCTAATGCAGCACGACGCAGAGCGAATGGATCTTTATCACCTTTAGGATGTTGGCCGATACCAAAAATACCAGCAAGTGTATCCATTTTTTCAGATAATGCTAATGCAGCTGACACGTCTGTTGATGGAAGTGCATCTCCTGAAAAACGTGGCTGATACTGCTCTTTTAAAGCTAATGCAACGTCTTCTGACTCACCGTCATGGCGTGCATAGTGCATTCCCATAACACCTTGAGTGTCTGTAAACTCAAACACCATGTTAGTCATTAAGTCACATTTGGCTAATAAGCCAGCTCTTGTTGCATGGTTGACATCTGCACCAATTTTGCTCGCAATCCAGCCCGCTAGCGCTTCTAAACGATCCGTTTTATCACGCAGCGTACCTAATTGTTTTTGGAACAATACAGTTTCTAAACGTGGTAAGTTATCTTCCAAACGTTGTTTACGGTCAGTTTTAAAGAAAAATTCGGCATCAGCTAAACGCGGACGTACAACTTTTTCGTTACCTGAAATGATTTGCTGAGGATCAGAAGACTCAATATTTGCCACAAAGATAAAGTTAGGCATTAACTTGCCAGCCTTATCATAAACTGGGAAATATTTTTGGTCCCCTTTCATAGTATAAACGAGCGCTTCTGAAGGGACATCTAAGAATTTCTCTTCAAATTTAGCCGTTAAAACGACTGGCCATTCAACCAATGAAGTCACTTCTTCAAGTAAGCTATCCGTTAAGTCAGCTTGGCCACCAAGAGCCTGAGCCGCTTTTTCCGCATCCGCTTTAATAACCGCTTTACGTTCTGCGTAATCCGCCATGACTTTACCGCGTTCACGTAAAATGGCTGGATATTGTTCAGCGTTATCAATAGTAAATTCAGCTTCACCCATAAAGCGGTGGCCACGAATTGTGCGCCCGCTCTTAATACCTAAAATTTCACCCTCGATAACATCACTACCTAACAGTAATGTGACCGTATGAACAGGGCGAACGAATTGAGTGTCTTTATCTGCCCAACGCATTAATTTAGGGATTGGTAGTTTTGCTAGCGCACGGCTAGTCATATCAACCAATAATTCGCTGACAGCCTGCCCTTTCATTTGGGCGCGGTATAGTAACCATTCGCCTTTATCTGTGGTCAAACGCTCAGCTTGGTCAACGGTAATACCACAACCACGAGCCCAGCCTTCAGCCGCTTTAGTTGGTTTACCATCCGGACCAAATGCTTGAGAGATAGCAGGACCGCGTTTTTCAACTTCACGGTCTGGCTGTGAAGCTGCTAAATCAGCTACTTTAAGTGCTAAACGACGAGGGGCAGCAAACCACGTTACTGCACCATGGGTAATATCAGCGCCATCAAGTTCAGCCGTAAAATTTGCAGCAAATGATTCAGCTAATGAACGAAGAGCCTTCGGCGGTAACTCTTCGGTGCCGATTTCCACAAGGAAAGTCTGTTGAGTCATGACAGCCTCTTAGTTCTTATGACACATAGGGAATCCAAGCGCTTCACGAGAAGCATAATACGCTTCTGCAACCCCTTTAGTTAGGGTACGAATACGTAAAATATAGCGTTGGCGTTCAGTAACAGAAATGGCTTTACGTGCATCTAGTAGGTTGAAAGTGTGAGCCGCTTTCAAGATACGTTCGTATGCAGGTAGTGGAAGTGGTGTTTCCAAAGCCAGCAAGTGTTGAGCTTCTTTTTCATACTCTTCAAAACATTTGAAAAGAAAATCAACATTTGCGTATTCGAAGTTATAGGTTGACTGCTCTACTTCGTTTTGATGATAAATATCACCATAAGTGGTTTTACCCAGTGGGCCATCACACCAGACAAGGTCATACACGCTGTCCACGCCTTGAATATACATCGCTAAGCGTTCTAGGCCGTATGTAATTTCACCTGTTACAGGTTTACATTCAAGACCACCAACCTGCTGGAAGTAAGTAAACTGAGTCACTTCCATCCCGTTAAGCCACACTTCCCAGCCTAATCCCCAAGCGCCCAATGTTGGGTTTTCCCAGTTATCTTCAACAAAACGAATGTCGTGAACGGTTGGGTCAACACCTAATTCTTTTAAAGAACCCAGGTATAATTCTTGGATGTTGTCTGGTGATGGTTTGATGATCACCTGAAACTGATAATAATGCTGTAGACGGTTTGGGTTCTCACCATAGCGACCATCAGTTGGCCGACGAGATGGTTGAACATAAGCCGCAGCAATAGGCTCAGGGCCTAATGCACGCAAACACGTCATTGGGTGAGAGGTTCCTGCGCCGACTTCCATGTCCAATGGTTGAACAATGGTACAGCCTTGACGCGCCCAGTAGTCCTGTAATGTCAGGATAAGACCTTGGAAGGTTTTGGTATCAAACTTTTGCATGTTAGATCCGCACGCGATACGTAAAATTTAATGAAAGTACGCCAGTATACCCTTTGACCGCAAGATATACAGCATTGAATATGTCTGTATTTATTCTAAAAATAAAAAAAAATACTTTCATCCCTTTTAAACTGGTTATTTATACAGTATAAATGGTTTGTTTTTTGAAACAAGGTTATCGAGACTGTAAAAAGGATGAAAAATGGATACTCCTCTGACACGCTGCCATTGGGTCAATCAAGACCCTGAATATGTCGCTTATCACGATCATGAATGGGGAAAACCCACTTATGACAACTTAACATTATTTGAAATGATCTGCCTTGAAGGCCAACAAGCCGGGCTCTCTTGGTACACTATTTTAAAAAAACGCCAAGGATATCGCGATTTATTTCATAATTTCGCCCCTGAAAAAATCGCATTAATGGATGAAAACGATATTGAGCGGCTTATGCAAGATACTCGCATCATCCGTAACCGGTTAAAAATTAATGCGATTATTGCGAATGCAAAAGCCTATTTAGCCATGAAAGAGAATGGTGAGGATTTTTCCACTTTTATTTGGCAATTTGTAAATGGTCAACCCATTGTCAATGGTTGGGAAAAACCATCGCAAGTCCCCGCGGAAACTGAAATTTCTAAGCTTCTTTCTAAGGCGCTCAAAAAACGTGGGTTTAAATTTGTCGGTTCGATCACTTGTTATGCATTTATGCAGGCAACTGGCATGATAAATGACCATTTAGTGAATTGTTGCCAATTTAAATAAATTAGTTTTTATCGGTGTAACTCATCGAGTAAAAAGAAAAATAAACCACCAAAGCATTAACATTGCGATACTTTATTCTATTAAATAGATTTAATTTGATATTTTACCTTAAAAAAAGATAAGAATGAGTGGTTGAACTCTGAGATGCAGCGGAGTATGTTTTAAATTCCATTAACAATCTAATAGACATATGTGAATAAATGCGATGATATTTTCTAAATTTGGTAATAAATTTGCTCAAAATTCAGGTATTTCATTATTAATGAAAGATTTGAATGAAGGCATAAGAACCCCTGGCTCCATTATGTTAGGGGGAGGAAATCCTGCTCATATCCCTGAAATGGATAAGTATTTCCAAGATCTATTAGCTGAAATGTGTACTAATGGCCAATTGACGGACACTTTATGCAATTATGATGGTCCTCAAGGTAAAGATGCCATGTTGAAAGCGCTTGCAGCAACGCTAAAAGCAAAACTAGGTTGGAATATTAGCGCGAAAAATATTGCCCTATCTAACGGCAGCCAGAGTGCTTTTTTCTATCTATTTAACTTGCTAGCCGGTCGCTTTGAAGATGGTATCACCCGTAAAGTGCTATTTCCTCTTGCCCCTGAATATGTCGGTTATGCAGACTCAGGTCTTGATGATGGCTTATTCGTTGCTAATAAGCCACAAATTGAATTTTTACCTAATGGTCAATTTAAATACCGAGTCGACTTCAACACATTAGAGGTTACTGATGATATTGGTGTGATTTGTGTGTCTCGCCCAACAAATCCGACTGGTAATGTCATTACTGATGAAGAAGTTGAGCATTTAGACCAACTCGCTAAACAACATAATATCCCACTACTAATAGATAATGCTTATGGTGTTCCTTTCCCTGGCATTATCTTCAGTGAAGCTACGCCATTTTGGAACGAAAATGTCATTCTTTGTATGAGTTTATCTAAACTTGGTTTACCTGGAACTCGATGCGGCATTATCATCGCTAATGAAGAAATCATTGAAGCTGTTAGTAATATGAATGGCATCATCAGCCTTGCTCCTGGTGGCATAGGCCCTGCGCTTGCCTTAGAAATGCTTAAAAAAGATGACCTTATCTCGTTATCTAAAAATGTAATTGGTCCTTTTTATAAGCAGCGTGTAGAAGAAGCCATCGAAATTATTCGCTGCTATATCCCAGAAGATAAGTGTTTAATTCATAAGCCAGAAGGTGCCATTTTCCTCTGGTTATGGTTTAAAGACCTACCAATTAATTGCTTAGAATTATACCAACGCTTAAAAAAACGTGGTGTATTGATGGTTCCCGGCCATTACTTCTTCCCTGGTATTGAACAGGATTGGCCACATGCGCATCAATGTATGCGTATGAACTATGTCCCAGAACCAGAAAAAATCGAACAAGGGATCAAAATATTAGCTGAGGAGCTTGAAAAAGCTTATCAAGAAGTAACCTGTTAGGTTGTGAAACAACAAAGGGCTTTTTAGCCCTGCTATTGCAACATTTAGGTAAAAAAAAGCCCTTTCATGTAGAAAGGGCTAAAAATTAGCGAGAACTCCGTAATTGAAATCAAATTAACTTTTCAATACGAATATCATTCAAAACTATTAGAACATCTTTTCTATTTGGTCATAGCTTGAACAAAAGCACTTTTTGCCCCTATATATCGTGATACCTTTCATTGCTCGCTTATACCTCAATTATCAAAAATCACCTATCACATTGAAATATTTATATTTTTTAATGCTATGACAAAATTTTAGTTATTCATCAAATGAGCTGTCATCTTTAACTAAACAGCCCAAAATAAAATAGCCAGCAATTGAGGTGAAATAATTCTTAAAAACATCGCTAATGGATAAACTGTTGCATAAGATAATGCAGGAGCACCGCTGGTCGCATGTATATTATTTGCGAATGCTAATGCAGGAGGGTCTGTCATGGAACCCGCAAGCACTCCACAAAGGCTCAAATAGTTCATTTTGCCAAAAATTCGAGCTACCACACCTGTAATAAACAACGGTACAAACGTAATCAATAACCCATAGCCAATCCACATCAACCCATCGCCTTTAATTAAAGTATCAATGAAGCCACCACCCGAATTGAGCCCTACCACTGCGAGGAACATAACAATTCCTAGCTCCCTTAACGCAAGGTTAGCGCTCGGCGGCATAAACCAATATAAGCGCCCAATAGTCCCTATACGACCTAGAATTAATGCAACAACTAGCGGGCCTCCTGCTAGTCCAAGTTTTAACGCTGCTGGGAAACCAGGAACAAAAACTGGTATTGAGCCCAGCACAACCCCTAGCCCGATTCCAAGGAACACAGGTAACATTTGAACTTGCTGTAATTTTTGTTTTGCATTACCTAGTAAAGCGGTGACTGCTTCAATTGATTCGGGGCGACCAACAATATTTAAAATATCACCAAATTGTAAAACTGAATTGTTATTAGCGACTAGATCAATACCCGTACGGTTTAATCGTGTCACAACAACGTCATATTTTTGTTTTAAATTTAAGTCCTTAAGCCTTTTACTTAGTACGGCATCATTCGTCACGACCACACGAACGGAATGTAAAATAGAGCTTGATGTAGACAGAGATGCATCAACTTCTTCGCCTAATATTAAGCGAACTTTATTTAAATCATCTTTTAAGCCAACAACGTGCAATAAGTCACCTAAATGAATTTCTGTTGTGGGTTGAGGAACAACGAGCATATCTCCGCGTTTTAATCTTGAACAAACAATTGCTTCGCTACCAAGCAGTGGGATATCTTGCATCATTAAACCATCAAGATTGGCGTTACGAATGGCAATATTCATCGTCTGCAGGGAGTCGCGCTGTTGAAAAGAGGAACTATTAAATGCAGAAGCTTCTTTCTCTACTGAAATTCTAAAGATGATGCGTACTAACCACATCACCAGTAAGATGCCACAAATCCCCATAGGGTAAGCCATGGCGTAGCCCATTCCCATTTGGCCTATTAGATTAGGGTCAGAACCTAGGTCAGTTAAAATTTGCTGACCGGCACCTAAAGATGGCGTATTCGTTACCGCCCCTGAAAAAATACCTAGGATAATTGGTAATGGAATATTCGCGACTTTATATATGATTGCTGTTACCACCGCACCTAAGACAACAACCATCAACGCAAAGCCATTTAGTTTGAGACCAGAAACACGAAGAGAAGAGAAAAAACCAGGCCCAACCTGAATACCAATCGTGTATACAAATAGTATCAAGCCAAACTCTTGAATAAAATGCAGCATGTCTTTATTCAGTTGTAAGCCGTAACTTTGGGCAAAATGCCCAACGATGATCCCCCCAAATAGGACACCACCAATCCCCAGCCCAACACTACGGATCTTCCAATTACCAATCCATAGCCCTAAAGCAGCAGCTAACGCCAACAAACTTACAGTAAGAGCTAATTCACTCATAGACCGCATCCTTTTGACGACAAGTTACCCATTAAACACACCCAAATAGGTGATAAAACATACTACTGAATCGATTATGCCAAATAGCATAAGGGTAATATGTGCCATAGAGCACAGTTCAGAATGAATAAATGATCTATTTTTTTAGAATTTTCAAACTGATAACAAATATAAAATAGTATGTCTTTATTTCTTAACGTTATTTATCATTCATCGAATAGAAACAGAAGACAAATATTTTTAGTTAATAGCTACAAGTAAACTATTAACTAAAAAAATACATACGATTAAATAAAATAATAATATGACGCCATTATTGTGAATTTTTTGTTTTTCGTTATTATAAGTCAATATTAGGAATAACAAGCTAAATACAGGTTAACAACGTCTATGCCGAGTTTAATTTCAATACGATTATGTTTCCTTATCGCACCGCTTATTTTGAGTGGTTGCTCAAGTATTATGACTCATGCAGGCCCATCAGAAGGTTATTACCCTGGTTCGAAAAATAGTATTAAAATGATTAAAGATGATGAAACCGGCTGGGTTGTTAAGCCTTTGCTTGCTATTGATTTACCCTTTTCTGTTGTTATGGATACTCTTTTAATTCCTTTAGATTACGCGAAATCGGATAATGATGATAAAGCTGATTCACCAAAGAAACGTATAGAAGAACTTGAAAAGAAAGATAAAGCCAAAAATTAATTTAGGTTAAATCAAACGTTTGTAATTAAAATTTTACTGTGTAATAAATGTATTTACCAATACATTATTTCCAATCTAAGATCTAAGTAATCATTTATATAATACTTCTTTAATTATTATCTTATTTTGATAAGAACTATTTTTAGCTAAATGTTTTATTTATAAGTGTCTTTGTACTCAACATATGAATAATTAGCAATTAAGTGTTCTAAACACCAATTAGAGTAAAATAAAAACAATTACAAATAAAAAAGTTAATCAGGACTTGTTTATTCGTAATTGTAGTAATCTAACTATTTCATTTGCTGATTTAAACCAGTTTCTACTGTATAAATTTGCCTAAATCCATCAATATCACGCATAAATGCGATCAACTCATCATTAGGTGAAAATACAACTGCATCAGCAACAGGAGCAAGTTCAGTCCGTTGTGTTAATTTTTGTATGGCTCCGGTCACGACATGGCAATACATGACACTATTGTCACGAATAAAGCAGATGTGCTGACCTTTACTATCCCAGCTAAAAGCAGACTGAACCGGTGAAGAACCATGCGTTATTTGCCTTTGTATTCCAGTTAGCGTATCAACTAACCATAACTGAGCATTACCGCCATCATCATTCATCAAACAAGCGATCGATTTACCATCTGGCGAAGTTCTAAGCCAATGCCTAGGGGTTTTTGATAAACCCGGAAATTTTCTATTGTGCGTATAGGTTAAGCGCCTTTGCTTTATACCTTTTGGTGGGGAAGGCATACTCGACTCTGTTCCTTGGATAGGAAATTCCCCCGCAACCATGAAATCCTCCGGCTGTGAAGGCAGATCGACAATGTAGATCTCAGGAATAATTTCTCCATCTGTAGAATGAGTATCGCCAATAAACACCAGCGCTCTTTCCTGCCACTTTCCATTCTCTTTTTGATAGCCTTTTTGACCTACCCAACCCTCTTCATATGCACGGCTAATTTCATCGCTGCTTGGTTTAGGTTGTTGCGTTGTTCGCGTCACAACACAACAAAAGTAATCGCCATTATATTCTCGAAAATGTTTTTTAGGGCTCACATTAACGGGCCCAATAGGTACTGCAATTGCGACATTTCGTTGGTCTAATTGCACATCTAATTCATGCATTACGTGGTCGTTATAGGTAAAACTCAGCCACTTTCCGTCTGGACTATAAACATGGACATGAGTGCCTCCACGTAATGCACCCACTAAATAAGGAGGGGTAATACACATTGCATCAATTGGGTGAGCTATATTTAATTGCTCTTCTTTAACATACACCCCTCTTCGATGGTGAAAGTCATATTGCCACTGTTCATCTGGGTGCTCAGGACCATGGATAAAAGCATATTGAATTGGTAGTTGAGGACTTACCGTTACCACTCCAACGTGAGCTCCATGGCTTGCGTGATAAATTTCAACGGTCTGTAATGTTTTTACATGAATTTTTTCTATAGATAAACCGGTAAAAGAGCTACCGCTTGGTCGTATATCATAAGCTAACCACTGGCTATCTGGAGTCCAAATATTAATGTTCGTTAGTTGATGGCTTCGCTCATCGTATGTTAAACGTGTTTCTTTATAGGGCAATTTATTATTCAATCTGTTATCCTTTGACATCATTTAATATCGCTATCGGATTATTTTAACTAATCTAGTTTCGTCAATACTAGAAAATCTCAGTCGAGAAGTTTCACAAGTAATATTACCCTTTAGCAATAACCTTAGTCTTGAACAAAACTACCATGTTATTAAGTGTACTTTATATTATTGGTATCACCGCAGAAGCCATGACTGGAGCACTTGCAGCAGGCAGGCGAAAAATGGATGTCTTTGGCGTCATCATTATTGCGTCTGCAACGGCAATTGGTGGTGGTTCCGTCCGTGATATTTTACTTGGCCATTACCCTTTAGGCTGGGTGGAACACCCTGAGTATATCCTGACTGTTGCAGGCGCCGCTATTGTGACAATTTGGATAGCGCCTATGATGAAACATTTACGCCGGTTATTCCTCATATTAGATGCTATCGGGCTCATTGTATTTTCTATACTCGGCGCCCAAATTGCCCTCGATATGAACTATAGCCCGATCATCGCTGCCATCGCAGCAGTAATTACGGGTGTTTTTGGTGGCGTGTTAAGAGACATGCTGTGCAACACAATCCCTTTAGTTTTCCAAAAAGAGGTCTATGCTGGTGTCTCTTTCGCCGCCGCTTGGATCTATATCGGACTATTACAAACTCCTCTACCTAAAGATATTGTGGTAATTATCACACTCGTTGTTGGCTTAAGTGCAAGGCTAATCGCCATTCGTTATCGTCTTGGTTTGCCTATCTTTAATTACGAAAATCAAGATTAGCCTCACTGCTTCAGCCATTAATCGTTTGCTATTGATGGCTGAGTAGCTTGCGCATCTGACAAGATACGTAAAATAGATTGAATTTCCGGTTCCGCTAACCAATTAGCTAATTTTTTCTTTTGCAACTCAGTCAAATTTATACTGTTAACCCATGAAGAATCATACAGCATACCTATATCACTGACTCTTTCTATTTGTAATTTAGGTAGTGGAATCGCTAGGCCTTTTAACCACAGCGAAATAGGTTGAGCCTTTGCCATTTTCAGTTGTTTTACTAACATTTGGTGCTTTTTGCCTTTAGGTAAATCACTTTGCCATTGTTCTGACAACCAAGTTGTTAGTTGAGTAAGATTATGGCTCTCTGCCCACTGGCGCCAAGTTGCTTGATTTATGCCTCGAATACTGAGTTGTTTACCTAGCCATGTTAACCTTGCGACAAATTGCTGTGAGCAATCTATCGTATAAGTCAGGCAACTGAGTGCATGAAATTGCTTTAATGTTGATACATTTGGATATTCGCGCTTCTCTCGCCGCCAAACAACTTCTTCAATCTTTGGGCTTCCTAGCCCTGAAAGAGAGACAAGTATTATATCTCCAACCAGTAAATCTCGTTTTTCCCATGATGATAATGAGCCAGCATTTACCTTTGAAATAGTTTTCGAATCAATATTGATGGGGATTATCTCGGTAACGACACTAACTTTTCCTGTTCTGCCTATATTGAATTTGAGTTTAGTAACCTCTGATAACACACTACGTAATGGATACTTCCAGGCAATTGCCCAACTATTTTGTTTTGATTGCCAAGCTGATGCCGCTGGCGCTGGAAAATTTTTAAGCACTACGCCATCAGTAGCAAATGGCAATTGGCCTTGATAATAGTATTCCCTCAGTTGTTTAGCTTGGGTTTCATTCTCAATTTTATGGCTATATTGCTCAGCTAGCGGAAAACCTATTTCAGAAAGTAATGTTAACTGTGTTTTTGGATTAGCATCTCCCGCTGGCCATGCCCAAATAAAAATACCAATATTTTCTTCGGGAGCGGTTGGGGTATTTTTGCGCATTAACCACCCCGCTATCTTATTACGAGCGTTTACTCCCCCACTTTTAGCTTGAATATGCCCATTCATACGCCAAAATAGTTCACCTTGAAGGACTAACATACCTGAATATTTAATTTGTTTAGGTATAGCAGGAATAAAGTCTGCTTTTGCTCGCCACTCTATTCCTTCAATACTATTTCCTCTACTAATCATAGAGATAAGCTTGCCATTTTTATAAACCAATGTTACCGCTACACCATCAACTTTAGGTTGCAACCAAATATTTTTACGTGTTGCTACCCAACTATAAACCTCTGACTCATTGAGCTTCTTCAACCCTGTATGAGGAATAGGATGCATAGTCAATTTGGACTTTTCAGGTAGTTGTACATCTGGTAATACTTCAGGGAGTTGCTGACATCGCTGTAAAGAACGCCACAAATTAAAGAGCTGATCATAAGCTTCGTCACTAATCGAACTGCTACCAGCCAAACGGTAAGTTTGGTTCCACTGCTGTAATTGTTTACCTAGACGATAACTCTCCTGCCTTATTATTTTACTATTTTGTCCTTCACACTGTTCATTAATAGCACCTTGCTGCGATGCTTGGGCAATATTAATACACGCCATTACCCCAATAATTAACCCACCTAACCTATAAGCTGATGCTAACCAATAACCATACAAAATATAAATCATAACTATTCCTTGTTATAACTATTCCCAGTTATTACTAATCCATTGGGATGCCATTCCTTTAAAGTATTTTGCCCTCATTCACTAAGCATGGAACAACTTCCCTCACTCTGCCTCTGTAAAAAGAATTATTTGTAAAAAGCTTCGCAAAACGAATGTTGCTTTCATCAGTAATAAGTTAATTTCTCGAGCCTGTTCACAATTTAGTTACTCATCAAATTCATTTAATTAAAATTCATGATTTATTGATATCGCTGCATGTTGATGCAAGTCCGTGTATACTATGTCGGGTTTATCTCCATCTTTTATGTTTAATCCTCGACTATTCAAGAAATCATCATGATACAAGGCACGTTATATATTGTTTCTGCCCCTAGTGGTGCAGGGAAATCAAGTCTGATTCAGGCTTTATTAAAAACACAACCACTGTATGACACTCAAGTTTCCGTTTCTCATACAACTCGAGCTGCGCGTCCAGGGGAAGTTCACGGCGAGCACTATTTTTTTGTATCTGAAACTGATTTTTTACAAATGGTCGACAAAGGTGAATTCCTAGAACATGCATGCGTTTTTGGGAATTATTATGGGACGTCCAAACCCATCATTAAAGATGTATTAAACAGCGGTGTGGATGTGTTTCTTGATATCGATTGGCAGGGAGCGCAGCAAATTAGGGCTACAATGCCTGAAGCACGCAGCATTTTTATTCTCCCACCATCAAAAGATGAACTTTATCGTCGCCTAAGAGGGCGCGGACAAGACAGCGATGACGTTATTGAAAAACGGATGTCACAAGCAGTAGGTGAAATTGAACATTTCAACGAGTATGATTACCTTATTGTTAATGATGATTTCAATACCGCGCTGAGCGATTTACAATCTATCATCCGTACTGAGCGTTTAAAGTTAGAGCGTCAAGTTCAGCGACATGATGCTTTAATCAGCAAATTACTAGCAGACTGAGCATAGTTTCAGTATCATATCAGGTCATTTTTTTATTTCTTTGGAGTAGCACACTTATGGCACGCGTAACTGTTCAAGACGCAGTAGAGAAAATTGGTAACCGTTTTGACCTCGTATTGGTTGCGGCACGTAGAGCTCGTCAGTTACAAACGGGTGGAAAAGACCCTTTAGTTCCTGAAGAAAATGATAAATATACTGTTATCGCATTACGTGAAGTAGAAGAAGGTTTAATCAACGGTCACATTTTAGATGTGCGTGAACGCCAAGAACAGCAAGAGCAAGAAGCGGCTGAAATGCAAGCAGTTTCTGCAATCGCTGAAGGTCGTCGCTAATCACTAAGGTGGGTCTGCCTTGTATCTGTTTGAAAGCCTTAATTTAGTCATTCAAAAGTATCTTCCTAAAGAACAAGTTGAATTACTAAGAAAAGCCTATGTTGTTGCACGGGATGCCCATGAAGGACAGACCCGTTCGAGTGGTGAGCCCTATATTACTCACCCAGTTGCTGTTGCTTGTATTCTTGCTGAGATGCGCTTGGACCATGAAACACTAATGGCAGCGCTACTTCATGATGTGATTGAAGATACTCCAGCGACATTTCAAGACATAGAAGAATTGTTTGGTACCACCGTCGCCGGTCTCGTTGAAGGCGTATCCAAACTAGACAAGCTCAACTTTCGCGACAAAAAAGAAGCTCAAGCAGAAAATTTCCGCAAAATGATCATGGCAATGGTAAAAGATATCCGTGTCATTTTGATAAAACTGGCAGACCGCACTCACAACATGCGCACCTTAGGGTCACTTAGGCCCGATAAGCGTCGACGCATCGCACGTGAAACCCTTGAAATATATAGCCCGTTAGCCCACAGGCTAGGTATACACCACATTAAAACAGAGCTTGAAGAGCTTGGTTTTGAAGCGTTATATCCCAACCGTTATCGTGTTATTAAGGAAGTCGTCAAGGCTGCTCGCGGTAACCGAAAAGAGATGATCCAAAAAATTCTCTCAGAAATTGACGGTAGGCTAACTGAGGCTGGTGTTCCTTGTCGCGTGAGTGGCAGAGAAAAACATCTTTATTCCATCTATCGCAAAATGCACCAAAAAGAGCAACGTTTCCATTCTATTATGGATATCTATGCTTTTAGGGTAATTGTGAAAGATGTAGATACTTGCTACCGCGTTTTAGGTCAGATGCATAGTTTGTATAAACCGCGCCCGGGGCGTATCAAAGACTATATTGCCATCCCTAAAGCCAACGGCTATCAATCATTACATACCTCCCTGATAGGGCCGCATGGTGTTCCTGTCGAAGTGCAAATTCGTACAGAAGACATGGACCAAATGGCTGAGATGGGGGTTGCTGCACATTGGGCCTATAAAGAGCAAGGTGAACAAGGTACTACTGCACAAGTTAGGGCTCAACGTTGGATGCAAAGCTTACTTGAATTACAACAAAGTGCAGGTAGCTCATTTGAATTTATTGAAAGCGTTAAATCGGATCTATTTCCAGATGAAATCTACGTTTTCACCCCTGAAGGCCGCATTGTGGAGTTACCTACTGGTGCCACACCTGTTGACTTTGCCTACGCGGTACACACAGATATTGGTCATGCTTGCGTCGGCGCACGCGTTGATCGCCAACCTTACCCACTTTCGCAATCCCTTACGAGTGGTCAAACTGTCGAAATTATTACCGCACCAGGTGCACGTCCAAATGCGGCTTGGCTCAATTTTGTTGTCAGCTCAAAAGCGCGAGCCAAAATTCGTCAGTTATTGAAAAACTTAAAACGTGAAGATTCTATTAATTTAGGTCGTCGTTTACTCAACCATGCGTTAGGGGCAGGAAATAAACTCACTGATATCCCACAAGCTAATATTGATGCAGAATTAGCCCGTATGAAGCTGCATTCTATCGATGATTTGCTTGCTGAAATTGGGTTGGGTAATGCCATGAGTGTGGTTGTCGCACGTAATTTACAAAATAACCCACAAAATACACCGGAAGAACAGGCCGTTGTCGAAAGCCGCAATAAGCTATCCATTAAAGGAGCTGATGGCGTTCTTATTACTTTCGCAAAATGTTGCCGTCCGATTCCTGGTGACCCAATTGTTGCGCATATTAGTCCTGGAAAAGGTCTGGTTATCCATCATGAGTCTTGCCGCAACATCCGTGGTTATCAAAAAGAACCCGACAAATTTATGGCTGTTGAATGGGATAACGACACCGATGCCGACTTTATCGCTGAAATTAAAGTCGATATGATTAACCATCAAGGCGCTTTAGCGAATTTAACTGCCGCTATTAATGACGCTAATTCAAGTATTCAAAGTATGAATACAGAAGAGAAAGATGGCCGTGTATATTGTGCCTTTATCCGCCTTACGACTAAAAACCGGATTCAATTGGCAAATGTAATGCGGAAAATCCGTATTATGCCTGACGTTCTACGTGTCAGCCGAAACCGTAATTAATGACCATACCTAATTAATAACTATGAATGAACGCCGCTATCGCCGCATTTGCCAAATGATGGCGATGCGGCAGCCCGACCTAACTCTCTGTCTCGAAGAAATCCATAAACCGCATAATGTTTCTGCCATTGTACGCAGTGCCGATGCCGTAGGGATCCATCAAATTCATGCTATTTGGCCTGACCAACAGGTCAAACTGTCCGTTTCTTCTGCTGCGGGGAGTAATAGCTGGGTTAAAATTATTTCACACACATCCACCGAAGAAGCAATTTCCCAAATAAAATCACAAAACATGCAGGTTTTAGCAACTAACTTGTCGGAACATGCCGTTGATTTTCGTGAAATTGATTATACTTTGCCAACTTGTATTATGATGGGACAAGAGAAAACCGGGATTTCACAACAAGCCCTCGCATTGGCTGATAAACACATTATCATTCCAATGGCTGGCATGGTGCAATCTTTGAATGTTTCCGTCGCTTCTGCATTGATTTTATATGAAGCACAACGGCAACGGCAGCAAGCGGGTATGTACGAGCGCGAACATTGCCTACTCTCTCCAGATGAACAGCAAACTTGGTTATTTGAAGGCGGTTATCCTGTACTGGCTGAAGTTGCTAAACGTAAGGGACTTCCTCGCCCATTTATCAATACCCAAGGGCAAATTGAAGCTGATGACACGTGGTGGGCGCAAATGCAATTAACCGAAAAAATGAAAAGACAGCAGTTTGGTTAAATAAAAGGAAATACTATGAATAATGGGTTACTTGATACCATTTCACTGACTTCATTGCACGGAATTGGAGCAAGCCAGTCAGAAAAAATGCGTAAAATCGGTTTGAACACCGTTCAAGACCTTCTTCTCCATTTTCCTTTGCGCTATGAAGACCACACCCGTCTATATCAAATAAAAGATCTCCTACCCGGCACGACTGCAACGATTACAGGTGAAATACTGCAAACTAAAGTCGTATTTGGCCGCAAAAGAATGATGACCTGCTTAATTTCCGATGGCACAGGCAACCTCACTTTACGTTTTTTTAATTTTTCAGCGGCAATGAAAAATAACTTAGCGGAAGGAAAACAGGTCACTGCCTATGGGGAGGTTCGCAGAGGAAATACAGGGCCAGAAATCATTCACCCTGAATATAAAGTTTCGCAAGATACTAGCAATATCAGCTTACAAGAGAACTTAACACCCGTTTATCCAACCACTGAAGGTGTTCGCCAAGTGACTTTACGCAAAGTCATGGAGCAAGCGCTAGGATTACTCGAGAGCGGGAACATAAAGGAGTTATTACCGGAAGAACTTAGCCGGGGCATAATAAGCTTACCAGATGCCATTCGCTTATTACACAACCCTCCCCCGAATGTTGCTTTGAGTGAACTTGAAAAAGGACACCACCCAGCTCAAAAACGGCTAATCCTCGAAGAGCTACTCGCTCACCATCTCAGCATGTTAGCCATCCGTGCAGGCAACGAACGCCTATATGCTGAACCTTTAGTGACAAGTGGTCAGTTAAAATCTCAGTTACTCGCACAATTACCGTTTTCACCAACAAATGCACAAAACCGTGTTGTTGGCGAAATTGAAGCAGACCTCGCTAAAGATGCCCCTATGATGCGCTTGATTCAAGGGGATGTGGGGTCAGGAAAAACTCTCGTTGCAGCCTTAGCAGCCGTTTGTGCTATCGAGAATGGCAAACAAGTGGCTTTGATGGCCCCTACCGAAATTCTTGCAGAGCAACATGCCAATACGTTCAAACAATGGTTAGAACCTTTAGGTATTAAAGTCGGTTGGCTCGCAGGTAAACAAAAGGGTAAGGCACGTCAGGCACAGCAAGATGCTATCGCAAATGGAGACGTTGCGATGATAGTGGGAACACACGCTATTTTCCAAGAGCAAGTGAGCTTTAAAGCTCTGGGGCTCGTTATCATTGATGAGCAACATCGCTTTGGCGTTCATCAGCGGCTCGCTCTGCGTGAAAAAGGTGAAAAACAAGGGTATCACCCTCATCAATTGATTATGACCGCTACACCAATCCCACGTACATTGGCGATGACAGCTTATGCAGACTTAGATACCTCAGTCATCGATGAACTTCCTCCAGGTCGAACACCTGTCACCACTGTCGCCATTCCGGACACTCGCCGTAACGATATTATTGAACGCGTTCGCCAAGCCTGTATTGAAGAAGGCCGCCAAGCCTATTGGGTCTGTACACTCATTGAAGACTCTGAATTATTAGAAGCACAAGCAGCTCAAGTGACCAGCGAAGAACTCGCACTGGCATTACCTGAATTAAAAGTTGGCCTAGTCCATGGGCGAATGAAACCTGCTGAAAAGCAAAGTATTATGGCTGCATTCAAGAATAATGAAATTCAGCTACTGGTTGCAACGACAGTCATTGAAGTCGGCGTTGATGTGCCTAATGCAAGTTTAATGATTATAGATAACCCTGAGCGCCTTGGTTTAGCTCAGTTGCACCAACTAAGAGGGCGAGTCGGCCGTGGAGCTATCGCATCTCACTGTGTATTGCTGTACAAAACCCCGCTAACCCATACTGCAAAACAAAGACTACAAGTGTTGCGAGACAGCAATGACGGCTTTGTTATCGCCCAAAAAGATCTCGAAATTCGTGGACCTGGGGAATTATTGGGTACGAGGCAAACAGGAAATGCAGAATTTAAAGTTGCTGATTTATTACGTGACCAATATATGTTGCCAGAAGTGCAACGCCTTGCACGTCATATTCAACAAAATTATCCTGAGAATGCACAACAACTTATTGAGCGCTGGTTACCTGAGCGAGAACAATACAGCCACGCTTAAATCTTATATCTTCTTTTTATTTATTCCTTAAAACGAAAATTGCCGTGAATATTTTCACGGCAATACCTGCTTTACTTGATTTATTATTGAATAAAAACTACCCAGCAATCGTTGGGAATACTGGCAACATTAAATACAATTTAATGACTATCGCATTAACAATATCAATGAAGAATGCCCCAACCATTGGTACCACGAGGAACGCAAGGTGAGATGGACCCAACCTATCCGTTACTGCTTGCATATTCGCAATCGCTGTTGGTGTAGCTCCAAGACCAAAGCCACAATGACCTGCGGCTAAAATAGCAGCATCATAGTTTTTGCCCATCACACGGAAAGTGACAAAAATAGCGTATCCCGCCATCACACAGGCTTGTACTGCAAGAATAACAATCATTGGGATTGCTAATGACGCCAATTCCCATAACTTCAAGCTCATCAAAGCCATCGCTAAGAATAACGATAGGCTGACGTTCCCCATCACAGAAACGGCACGGTCAAACACGCGATAGAAGCCAAGAATCGAAAGACTGTTACTTAAAATCACCCCAACAAATAATACACACACAAATTTAGGTAACGCGAACACCGTGTCAGCGAGCAGACCTGCAATAAAGCTGCCCACTAATAGGCAAATAGCGATCAGTGCAATAGTTTCAATTAAAACCATTGAAGTGATCATGCGCCCAGATTGCGGCTTTTCAAATGCAGTTGGAACGTCTTTATCATCTTCAGCCGTTCCAGGCGTTGGAATATTTCGCGTTAAGAAACGTGCAACAGGTCCACCGATTAAACCACCAAGAACTAGCCCAAATGTAGCACAAGCCATTGCAACTTCTGTTGCACTTTGGAAACCATAATTTTCAGTGAAAATTTTCCCCCATGCCGCGCCAGTCCCATGACCACCGGATAAGGTAATTGAGCCAGCTAACAGCCCCATAAGCGGGTCTAATCCCAATAATTCAGCAAGAGCAATCCCTACTGTATTTTGGACAAGTAATAAACCGACAACCACAAAAATGAAGATAAACAATGCCTTACCACCAGCCTTTAAGCTGGCAAGGTTGGCATTAAGACCAATTGTGGCAAAAAATGCCAGCATCATAGGTTCTTGCAGTGATAAGTCAAAAGAAAGGCTCCAGTCAAATAGTTGTTTAAGCAATAAAAGACTAAAAGCAACTAACAACCCACCCGCAACGGGTTCAGGGATGGTATATTTTTCAAGAAAAGGGACTGATTTGACCAGTTTACGCCCAAGCAATAATACTAAGGTAGCTGCTACCAGTGTACCGTAGACATCGAGATGATACATTCACGTACCTCGTCTGTTGTTAAAATTATCAAAAACTAGTAAGACGTTAATTTCTTCCTTAAAACGCCAAAAGCAGGTTATAGGATTAGAAAAAAAAACTGTTATAAATACAAGTTAAAAGATATAAAAATGTGACAGCCTTATTTAACATTGATCAATATTTTTTGCGCGCAAACGATTGCTTTTTAAAATCCTCGCATTACAATGCGTTTTTTGTTGGCGAGAAATGAAGGCAATGAATACTGCGACGTCTGAAAAACAAACTACTGAAGCGACCACACAAACGCAAAGCGAACTCATCTACAAATTAGAAGACCGCCCACCGCTGCCGCAAGCCTTATTTGCTGCCGGGCAACACCTTCTTGCGATGTTTGTCGCAGTTATTACCCCTGCAATGCTGATTTGCCAAGCTTTAGGGCTACCAGCCCACGACACTCAGCGCATCATCAGTATGTCTTTATTTGCCTCCGGTATTGCTTCTTTAATTCAAATTCGCGCGTGGGGCCCTATTGGCTCAGGCCTGCTTTCGATTCAAGGAACCAGTTTTAACTTTGTTGCACCTTTAATTATGGGAGGCGTTGCACTCAAGCAAGGTGGCGCTGATATCCCATCCATGATGGCAGCTTTGTTTGGTACTTTACTCGTCGCCGCATTAACCGAAGTGATTCTTTCACGTTTTTTACATCTAGCCCGTCGTGTCATTACACCACTGGTTTCTGGTGTGGTCGTGATGATTATTGGATTGTCCTTAATTCAAGTGGGATTAACGTCCATTGGTGGTGGCTATGGTGCTATTAGTGACAATACTTTTGGTTCCCCTGATTACTTGATTTTAGCGGGGATTGTATTAGCCGTTATTATCCTCTTGAATCGCCAGAAAAACCCTTACTTGCGCGTTGCTTCTCTCGTCATCGCGATGGCGGTTGGCTACCTTGCCGCTTGGTGGATGGATATGTTGCCAAATGCGCAACCCGTGGAAGCCAATCAGCCAATTATTACTGTCCCTGAGCCTTTTTATTATGGCTTATCATTCGACTGGAACCTGTTGATCCCATTAATTCTTATTTTTATGGTGACTTCTTTAGAAACGATAGGTGATATTACCGCCACTTCTGACGTATCAGAACAACCTGTTCGTGGCCCTTTATACATGAAACGAATTAAAGGTGGCGTACTCGCCAATGGTTTGAATTCAATGGTTTCTGCGGTATTTAATACTTTCCCTAACTCTTGCTTTGGGCAGAACAACGGTGTTATCCAATTAACTGGGGTGGCAAGCCGCTATGTCGGCTACATTGTCGCTTTAATGTTGGTGTTATTAGGGTTGTTCCCTGCCGTTGCGGGCTTCGTTCAACAAATTCCCGAACCTGTGCTGGGCGGAGCAACCATTGTGATGTTTGGTACCATCGCCGCTTCAGGTGTAAGGATAGTATCTCGCGAGCCACTCAATCGCCGTGCAATTATGATTATCGCCCTTTCTCTCGCAGTGGGTATGGGCGTTTCACAACAACCTTTGATTTTACAATTCGCACCTGACTGGCTAAAAACATTATTTTCTTCGGGGATTGCTGCGGGTGGTTTAACTGCAATTGTTCTGAATTTAGTCTTCCCTCTCGAAAAATAATCTTTCATTCTAGCCGCCAGTGTTGAACATTCTGGCGGTTTTTCTGTATGCTATCCTTAAATTGTCGCTATATTAGACGGTTTCTTTCTGTGTCTATTCGTCCACAAACCAAAGGAGCAGTAAACTGTGAAATGGTTAATCAAATTTACTACCTATGCACTTTTGTTACTGCTGCTATTGTTTATTTTTACTTATATCGGGCTACAAACCCGTTGGGGTGCATCCTACTCCAGTCAATTTTTAAGTAAATTTATCGACTACGATATTGATGTAGGAATTATGGGGCATGAGTTTTCTAATCCCGGTGAATTCATTTTCCAAGATGTTAAATTAACGTCTAAAAACAGCGATCTCTCTTTAGATTCACAACAAATCGTAATTGATGTTAATTGGCAAAACCTATTTAGCGGTACGGCTATCAAACGTTTAGTTATCACTCAAGGAACATTATCGACAACCGTCTTACCAAATACGGTGCTGTTCCCTATTTCTGCAAATATTTTGCAATTTGAAAATAGCCAAATTACGCTTAAAAAAGACAACGATACTGTGCAAGTCACTGGCTTCACGGGAGGAATTACCCCTTGGAAACCCGCCGAAAAATCCCCTTTTGGTTACGGTGATTTTCGATTTACCTCTAACCAATTAAAATTCAATGGCCTTTCCTTCAAGAATGTTGCCATTACCGGTAAATTGCAGCAGCAAGGAACAGAAGTAAGCCAAGCAAGTGCCTACTTAAATAATGGCTATATTGCGGGTGCTGGGAAGGTACTTAGCGATGGCTCTATCATGGTTGACTCCCTCACCATGAATAAAGTCGGCTGGGAAAATAATGTTGATTTCGATTCACTGTTTGATGCAATAACGAGTGAAAAATCACTGCAGATCAAACAGGTAGAATTAACTAACGTTGATATTCAAGGAAAGGATTGGGCACTTTCTGGCCTAAGTACCGAAATTGACCAACTCAGCTTCGTGAGAGGAAGCTGGACTAGTCCCAAAAGCAATATTAGCTTTAATGTCGACCAATTCGTCGTGAAAGACCAGCAACTGAGCACCTTGATTGGTGAGCTGAATATTAACGGCGACAACCTTAATATCAATAAGTTATCAGGTTACTATAATAAAGGTGTCTTTAACCTCAGTGGGTCTTGGCAACGTAATGATCAAATACTGACCATTGACGAAGGTAAACTAGCCGGTATCTTATACACCTTGCCTGAAAATTGGTTATCCTTCTTCGCAAAACCAGCCCCAGCGTGGTTATCTGGTTTAAACATCAAAAAATTCTCTCTTTCTCAATCACTTTTGATGAATATCCAGCCACAGTTTCCATTCGAGTTGACCGCACTAAGCGGCAATATTGAAAATGTCGATTTGATTAAACAAAAACAGTGGGGGGTTTGGAGTGGCAAAGCGACATTCACTGCAGATAGCGGCACAATCAACCAAATTCTCGTACGACGGCCATTTATTGAAGTGCGCCAAAGTGGTAAATCCTCAGCGGCGGCGAGCTTAACGGTCAGTACTGATAAAGGCATCAGTAAAATTGGCTTGCTGGTAAAACAAGAGCCGAAAAAAGTCCCCTTCTTACTGAGAGCATCAGGTTCTAATATTGACCTCGTCAATTTAAATCAATGGGGTTGGGCAGGCTTCCCCGCTCAAGTCATCGGTGACTTTGATGCAACGTTACAAGGTGATTTACTCGCCCCATCAGTGGAAAAAAGTTTGAATGGGGAATTGATGGCCATACCATTGCAAGGTAAGCGCCTATTCCGTACTGTTGTGAACGGGGTTGTCACCTCTTCAGTCGAGTCCGAAACCGATTTACAGCCTACTGAGCCTTCTTTGGCAGAACCGCTCCCCGCACTTAGCAATTAATAAAAACGGTCAATTCATAGAAACACAAAAGGCAGGTCAATCGAACCTGCCTTTCTTTTTTAATATTCAATGGGTAACTTTACTTGGCTGTTTCTACAGGTAACACCATATAAACACCGCTGAATACAGCACCTACTTTACCATCAGGGTTACTAACCTCAACGTTCAGTTTTACTCGCGCCTTGCTACCTCGCGCTAAGCGATCAAGGTCACCGCTCATATTGGCTAAGTCCGCGGTTGCTGTCGGCCTACCGCTTACTGGCTTACCATAACGAATACTGGCATCGACTAACACAATATCACCACCAAGCTGGTGTTCTTGCATTAATAACCAAATCAGCCCCCATCCTGTTAGGGTAGCTAATGAAAATTGGCTGCCCGCAAATATCGTTTCATGAGGGTTTTGGTTGCCCGCTTCTGGCATGGTGGTAATAAAACGAGTTCCTGTGTATTGGTCGATTCGAACACCCATTTTCTCACTCAATGGAATATACTTATACCAGGCTTGTTGTAACTCACCACACCAGTCTGGACGATGCAGAATTTGGTCCAATGTCTCAATGGGTTTGATCATCAAGTAATGGCGCACTGGCGTTTTTAGCTGCCCTGCTACTTGCCCGCGAGTTTCAAACCCCATTTTATTGAAAAATGGAACTGCTTCTTCACGAACGCTTGATACAATGCGTTTTACCCCTTCTTGCCGCGCAACAGACTCCAGCGCCATGATAATCAATTTACCGAGCCCTTTCCCCTGCATTGCCGGGTTAACGGCTAAGAAACGAATAGCGCCTTCGTTGTCAGCATTAATATACAAACGACCAATGGCAAGAATACGGTTTTTATCATCCACAACCATTTGATGGTGTGCAGTTAAATCATAACCATCTTTTTCTGAACCTAGGGGTTGATTAAACGGTTTTCGCAACATTTCCCAGCGAAAATGGTAATAAGTTGCAAATTCAATATCGTCTTTCGGTGTACGTAAATGGTACATCGCTTCCCCCTTTAAAAATGGGCTCACACTTGTAGCCAGAAGGTGACAGGGCCATCATTGGTTAAATTCACTTGCATGTCAGCGGCAAATTCACCCGTTTGTGTTTCAACCCCTTGTTGGCGACTTTGTTCAACAAAGTATTGATACAAGGTATCTGCTCTTTCAGGCTCTGCTCCCCCTGAAAAACTAGGCCGCATACCTTTTTTGGTATCAGCTGCTAAAGTAAATTGAGAGACCACCAGCAAGCTACCACCCGCTTGTTGAACATTGAGGTTCATTTTCCCTTGTTCATCACTAAAAATACGGTAGCCTAATACTTTTTCACACAAACGTTTAGCTTTCTGCTCATCATCATCTTTTTCAACACCAAGCAAAACCAGCAGCCCAGTATTTATTTGCCCTACTATTTTCTGATCAACAACCACACTCGCATGAGTGACTCTCTGGATTAATGCAATCATGATGACTCTTTACAAAAAGATGGAGCAACGTTAACCGTTGCCCCACTATAAAATCAGGATATTATTCAACTTCTGCACTAAAATCGTAAGTGCGGAAATATTCAGGGATGGTATCTTTATTCACAACATGAATACTACGAATACCAAGGGCTTCTGCGGCTTTTACATTTTCTTCGACATCATCAAAGAAAATAGCATCTGCGGCATCAAACTCTTCGGATTGCAGTACATATTTGTAAATTTCAGGATCAGGCTTACGCATGCCTAAGTCTTGGGATAGATATAAGAAGTCGGAGGAAGCTGCAATTTCTGGGTAGTGTGCTGGCCAATAGTCGAGATGTAGACGATTAGTATTCGATAAAACGACCACTCGGTGCCCTTGTTCACGTAGGCGTTCCATAATATCAATGACTTCCGGTCGTAACGAAATAAAAATAGCGTGCCAGCCTTCAGCAAAGTCTTCAAAGCTCAGTGTAATGTCCATTTCTTCACAAAGCAGCTCAGCAAACTCGATGTCTGAAATTTTTCCACACTCATGTAATTGAAAGATATTACCAAAAGTAAAACGTGATTTGATTTCTTCACTTGGTGTACCACTGAGTTCAGACCATTTATCAAATACACGATTAAAGTCGATATCAATAATCACATTACCCATATCGAAGATATACAGCATAAATTTTCCTCATTGTTATTCACTAAATTTACTTTAATCATTATTCGGGCAACTGAACAGCCCTAATTAGTGATAATTCACGTTATTTTGTCAATTAATCGATTGAGCAAATGACAAAGGAAACAGCCATAATCAACAATTCCATGATAAAAGGTAATCATATTATGATTTATCATGCTAAATAGCATTCTCATTATTACGACAATAAATACGAAATAACCGAGCCAAATGTTCTCCTGCAGGTGTTAATGTCGCATCTCTGCGTTGTACTAATGCAAACGTGGCATAAGGCAGCTTTTCTTTTAAATCCAATGCGATATATCGTTGATCGAATAAGGGCTCATCAATCGTATCCACAGAAACTATGGTAAGAAAATCACTTTGGGCAACTAAACTTAAACAACCAATTAGCGTCTCACAAGTTACGCTAAACACCATGGGCCGTTCCATCATCGAAAAAACATCAGCAAGTTGCTTATAGTAGGTTCCTCTCGGCGTTGGCATTGTCCAATCGCAATCAGCGAGTTCACTCAATGACTTGGCATGGCACAAAGGATGGCCTTTGCGCATAATGACCTTGTACTCTTTTTGCATTAATTGTTCAAAACTGAACTCTGCATCTAAGCTGCCTGGGTAATAAGTGTTGATCGTGAAGTCGAGTTCCCCCTGCCGCAACTGTGTCAACATGGTTAATAATTGACCTTCCATAATGCGTAATTTGATATTTGGGTAGTCACGATGAAACTGCGTTACGACTTTTGGCATCAATGAACGAGCTATGCTCCCCGCCACCCCAATACTTACTGTTCCGCCAATCAAACCAATGCGTTGTAAAATTTCTTCTTGCCCTGCACGGAGTTCTTCAAGAATTAAACTGGCTCGACGTAAAAAGCCTTCGCCACACTCTGTTAAATAAATCCCCTGATTGCTTCGAATAAATAATTTTGCCCCCAAAATACTTTCTAATTCGCGAATCGATTTAGTTAATGCAGGTTGTGATAACTGTAAAAAGCGGCTTGCAGCACGAATACTACCATGCCGGCTAACCTCAACAAATGCTCTGAGCTGATTCAATTTTATTGGTGGAGCCATGCCCATACCCCGATAACTTTTAGTTATATAGCTAAAGATAATCGTATCTTTTTTATCCTAATTTGATTGTGTAGAGTCAGATAACAAAGAAACAAATAATTAACATTTGGAACATTAAAAGAATTTTTAAATATAAAAATAAAATTAACGTTCAAATAAGGTTGTTTTGAAATATTAAACAAAATTTTATTTCAATAAACATAACTTTCTCATCATTCAAAATAACAGAATTTATTTTTCTTGCGATAACTAAAAGAGATAAAAAATGGATACTGATTTAGATAACACTATCAATGAGATGGCCAAACAGTTGCAGGCATGGCGACGTGATTTTCACCAATATGCGGAATCTGGCTGGTTTGAATTCCGTACCGCAACCTTGGTAGCAGAAGAACTCAGCCAGCTCGGTTATCAATTACAACTCGGGCAAGAAGTGATCAAGGCTGACGCTCGAATGGGTCTTCCTGCACAATCAAAATTAGCAGAACAGGAAGAGAGAGCAATTAAACAAGGAGCTCTTACTCAGTGGCTTCCTCATTTCTCTGGCGGGTTTACAGGTATCGTCGCTACGCTAGATACCGGTCGCCCGGGCCCAACGCTGGCATTCCGTGTCGATATGGACGCCCTTGATTTAAATGAAGAACATACGTGCCAACACCGCCCGCATAATGAAGGTTTTGCATCTTGTAACCAACACATGATGCACGCCTGTGGCCATGATGGTCATACCGCTATTGGGTTAGGTCTCGCACATGTTCTCAAACAATATGAATCACGTCTTTCTGGTCGTATCAAAGTGATTTTCCAACCTGCCGAAGAAGGCACCCGTGGAGCCAAATCTATGATGGAGGCAGGGGTTGTTGATGATGTTGATTTCTTTGTGGCTATTCATATTGGAACGGGGGTCCCTAAAGGTGAAGTTGTTTGTGGTAGTAAAAACTTTTTAGCCACCACTAAATTTGATGTGGTTTACCAAGGAGTTGCTGCACATTCGGGGGCAAAACCAGAAGATGGGAAGAATGCCTTACTTGCCGCGACACATGCTACTTTAGGTTTGTATGGAATACCTCGCCATAGCGAAGGTAGTTCTAGAGTCAATGTCGGGGTTTTAAAAGCCGGTATTGGTCGTAATGTTATCCCTGATCATGCGCTATTAAAGGTTGAGACCCGAGGCGAAACGAATGAGATCAATGAGTTTGTCTACAAGAAAGCGTTAGATATCGTTAAAGGTGCAGCTCAAATGCAAGACGTGTCTGTAGATATCCAATTAATGGGAGCTGCACAAAGTAGCCATCCCAGCCCGCAATGGGTTGATTTTATTTGTCACTTAGCAAAAGAGTACCTGCCTGAATTCACCTCAGTCGTCAAAGACCGTGCACAAGCCGCTGGTTCTGAGGATGCGACCTACTTTATGGAGCGAGTTAAAACGCTTGGCGGCCAAGCAACTTACATGATTTTTGGTACTGAACTCAGTGCCGGACACCATAATGAACGCTTTGATTTTAATGAAGATGTCATGACAACTGCGGTCAAAACACTGTCCACAATTGCCTTTCATTTACCTGAATTCGGAGAGCAAAATGGATAATCAGTTTACCGCCTTTATTAGTGATTATATTGAAAAGCACCGTCAACAATTCACCAAACTCAGTGATGATATTTGGGATCACCCAGAAACGCGATTTGAAGAAACCTATTCCGCCAACCTACTCGCTGATTCCTTAGAGCAAGAAGGTTTTCACGTCGAAAGAGGTGTTGGCAATATTGAAACTGCTTTTATTGCCAGCTACGGTTCCGGCTCTCCAGTGATTGCGTTACTTGGTGAATTTGATGCCCTTGCCGGGTTAAGCCAGCATTCGGCTTGTTGTGAGCCTAACCCACTTATTGAAAATGGAAATGGCCACGGATGTGGACATAACTTATTAGGTACGGCAGCGTTATCGGCAGCCTTTACGGTTAAAGCATGGTTAGAAAACAATAAATTATCAGGAACTGTACGTTTCTATGGCTGCCCTGGGGAAGAAGGGGGTTCTGGTAAGACATTTATGGTTAGGGAAGGTTTATTCGATGATATTGATGCAGCGATTACATGGCACCCTGAATCTTTCAGTGGTGTATTCAATGTACAATCCCTCGCTAATATTCAAACCGCATTTCGCTTTAAAGGGATTGCATCGCACGCAGCTAATTCACCTCACTTAGGGCGTAGTGCTTTAGATGCGGTTACATTAATGAATGTCGGTGTACAGTTTTTACGAGAGCATATTATTCAAGAGGCTCGAGTTCACTACGCGGTAACCAACACTGGTGGCGCTTCGCCCAATGTCGTCCAAGCAGATGCTGAAGCACTTTACCTTGTACGAGCACCACAACTCGACCAAGCGCAAGACATTTACCAACGCGTCATTAAGATAGCGGAAGGCGCAGCGCTCATGACAGGAACGCAACTAGAAGTCCGTCTCGATAAAGCCTGCTCAAATTATGTTCCAAATCGCACATTAGAACATGCCATGTTCAACCATATTACGACATTTGGTATTCCTGAATATTCCAAGGAAGAGCGCCAATTTGCTCAGCAAATCCATAACACACTAACCAAAGACGATATCCGCAATGCAAAACTGAATGCAGCACGTAGCGGCGGTGAAGAAGGAGAACGCTGGAGCGAGAGACAAGGCAATAAATCCCTCACCGATGAAGTTCTACCCTACGTTGAGTCGAAAGAATTGATGTATGGATCTACAGACGTAGGTGATGTCAGCTGGGTTGCCCCTACTGTTCAATGTTTTAGCCCATGCTTTGCCTTTGGAACCGCACTGCATACTTGGCAATTAGTCGCACAGGGGCGTACTTCAATTGCGCACAAAGGGATGTTACTTGCAGGCAAAATCATGGCCTCTAGTGCCCTTGAGTTGTTCTTGAAGCCCGATTTATTAGCACAAGCAAAAGCTGAGTTTACGCAGCAAAGACAAATTACCCCTTATCAGTGTCCTATTCCCAAAGATATTAAGCCTTCAAAATTAAAATAAGTAGTTACTTAATACTGGCGGGGGTTACCCGCCCATAAGTCATAACAATAACAATGAAGATAGACACAAGGATATCCTATGAGCGACTCAACAACTGTGCACAAAAGCCCCGGGGCAATTTTTCGCTGGATAGAACGCGTGGGAAACAAAATCCCAAATCCATTTATTTTATTTGTTTATTTAATCGCCGTTCTGATGATTGCGACGGCAGTATTATCTTGGTTTGATTTATCCGTTAAAAACCCCGCCAATGATGAGATGGTCAGCGTCAAAAACTTATTAAGCGTGGAAGGATTGCAATGGATTTTACCTAATATCGTTAGAAATTTTAGTAGCTTTGCCCCACTTGGTGCCATTCTTGCGTTAGTTATCGGTGCAGGTTTAGCCGAAAAAGTCGGTTTACTCCAAGCCTTAATGTACAAAATGGCCTCAGGAATAAATAAGCGTTACGCCAGCTATATGGTGCTGTTTATCGCATTTTTCAGCCATATTTCTTCAGATGCTGCACTGGTTGTTATGCCACCATTAGGTGCTCTGATTTTTATTGCTGTAGGCCGCCATCCTGTTGCTGGCCTACTCGCGGCAATCGCAGGGGTCGCATCTGGTTTCACCGCCAATTTATTGATTGTTACTACTGATGTGCTGTTATCGGGGATCAGTACAGAAGCCGCCGCAATGATTGACCCAAATCTACATGTCAGCGTTATCGATAACTGGTACTTTATGGCAACATCCGTGATCGTGTTGACCATTGCAGGTGCGCTACTGACAGACAAATTTATAGAACCCCGCTTACCCGTATGGGAAGGCACGTCACATGACCGACTCGAAGAATTGACACCAATTCAAAACCGTGGGTTATTGATGAGTGGCTTGTCTGCATTAATCTTTATCGGTTTAGTTGCGCTCATGGTTGCCCCAGAAGGTGCACCACTGCGTGATCCGGTGACGGATACCGTAATCCCTTCGCCGTTTATCAAGGGTATCGTTCCTGTCATTATTATTTTCTTTTTCGTCGTTTCCATTACCTATGGTGTATCAACCAAACAAATCAAAAAGCCAAATGATATCCCAGACTTATTAGTTGACCCAATGAAGAGCATGGCAGGCTTCATTGTGATGGTTTTCCCATTGTCTCAGTTTGTGGCGTTCTTTAACTGGAGTAACATGGGAAAATTTATGGCAATTGGCTTAACCGATTTGCTTGAAAACCTTGGAATGACAGGAGTTCCTGCCTTTATCGGTTTAATGTTCTTATCGGCATTTTTGTGTATGTTTATCGCCAGTGGCTCGGCAATTTGGTCGATTCTTGCCCCCATATTTGTACCGATGTTTGTGTTACTGGGTTTTCACCCTGCCTTTGCACAAATCGTCTTTCGTATCGCAGACTCGGCCGTATTACCCTTAGCGCCTATGTCTCCTTTCCTACCTCTATTCTTAGGCTTTTTACAGCGCTATTACAAAAATGCTCAACTAGGAACTTATTACACCCTAATATTACCATATCCCATTGTATTTTTTATTGTTTGGATGCTATTGCTTGTTGGTTGGTACTTTGCTGGGCTGCCGATTGGTCCAGGGGTTTACCCACAACTTAACCCATAAAAAAAGGCGCCTTATAGGCGCCTTTTCACTGTCTAATTTATCTAAAAATTAGTCTTCTTTAGAACGGCTTGCGCGACGGCGGTCGTTCTCAGTCAGGTGACGTTTACGCAGACGAATAGACTGCGGAGTCACTTCAACTAATTCGTCATCATCAATGAACTCAAGTGCTTGTTCCAGAGTCATTTTGATTGGTGGTGACAGAGTCGTTGCTTCATCAGTACCTGACGCACGCATGTTGGTCAGTTTTTTACCGGTTAAGCAGTTAACAGTTAAGTCGTTAGAACGTGAGTGAATACCAATGATTTGGCCTTCATACACTTCAGCACCGTGACCCAAGAACAGCTTACCACGGTCTTGCAGGCTGTACAGTGCGTAAGCAACCGCTTTACCTTGTCCGTTAGAGATCAGAACACCGTTTTGACGGCCACCGATTTCGCCTGGGCGAACATCATCGTAATGGCTGAACGTTGAGTACAGTAAACCCGTACCTGATGTCATTGTCATGAACTCAGTACGGAAGCCAATCAGACCACGGCTTGGAATGACGTAATCAAGACGTACACGGCCTTTACCGTCTGGCATCATGTCACGCAGATCACCTTTACGCTCACCTAACGCTTTCATGATGTCGCCTTGGTGCTGTTCTTCAACGTCTAACGTCACTTGCTCGAATGGCTCTTGTTTACGACCATCGATTTCACGAATGATAACTTTTGGACGAGATACCGCTAATTCGAAACCTTCACGACGCATATTTTCAATCAGAACAGATAAGTGAAGCTCACCACGACCAGAAACGCGGAATGCGTCTGGATCTTGAGTTTCTTCAACACGCAGTGCAACGTTGTGGACCAGTTCTTTATTCAAGCGGTCAAGGATTTGACGTGAAGTGACGAATTTACCTTCTTTACCGCAGAATGGTGAGGTGTTAACACAGTAGAACATGCTAACAGTTGGCTCATCAACGGCTAACGCAGGCAGTGCTTCAACGCTACCGACTTGGCAAATGGTGTCAGAGATATTCAGTTCACCCAAACCGGTCAGAGCAACAATGTCACCCGCTTCCGCTTGTTGTGAGTCAATACGCTCTAAACCTAAGTGAGTCAGAACCTTACCAATTTTACCGTTACGAGTTTTACCTTCGCTATCGATAACCGTTACTTGTTGGTTAGGCTTAACAACACCGCGCTTGATACGACCGATACCGATAACACCTAAATAGCTGTTGTAATCCAATTGCGAAACTTGCATTTGGAATGGACCGTCAACGTCAACGGCTGGAGGCGCAACGTGTTCCACGATAGCTTCGTACAGTGGAGTCATGTCTTCAGCCATATTTTCGTGGTCAAGACCAGCAATACCGTTTAATGCAGATGCATAAACGATAGGGAAATCGAGTTGCTCATCCGTTGCACCTAAGTTCACGAATAAGTCGAATACTTGGTCAACAACCCAATCAGGACGTGCGCCTGGGCGGTCAACTTTATTGATAACAACAATAGGGCGTAAACCGTGGTCGAACGCTTTTTGCGTTACGAAGCGAGTTTGTGGCATTGGGCCATCCATCGCATCAACAACCAGCAGTACACAGTCAACCATAGACATAACGCGCTCAACCTCACCACCGAAATCGGCGTGACCTGGGGTGTCTACGATATTGATATGATAACCATTCCATTGGATAGCGGTATTTTTAGCAAGGATAGTAATACCACGCTCTTTCTCCAAGTCATTGGAGTCCATAACACGCTCATCAACAGTTTCACGTTCACCGAACGTGCCTGATTGCTGCAATAATTTACCAACCAGTGTGGTCTTGCCATGGTCAACGTGAGCGATGATGGCGATGTTTCTTAAATTTTGAATTGACAAGGATTTTTACCGTTTAATTGACAGGAAAGGAATATGCTTACTGAGCTGTTATTCACACCCAAAGCATACTTTCTACGTTAATTTGCTGTTATTTTACACGTTTTTCCGCACAAGTGGAATAAATGTGAAACCCATCACTGTATAAAAAGTTTTTAGCGAAAAAACATTCAGTTGCGTAACAGTGCCAGATTCCCTCACAAAATAATGAGCATCATCTCTGCGAAACCACGAAGTGACAGAATAATACGCTAAAAACTTAATATTAGCAGCCCAAAAAAAGAACAAAAAATAGACTTTCTTTCTTAACTGCCAGTTTAAATATCTTTTTACGTTATTTAGATATATCTAAATTGACTAATTAGATATATCTAAATATAGTAAAACCAGAAAAAAATTCGATATATCTAAAGTTACAAACTAAGGAGTAACTATATGCTAATTAAATCTTGTCGTCATGTATATTATGCACGCCATGATGAAAATCAACATGGCCATCGCGGTGGATGTTGCCACAATGAAGGCCGTCATAGTCACGAACATTGCAGCCACGGAGATGACTACTATGGTGATGACCGCCATGGGTACAGTGAACACTGCCACGGTGAAGGCCGTCATGGTCGTTGGCACGGTGAACGCTGCCACGGCGAAGGCCGTCATGGCCGTGGACATGGTGATGACCGCCAAAGAGGCCGTGGAAGAGGCAAAGGCCTACGTCGTTTATTTGATCATGGCGATCTTCATATTATGGTACTTTCGTTAGTCGCTAAAAAACCAAGCTATGGCTACGAAATTATCAAAGATATTCAAGAAGCCTCAAATGGCTTGTATGTGCCTAGCCCAGGTGTTATTTATCCCACTCTAACACTGTTAGAAGAACAAGGCTTCTTAGAGTCTCAGATTGTTGAGCGCAATCGCAAAAGTTTTACGATTACGTCTGAAGGCTCTGCCCATCTAGCTCAAAATAAAGAAATTGAAGCAGTTATTGCTCGCAAACTGGCAAAAGCGCGTGATATGCAACAAGGCAGTAATTTAGCCGAAGACATTGAAATGGCAGTCAGTCGTTTTAAAGCTTTATTACGTCACAAAATGGTTTTAAAACAACTAAACGAAGAGCAGACGCGCCAAATTGCCTCCATCATCAATGATGCAGTAAAACAAATCGAAGAAGTGAATACGTTATTAACCAATAGCAATGAAGATTAATGTAGCTGTCTGGCATTAAACCACCTCATTTCTTTTTTATCCGGCCAACCTTATGCTTTAACAGGGCGCAATGTTGGCTTTTTTATTTGAGCTACACTCGCAAATGCACTAGATCAGTGCAAAACAGTCATTTAATGCACCAATATAGTGCATTTCGACAAATACAGCATGATGAAAATCCCTCGTCCTCACGTAACAATCAGTATTTGCTATAATTAAAAAGTTGGCACGCTTTTCGCTTATCTATTTATAGAGCGCGTACTAACCACTTTTATATGACTAGCACGCCAGACAAACAACAGACACACCCTCAAAAATAGCTTGTGATTTGTTGATTAGACCCGACCAGGAGAGCCGAGATGTCCGCTGAACATGTTTTATCGTTAATTAAAGAGCACAATGTTAGATTTATTGATCTGCGTTTTACCGACACTAAAGGTAAAGAGCAACACATCACTATCCCTGCTCATCAAGTTGACGAAGACTTCTTTGAAGAAGGCCAGATGTTTGATGGTTCATCTATTGGTGGCTGGAAAGGCATCAATGAGTCAGACATGGTATTAATGCCTGACGCTTCTACCGCGATGTTAGACCCGTTCTTTGCCGATATCACGTTGATTATACGCTGCGATATTTTAGAACCGGGCACAATGCAAGGTTATGACAGAGACCCACGTTCAATTTCAAAACGTGCAGAAGATTTCCTGCGCTCTAGCGGGATTGCCGATATCGTCCTGTTTGGACCAGAACCTGAATTTTTCGTTTTTGATGACATTCGTTTTGGCAACAACATGCATGGTAGCTACTACCACATTGATGATATCGAAGCAGCATGGAATACAGGAACCAAATACGAAGGTGGTAATAAAGGCCATCGCCCCGGTGTAAAAGGCGGTTATTTTCCAGTTCCACCGGTTGATTCATCGCAAGACTTGCGTTCAGCCATGTGTACCACAATGGAAGAGATGGGCTTAGTTGTTGAAGCTCACCACCATGAAGTAGCGACCGCAGGCCAAAACGAAGTGGCTACCCGCTTTAATACCATGACCAAAAAAGCGGATGAAACCCAGATTTATAAATATGTCGTTCACAATGTTGCCCATGCATACGGCAAAACAGCGACCTTTATGCCAAAACCTTTAGTGGGTGATAATGGTTCTGGTATGCACTGCCATATGTCTTTATCTAAAGGCGGTGTTAACCTGTTCGCTGGTGACAAATACGGCGGTTTATCAGAAATGGCGCTGTACTACATCGGCGGTATTATTAAGCATGCTCGTGCGCTGAACGCATTCACTAACCCAACCACTAACTCATACAAACGTTTAGTTCCGGGCTTTGAAGCGCCAGTCATGTTGGCATACTCTGCACGTAACCGCTCTGCTTCGATTCGTATTCCAGTGGTTGCGAGTACGAAAGCACGCCGTATTGAAGTTCGCTTCCCAGACCCTGCAGCTAACCCATATTTGGCATTCGCAGCCCAGTTAATGGCGGGTCTTGATGGCATCATCAATAAAATCCACCCTGGCGATGCGATGGACAAAAACTTATACGACCTACCACCGGAAGAAGCCAAAGAAATTCCAACCGTTTCAGGTTCTTTAGATGAAGCGTTGGCCGAATTAGATAAAGACCGTGAATTCTTAACCCGTGGTGGTGTATTCACTAATGATGCTATCGATGCGTACATTGAATTAACCCGTGCCGACATCCAACGTGTTCGTATGGCGCCACACCCTCTCGAATTTGAAATGTACTACAGTGTGTAACACGCCGTTCCACTGTTAGTCTTTGTTGCCGTGAAGCACTTGCCCCATCTTTCGATGGGGCCTTTTATCTCTAAGGTACTTACGCAACAAAATCAAATATCGGTTGTTTGGTCTATCAGGTATAATGCACCAAAATAGTGCAGGAGCAACATTACATGAAAACCGAACACTTGCCAGCACCGGAACATATTCTCGACTCTCTCATTAATAGCGTGCTAATTTTGGATTACGACTTGGTTATCCATTACGCCAACCATGCTGCACTCCAGATCTTAACCCAAAGCCAGCGCAAGCTATACGGGACACCTCTGCCACTGTTATTTAGCTACTGTTCACTCAATGATGAACTGATGCTCAATAGCCTAAAAGAAGGCCATAGCTTTACCGAAAATGAAGTCACTTTCGTGTTTAACAACCATTCTCATGTGATGTCGTGCAGCGCTCAGCCTTTTTCAGAACAATTTATTTTAGTTGAGCTTTCACAATTAGATAGCCAGCGACGTTTGAGCCAAGAACTCGCACAAAATGCCCAGCAGCTCGCTGCCCGTGAACTGATCCGTGGGCTTGCTCACGAAATTAAAAACCCACTCGGGGGTTTGCGAGGCGCTGCGCAATTGCTCTCTAAAGCGCTACCTGACCCACAATTAAATGAATATACTCAAGTGATTATCGAACAGGCCGACCGCCTGCGAGCACTGGTTGATAGGCTACTTGGGCCACAATATCCGGGGCCGAAAACGCAGCAAAGTATTCATCATATTATGGAAAACGTAACGCGGTTAGTGTCATTAGAAAAACCCAATAATGTGACACTAATTCGTGATTACGACCCAAGTTTGCCTGAATTAGAGTATTACCCAGACCAAATAGAGCAAGTACTCCTGAATATCACCCGAAATGCCTTACAAGCCCTCGCCGAAACGGGGGGTTATATCACTTTGCGTACCCGGACCGCTTTTCAAGTCACACTGCAAGGTGAGCGCTATCGTTTAGCTGCACGTATTGATATTGAAGATAACGGCCCCGGTATTCCGTTAGCAATTCAGGATACATTGTTTTATCCCATGGTCAGTGGGCGGCCTGATGGCACAGGGCTTGGCCTATCGATTGCTCGCAGTTTAGTTGACCAACACGCAGGAAAAATCGAATTTACCAGTTGGCCGGGTCACACTGAGTTTTCCATTTATCTACCAATTAAGAAATAGGAGATAACCATGACGCAGGGAAAAATTTGGGTGGTTGATGATGATAGTTCCATCCGTTGGGTACTTGAGCGCGCATTAAATAATGCTAACTTTGCTTGTACCTGCTTCGACAGTGCGGATGCTGTACTCGCCGCATTAGAAAATTCACTCCCTGATGTATTGTTATCAGATATCCGTATGCCAGGCAAAAATGGTATTGAGCTACTAAATACCATTAAACAATCGCACCCCCTTTTACCGATTATTATCATGACAGCGCACTCTGACCTTGATGCTGCCGTGAATGCCTACCAATCAGGGGCTTTTGATTACTTGCCAAAACCTTTCGATATCGATGAAACCGTTGCCTTGGTCGAACGCGCTTTGAATCATAGCCGGGAACAAAACCATGCAGGCCGTGAAGCGAAACCAGCCTCCCCTGTTGTTTCTTCGACAATGATCGGTGAAGCACCAGCGATGCAAGAGGTTTATCGCATTATTGGACGTTTATCACGCTCATCTATTAGTGTGCTGATTAATGGTGAGTCAGGCACCGGGAAAGAGCTGGTTGCCCACGCGTTACATCAGCACAGCCCTCGCGCCGATGCCCCTTTTATTGCGTTAAATATGGCTGCCATTCCCAAAGATTTAATTGAATCTGAGCTATTTGGTCACGAAAAAGGCGCTTTCACCGGCGCGAGCCAAGTACGCCAAGGCCGATTCGAACAAGCTAACCATGGCTCCTTATTTTTAGATGAAATCGGCGATATGCCCCTTGATGTCCAAACTCGCTTGTTACGTGTTCTGGCGGAAGGCCAATTCTATCGTATTGGCGGTTATACCCCAGTCAATGTGGATGTGCGGATTATTGCCGCAACTCACCAAGACCTCGAAAAACGGGTTAAAGAAGGTTTATTTCGCGAAGACTTATTTCATCGATTAAATGTCATTCGAGTACAATTACCGCCATTACGTGAACGCATTGAGGATATCCCGCGTCTCGCCGATTATTTTTTACAAAATACGGCAAAAGAACTCGGTGTCGAGGCTAAGGTTCTTCACCCCGACAGCGAAAAAATTCTTCAGCGCTATTATTGGTCAGGTAATGTTCGCCAATTGGAGAATGTCTGCCGTTGGCTAACTGTGATGGCGGCAAGCCAAGAAATTTTACCGCAAGATTTGCCCGATGATTTGCTTGAAGAGCACCCTCAACAAAATGCAGTGGTTAAATCATCGCAAACCGATGCTATACAAACACAATCTTTATCATCACACACTGCTAATTCTGCTACTCAGTGGTTTGAATTACTGGAAGAGTGGACCGATAACGCATTAATAGAGGGTAAAGAAGACCTCTTTGCACAGACCATTCCCTTACTCGAGCGTACAATGTTAAATTGCGCGTTGAAATACACCAATGGCCATAAGCAAGAAGCTGCCCGTTTATTAGGCTGGGGAAGAAATACCCTAACCCGTAAATTAAAAGAGCTAGGAATTGAATAACCACAGAAGTTGATTATCCTATTAAGATAGGTATGACTTAATTTATTATTTTATACTTATCTTAACATTCAAAAACGCCATACCAACTCACATTAAAAAAAGATATTTAAACGTTAAATAAATCACCATTAATGATGATTAGTTTCGGATGATACTTTTACCATAATACATTTTAGACTGCTTTTTGTTTTAAAATGAAATATTTAAAATACAGCTGCAATATTAAACTCCATCAAAACACATTATGCGTGAAATAATACCAAAAACCTCCACCTTAAAACTAATTTAGCTATTTAATCTTTATTTTGATCAGCAATAAAAACCCCATAATTAAAAAAACAACATTTCTTAAAACATCCATGAAAAACTCCCAACTTATAATGTGAATACCAAATACAAGATATGAAAATAGCTTAAAATAAGGGCATTAAACCTAAATTACTCTCATATTGTTTATTTTTAAAATAAAAGTCAAAATACCCCCAGTTGAGTTATTGAATATTTTTAATAACTCAATTTCATCACATAAACATCCTCTTGGAGAGTAATAAATGAAAAAGAATGTCTTTGCCTATTTAATTGCGGCATCGTCTGTTTTTGCGATTAATAATGCATTAGCTGCTGATGGAACTATCGACTTTACGGGTGAAATTACCGACCAAGCGTGTGAGCTTGCAACCGGTTCTGATGCATTTACCGTAAACTTAGGGAAAATCTCTAAAACGGCATTACCTAGCACGGGTAGCACGGCAGCAGCGACTAAATTTACCATCAAATTAGAAAACTGCCCGCAAACCGTGACTAGCGCAACGGTTAAATTTGATGCCACCAGTTACGCAGGTGACAGCAGTGTACTCCAGTTAACCGACCCTACTGCTGCGACAACAGCACAAAACGTTGGTATTCAAATTCAGGACGTCACCGGAACAACCGTTCCGTTATTTACTGAATCTAGTGCGTATGCATTAAAAGAAAAGACAGTAAATAATTTAGATTTTACTGCTCGTTATATTGCAATGTCTGATAGCGTTGGCGTTGGTCAAGCAAACTCAACCGCAACCTTCACTATCAATTATAACTAATTGGCTTTTAGGGTTTAAATGGATTTAAACCTTATTCCTCTATTCAATGGTACTAATATGAAACGCTTAGTTTATTTTTTTATTTCTTCATTTTTATTGATTAATTTAGCCCATGCAGGCGTTATTATTGGCGGCACCCGTGTTATTTATCATGAGGGAAATAAGGATGTCAGTATTAGTGTCGAAAACCCTGATAAAATCCCCTATTTAATTCAATCATGGATTGATGGTATTGATGAAAATAAGCAATCCGCATTTATCATTACACCACCATTATTTAGATTAAACGCAGATAAAACCAATGCGTTAAGAATATTTTTAACCGAGAATACCTTACCGACAGATAAAGAATCATTATTTTGGCTGAATATAAAAACGATCCCAGCAACAGAGCGCACGGAAAATTCATTACAAATTGCCTTTAAAACACAAATGAAATTAATTTATCGCCCTTCTGCAATTAAAAATGTTGATTTTATTGAAGAGCAAAAGAAATTAATTTGGTCAAAAACAGGCAATAGGATTACGGTAAAAAACCCGACACCGTATTTTATGAATTTCCAAAGTATTACCTTTAACGGTAAAAAGGCCAATGATGTCTCTTATGCGGCACCGTTTTCCAGCACTTCTTTTGAAATTAACGATGCTGCCACTCATGGCACGGTGAAATGGGAAGTCATTAATGATTACGGCTCCGCATCTGAACTGGCTGAAGCGAAAATATAGCCCAATATTGATTTAGGTTGTTAAAATGAGAATAAATAAAATATGCTTTAGCCTACTTATTTATTTAGGCTATACGGTACCTTTATACGCTGAAAATGCCATCGATAATAATACAGCACAAGGAAATATCTATTTTGACCCTGATTTCCTAGAGTTGCCTAATAAAGATGCTGTCGATTTAAGCCAATTTGAAAATAACCAACAATTGGCGGGTAACTATTACGTTGATATTTATGTCAATACCAACTTAATCGGGGCAAAAAGTTTAAAGTTTGATAAAAATACTGAGAATAAACTGGTTCCTTGCTTAACTTTGGATGATTTAAAAAGCTTCGATATTAAAATTGCAGATTATCCTGAGCTACAAAATAGCCAAACAAGCTGCGTCAATTTAGCAATCATTCCTGATGCAACAAGCCAGTTTGAATTTGATTCACAGCGGTTATACCTAAGTATTCCGCAAATCGCGCTGGCGAAAAACCCGAGGGGTTATGTTGACCTTGCCGATATCGATAACGGTATTACCGCCCTATTACTGAATTACAGCTATAGCGGTTCTAAAAATACCGATCGTAGCGGTGGAGAAGACACCTCCTCAAACTACGTCAATTTACGCCCCGGCTTAAATATTGGGGCATGGCGTCTGCGCAACTATACCGCGTGGTCCAACAGCACAGGGCAGCCCAATAAATGGGATACTATTTATACTTACGCCTCCCGTGGGATCAACCGTATAAAAAGCCAGCTAACCTTGGGAGACAGCGTTTCGCCGTCAGAGGTGTTTGACAGTGTGCCGTTTCGTGGGGCGCAACTCGCCACCGATGATGATATGTACCCTGAAAGTCTGCGTGGCTATGCGCCCGTCGTGCGTGGTATTGCTCGCAGCAATGCGCAAGTTACCATCCGCCAAAACGGTTACACCATCTACCAAACAGATGTGGCAGCAGGCCCCTTTGAAATCAATGACCTCTACCCAACGGGCAGCAGCGGTGACTTGCATGTGACGATAAAAGAGTCGAACGGCAGCGAACAGGTACAAATTGTGCCCTTTGCCTCTCTCCCTGTGCTACAACGTGAAGGTTACTTATCTTATAGCACCACCGTTGGAGAATATCGTTCTTATGATAGCCATGTAGATAAAACCAAATTTGGCCAGTTCACTTTGGTATACGGTTTACCCTATGGCATCACCATGTTCGGAGGGAGTCAGTTCAGTGAAAAATACCAATCTTATTCGATAGGTGCCGGGCAAAACTTGGGACGCTTCGGGGCGCTGTCTATTGATATTACCCAATCTCACGCCAAAATGCGTGATGACAGCAAAGAGCGTGGGCAATCTTACCGTTTCCGCTATAACAAAAACCTCAATGATATCGGCACCAATATTGCTTTGGCAGGTTACCGCTATTCAACCCAAGGGTATTATAGCTTATCCGAGGTGTTTGATACCTTCCGTGATACCAGCTACAGCCCTGAAATCGAGCGGCGCCGTAATCGTGGTGAAATCACTCTCAGCCAAAACCTAGGGGATACTTACGGTTCCATTTCAATGGGTTATGTTAATGAAGATTATTGGAATAGTGACCGCAAAACACAGTCAGCAACCCTTGGCTATAACAATAGCTGGCAAGGGATCAGTTACGGGCTGAACTACGCCTATAACAAGAATACCAGCAGCTATTCACAGAGTACTGGAACGAAAAAATACAGTGATGAAGACCACTTATTTACCTTTTCGGTCAATATCCCGTTCAGTTTATTTGAAGATACCGCCTACATTAACTTTGCCAGTAGCCACAGTAGCCGTGACTCTAGCTCAAGTAACATCGGTGTTTCTGCCTCCCATCTAAACAACCAGTTAAATTGGAGTATGCAACAAAGTTTAGCCGATCAGGGGCAAGGCAGCTCTGGTAATGCGAACTCTACCTATAAAGGTAAATATGGCGAAATTTCCGGGGGCGCAAGTTATAGCAAGGATAACTATAACCTGTACTACGGAACTAACGGCAGCCTTGTCGCCCACGCGGGCGGGTTAGTGTTAGGGCAACAACTGGGTGAGACTTCCGCGCTGGTAGAAGTGCCTGATGCAGGGAATGTTCCCATATTAAACCAAGCGGGTGTAGTAACCAATAAACAAGGTTACGCGTTAGTGCCGTACGTCACCGCTTACCGCAAAAATACCATCGATATTGATACCTCGGCGTTACCTGACAACACGGAAATGGAACTCACCAGCCAGTCAGTCTCCCCAAGCCGTGGGGCATTAGTTAAAGCTGGTTTTACTGCCAATGTCGGTTATCGCGCCATCATGGTATTGAACTTTGCAGATGGAAAACCCGTGCCATTTGGCGCACAAGCGATATTTAAAGATAACCCGCAGCTAAATAATCTAGTGGGTAATGATGGAGAGATTTATTTATCCGGTTTAGCGGAAAGTGGTCACTTTATTATCCAATATAACAATAAACAGCAATGCCAAGTAAATTATAACTTAGCCGGTGTTTCGGATTATATGGGGTTATATAAAACCCAAGGAGTTTGTCAGTGAAAAAGAAAATTACAATAAGATTATTTTTATTGTCAGTGGTACTTCTCATTATTAATAATAAATCGAACGCTGCTTACGATTGCTTTAAAGGTCAACCTGTTCGTGCCGCCTATATTAGTGGAACACATAAAATTAATGTTCCATTCGACCGTAATTTTACCGGTAATTTAAAGACAATAAAAGCGACTTCAAGCGTACCTCTTGATATGTATGTAAATAATAGCGGTAAAGACTATAATAGCCAATGTAAAAATCTTGCTACTACAAATAGCAATACTGGAAATGTCTATTTTCAATATCTATATGCAAATGGTCAAACATCTCAAACACCTTTAAAAACAAATATATTAGGTGTGTCGCAGTATGTTAGGTTTGTTGCAAATCACTGTCCATCATGCTCTTCAAGCCTTACTTTCCCTCATGTGGCTTATATTAATGGTAATAATAAATATGACTCCACACCTTGGATACCTGCATATTTTACTTTAACTTTAACTCAAACTGGTAAGGTAACAAAATCTGGGTATATTGATAGTGGATTAATTGCCACAAAAGGTAACCGTAATGCTGCAGCAGGATCTGCTTATCATTTAAATACCACATTGTCTATTCAACCTAATTCTATCTACATTAACGTGCTTAATTGCTCGCTAAATCAGAGTGTTTACAATATTAATTTAGGCGATTGGTACGATACTCAGTTTAAAAATACTGGGGATACTAGTGAGATGATAGATATTCCAATTTCACTAAAATGTAACCCTGAGACAAATATTAATGTAACTGTGAAAAGTACCAATGGTTCATCCTCTCCGACAGCTGGCTGGCTCAACTTAGCCTCCGACGGAAATAGCGCAAAAGGCATCGCTATACAACTATTAGATAACAATAACAACCCAATAACATTGGATAAAAAATTCACCCAAGCAACAAATGTTTCAGAAGGCGATTATATATTCAACTGGAAAGCACGTTATATTAAAACAACAGATAAGATCACCCCGGGCTCTGCGAATGCCTCAGCCACTGTTAATATTCGTTATGAATAGGATTAAATAATGAAAAACTTTATACACTCCTTATTGATAATAAATAGTTTGATCGCCAGCTTTTATACATATGCTGAAGATAACGTCATATTAAATTTCACCGGAAATATCAAAGCCGCTACCTGTAATATTTCTGGCGGCAACAATATTGATATCGATTTAAAACGTTTACCGATTGATATATTTAATGGCGCGCAGACAGGATCCGACTGGAGAAATTTTGATATTCATTTAAATAATTGTTCGTCATTTATCAATCAAATCAAACTGACATTTGCAGGCACTGCGGACACAGCTGATACGACTAGCTTATATAAAAACCTAGGTACTGCTCAAAATATAGCTGTGCAATTACAAAGCGGTGATGGTGCCACACCGTTAGGTAATCAAAAAATATTACAAGTGCCCTTAAATGGGCAATCTGATGTCGCTATTCCACTGCGTACGCGGGCTGTTAGCATGGCAGGTAATGTCGTGGCTGGCTCTATTTCAGCCAATATTACCGCCACCATCACCTATTTATAAACCGGAGCATATAACATGAAGAAAATAGTGCTGTTATTCTGTCTTGCTTCCAGCCCCGCATTGGCAGCAGACCAGCAAATTAATATCAATGTACATGGTTATGTCGCAGTTATGCCCTGCGAATTAGAAACCATCAATCATGTTATTGACCTGAAAAAAGTGAATGTTTGGAATATTCGGGATACACAAACTTCACCGTGGGTTGATTTCTCAATTAAATTGAAAAATTGCCCTATGGGTACCAAGGAAGCCATTATGGAAATTAAAGGCACACCAGATTCAACCACAACGGATTATTTTATCAACACCGGTAGTGCTAAAAATGTCGCATTAAACTTAGCTCACCATGCAAATAAAACCACAATAAAAAATGGTGAAAAAATTATGGTGCCCATTAATGAACAAACCCACAAAGTTGATATTCCGCTATCAGCGAGAATGGCAGGCTATGGCTCAGGTATGACAAGTGGTTCATTTAATAGCCACCTTGATTTTACATTTGTTTATCACTAATAAAGTTAGGTATTGATATTCTAAAACACATCATCGTAATTGGATTAATTTAAATTTTAAGGTGACGAAAAATATTTAATATGCATTATTTTCAATATAAAACAACCTAGTTTGAATGCTTATGATTTAAATCAAGATAAGAGAAAGGATACCTGATAGATATATCGTGAGTGTAAAAATATCACTTTACACTTGTTAAGAATAAAAATTAAAGAGGTTGAATAATGAGCAATTATTACCCTGTCTCTGCGGTTATTGGTCATAAAATAAAATCATTGCGTAAAGATAAAGGACTATCTCTTATTGCCCTTGCTAAAAATATTGGCATTAGTGAACAACAGCAATTACGCTATGAACGAGGCAGTAACCGAATATCGATAGATAGACTGAAGCAGTACTCCAATTATTTTGATATCAATATTAGTTATTTTTTTTCATTTAATGAATATGAAAAAATAAAAATTAAAAATGGTAATGAAATTAAACAATCATTCTCTTTGTAGCACTTTTACTTAATCATTATTGGTTATCAATATGAAAAAAAACACCTCTAAAATTGTCGGAGCACGGATCCGCGCACTCAGAAAAGACCAAAACATGAGTATTCAGCAGCTCAGTACATTGCTCGGGATCAGCCAACAGCATCAATCCCGCCATGAACTCGGGGAAATACGAATTCATGTTGATACACTTTATTCTATTTCACAAATATTAGAACTTGATATTCAAGAGTTAGTTGTTGATTTTACTATCCCAATACCGATTAACACAATGAATAATAAACAAAATAAAAAAAAGATATTGCAGGCAGAAAGCTTATTATCACCTGAACAGAATTTCAATTTATACAAGTAGCATTAATACAAGAATAATGTCGTTTATAGGAATTTTATAACAATGAACACTGTAGCTTAAACGTATCTATAAATAAGAAGTTTCTTATGTAGCCTTAGCATAATTAATGAAGATTAAGGCTACTCAATTGAATTTAAACGAAAATATTCAAATGGCAATTTAATATTTTCTGAAGGCCGAGATTAATGACTTAACTGTTTTCATTCATTTTCTGAATGACAATACCCTTTCTTTATTCAAAAAAGGAAATAAATAGCACTTTTAGACCTGCGAAATTCGATAGTTACACTATTATTTCGTTTTACGATAGTACAAATTAAATATTCTCCAAATGTGGTCTGACGTGTCAAAGTCTTATAACCCCAAATAATCACCATATGAGAGACAAATTAAACTTATCTCCCACTTTATAATTATTCTTAGTTTTATATCGTTATTTCACTTTAGTAAAAATCCCACCTAAAAATATATTTACCTTAAGATAAAATAGAGCTTCAATTACTCTCCCATACAGTGTTAACTTAATTAAAAAAATTAAATACATTAAAATTTAATTATATTTTACCAAATTTGACAAAACTTGTTTATTTTAAAAAATAGTTTCAAAATACTCTCCAATTGAGTAATTGGTGATTCCACCTACTCAATGAAAAATAAATAATTATCTTTTGGAGAAAAACAAATGAAAAAAAACTTACTTGCATCATTAATTGCTGCAACCTCAATCTTTGCTGTTAATAATGCATTAGCCGCAGATGGTACTATCGACTTTACCGGTGAAATCATTGACCAAGCATGTGAATTAGCTGCAGGCTCTGATGCATTAAAAGTAAACTTAGGCCAAGTATCTAAAAAGGCATTACCAACAGCGGGAAGCACTGCTGCTGCAACTAAATTTACTATTAAATTAATTAACTGCCCAGCGACAGTGACAACAGCTTCAGTTAAATTCGATGCTGACTCTTATATTGGTGACGATGAAGTCATTAAATTAAAAGAAGAGACCGGAGTTGCAACAGGTGTAGGTATTCAAATTACTGACGATACTAATAAAGTCGTTCCACTATTTACCGCATCTAAAGCATACCCATTAAAAGAAAATGTAGAGAATAATTTAGATTTTAGAGCGCGTTATATTGCCAAAACTGACTCTGTAACACCGGGTCCAGCCAACGGTACGGCGACTTTCACAATCAATTATAACTAAGTAACAAATAAGGTTTAAACGGAATTGAACCTTATCTAATAACATTCAATGGTGGTATTATGAGATCTATTATCTATATTTTTATTTCGTTATTTCTACTAATAAATACTGCAAACGCAGGCGTTATTATTGGTGGAACTCGTGTTATTTATAATGAGGGAAACAAAGATGTCAGTATCAGTGTAGAAAACCCAGATAAGATCCCTTATTTAATTCAATCCTGGATAGATAATATAGATGAAAAAAAACAGTCAGATTTCACTATAACACCACCATTATTTAGGCTTAATGCTGAAAAAACCAATGCACTTAGAATATTTTTAACCGAAAATAAACTACCGAATGATAGAGAATCATTATTTTGGCTAAATATAAAAACGATTCCAGCAACAGAAAGAACAGAAAATTCACTACAAATTGCCTTTAAAACACAGATGAAACTCATTTATCGTCCCAAAGCTTTAAAGGATGTCAATTTTATTGAAGAGCAAAAAAAATTAGTATGGTCTAAATCTGGGAATAAAATTACGGTTAATAACCCAACACCTTATTTTATGAATTTTCAGAGCATCAGCTTTAACGGAACAAAAGCTAATGATGTTTCTTATGCTGCACCTTTCTCAAACGCAACTTTCGAGATTAATAACTCAAATACCAATGGAACAATTAAATGGGAAGTTATTAATGATTATGGCGCAGCGCCAGAAGCACTCGAAAAGAAAATATAAAACTATAAAATAAGTTGGGCTTTATCATGAAAATAAATAAAATATCTCTAGGCCTACTATTATATTTAGGCTATACCGCATCATTATATGCTGAAGAAAAAATAGAAAAAAATGTCTATTTTGACCCAGATTTCTTAGAGTTGCCGAATAAAGACTCAGTTGATTTATCGCAGTTTGAAAATAACGAACAATTAGCAGGTAACTACTATGTTGATATTTATGTCAATACTAATTTAATTGGTTCTAAAAATCTTAAATTCGAAAAAAATAGCCAGAACCAATTAATTCCGTGTTTATCACTTGCTGACATTAAAGAATTTGGTATCAAAACAGCGGAATACCCTGAATTACAAACGGCAGGAAGTCACTGTGTCAACCTTGCCGCGATCCCTGATGCCACCAGTAACTTTGAGTTTGATTCTCAACGTTTATATTTAAGTATTCCTCAAATCGCATTAGACAGAAACCCAAGGGGTTACGTTGACTTAGCTAATATCGATAATGGGATTAATGCGCTGTTATTAAATTACAGCTATAACGGGTCGAAAAATTATGACCGTAAAAAAAATGGCTCAGATAATACATCCCATTATGTAAATTTAAGGCCCGGTTTAAATATTGGAGCTTGGCGGTTACGGAATTACACCACATGGTCAAGCAATACTGACCAATCTGGTAAATGGGACACCATTTATACCTATGCATCACGTGGCATTAATAGCATCAAAAGTCAGTTAACCTTGGGGGATAGTGTCTCGCCTTCGATGGTTTTTGATAGCGTACCGTTTCGTGGTGCCCAGCTTGCGACAGATGATGATATGTCCCCTGAAAGCTTACGCGGGTATGCACCCGTTGTACGCGGGATAGCGCGTAGCAATGCACAAGTAACGATCCGCCAAAATGGCTACATTATCTACCAAACTGAAGTGGCTGCTGGTCCTTTTGAAATCACAGACTTATACCCAACAGGGGGAAGTGGTGATTTGCATGTCACCATCAAGGAATCCAACGGGAGCGAGCAATACCAAATTGTTCCTTTCGCCTCATTACCTGTATTACAGCGTGAGGGGTATTTTTCTTATAGCGTAACAGGCGGGGAATACCGCGCTTATGACAGTAGCATTGATAAAACAAAATTTGGCCAATTTACCTTAATCTATGGCTTACCTTATGGTATTACCGCTTATGGTGGTAGCCAAGTCAGTGAGCACTACCAATCTTACTCTATCGGTACGGGTCAAAACCTTGGACGGTTTGGTGCATTATCTATTGATGTTACTCATGCAAATTCAACGCTAAGTAATGATGTTACGGAAAAAGGTCAGTCATACCGTTTTCGCTATAACAAAAATATCAACGACATTGGTACTAATATCGCATTGGCAGGTTACCGTTATTCCACTAAAGGTTTCTACAGTTTAGCGGAAGTCTTTGACGGCTATAGAAATACAAATTATGCCCCTGAAATTGAACGCCGCCGTAATCGCGGTGAGATCACTCTCAGTCAAAATTTAGGAGATAACTTTGGTTCAATTTCAGTTGGTTATATCAATGAGGACTACTGGAATAGTGACCGTAAAACACAATCAGCCACCGTGGGTTACAACAATAGTTGGCAAGGCATCAGTTATAGCTTGAATTATATCTATAACAAAAATACCAATAGTTACTCCTATAGCTCCGGTAGTCGTACGAAAAGTGAAGATGATCATCAACTTGCTTTCTCTGTCAGTGTACCGTTTAGCGTGTTTGATAATACTTTCTATTACAACTTTAACAGTAACAGCAGCAGTGATGGCCCAAGCACAGGCAGTATCGGGCTTTCCGCCTCTCAGCTCAATAACCGCCTAAATTGGAGTATGCAACAAGGCTTTACCACTCGAGACCAAGGCACTAGCGGTAATATGAATGCCTCTTATAAAGGGCAATATGGTGAAGTTTCAGGCGGAACTGGCTATAGCAAAGACAGCTATAACCTTTATTACGGTGTTAATGGCAGCTTAGTAGCTCACTCTGGTGGCCTAGTTCTTGGCCAGCAATTAGGCGAAACCGCTGCTATTGTGGAAATCCCTGACGCGGGTGATGTTCCCGTTCTAAACCAAGCTGGGGTGGTAACAAACAACCAAGGTTATGCGCTCGTACCTTATGTCACTGCTTATCGCAAAAATGTGATTGATATCGATACCTCAGGACTACCTGAAAATACAGAAATGGAGTTAACCAGCCAAAGTGTTGCTCCAAGTCGCGGTGCTCTGGTGAAAGCCAACTTTGCAGCGAATGTCGGGTATCGTGCCATCATGATATTAACTTTTACTGATGGTAAACCCTTACCTTTTGGTGCTCAGGCCATATTTAATGACAACCCACAGTTAAATAATATGGTGGGCAATGATGGTGAAATTTATTTATCTGGTTTAGCTGAAAACGGCAGCTTTATTATTCAATATAACGATAAACAACAATGCCGAGTAAATTATAACTTAGCGGGCATATCGAATTATATGGGTTTATATAAAACAGCAGCGGTTTGCCGATAATAAGGAGTAAATAATGAAAAACTTTATTTATAAATCAATATTGCCTGTTAGTTGTATATATTTATACTCAGGATATGCTAATGCTGCTTGTACCTTAAACCCAAATTTAAATAATAAACTAGCTAATATACCGGCCGCAGTTTATAACGTTCAATATGATGATAATACACCTAGAGACTTAGGTTCTCTCAGTGCTAATTTTTCATCTACATCTCAGTGGGTAGCTAGTGATTCGAGCTCTTGTGCTACTTCATACTTAACGGGTAGCTTTATAAATAGCTGGTCACCAAATGCCAATAAAGTTGCCCTATCTAATATTTCTGGTATTGGTATTTCTGTTACAACTGCAGGCATTGGAGCATTTAATGCAACCTGGGATAAAAACAACGCAAATTATAATATATTAACAACGCATTGGAGCATCACAGTAAAAAAACTCGGTTCGGTAACACAAGGTGGCACATTAAGAGCCGGAAATGTTGCAAGGCTAACCGCAACTTACCGTGCGCCAACAAATGTGACTTGGACTTTAACAACCTTAAATATGCCGACCAATGCTATTCGTATCAATGTACTTAGCTGTTCATTAAAGAATAATCAGTCAACCTACAATATTGATATGCAAGATTGGTATGATACACAGTTTCCCAATATAGGCTCAACCAGTACACCGGTTAATATCCCAATTACATTAACTTGTGCAGCTGGCACCAATATTAAAGCGACTGTCACAAGTTCTAAATATGAAGATACTGCGACGGGAAAATTAGGGCTAACAGGAACTAATAGTGCTACTGGTGTCGCAATACAATTATTGGACAAAAATAATAATCCAATCAAATTGAATACCACAAATAACCTGCAAAATAATGTTCCAGCCGGTGATTATATGTTTAATTGGAAAGCTCGCTATATAAAAACGGCAGATAATATCACGCCAGGTACAGCGAATGCCTCCGCTACTGTAAATATCCGCTATGAGTAGGAATAAAAAATGAAAATAACACCTAAAAATTTACTTTTACTTAGTAGCTTAATATTCAGTGGGAACTTATTCGCTGCTAGCACTGTCACGTTGAATTTCACCGGTAATATTAGAGCGGCAACTTGTAATATTACTGGTGGTAATAATATTGATATTGACCTGAAAAGTATTTCAGCTGATGTATTTCGCAATGCGAGCTCTGGCTCTAACTGGAATACATTTAATATTAGTCTCAATAATTGTTCATCTTTTATTAATCAAGTAAAGCTGACATTTACAGGGACGGCGGATACCGCGGATGTAGCAAGTTTATACAAAAATCAAGGCACAGCTAAAAACCTAGCCGTACAACTACAAAATGGTAATGGAACAACTGCTTTAGGTAACCAAAAAATATTACAAGTTCCGACAAATGGGCAAGCGAATATTAATATTCCATTACGCACCCGTGCTTTTAGCTCATTAGGTAATGCCACTCCGGGAACTATTTCCGCCAACATTACGGCAACAATTACCTATTTATAAAAGAGAGAATAATATGAGACATTTTATCCTATTACTATCAATCATGAGCTGCTCTTTAACTGCATTTGGGTTAACTGCAAATATTAAAGTACATGGCGTCGTTATTGCTGCCCCTTGTGAAGTCGAAAAAAATAATTATTTAATTGATTTGAAAAAAATTAATATTTGGAATATCAAAGATACGCAGAAATCTCCGTGGGTTGATTTTTCCGTGAAACTAAAAAATTGCCCTGTCGGCACCACCATCGCTGTAATGAAAATATCAGGTACGCCAGACTCAACAGTAACGGAACATTTTATTAATAATGGTACAGCAAAAAATGTGGCGCTGAATTTAGCCAACACAGTGAATAAAACAACCATTAAAAATGGTGATACGATTACTGCGAATGTTAATACACAAACACGAAATGTTGAAATTCCTCTGTCTGCAAGAGTTTCAGGATATGGAAATGGTATGGTTGCAGGCTCATTTAAAAGCCATTTAGAATTTACATTTACTTATCAATAATTAAATATAATTTCTTATTATAATCACACACACCTTAATAGGAGATAATGATATGCCTAGCCACTACCCTATCTCAAAAATAATTGGCAATAAAATCACTTATTATCGAAAAATGAAAGGAATGACATTAGAGAATTTATCTAAAGTAGTAGGAGTGAGTGAACAACAGCAATCACGATATGAGCGAGGCATTAATCGAATTAATGTTGATAGACTCTATCAATATGCAAAAATATTTGACATTTACCTTATTGATTTTTTTGTCTTTAATAATAAAGAATTAAACGAAATTAAAACATCAAACACTAATTATTTAATCAAGGATGAAAATGAAAAATAAAAATCTACTTTTAATATTTAGTACTATCGTTACATTTTCTGGATATGTACAAGCGGCCTGTATTCAAAACCCGAACTTACGAAATGTTGTGGTTAATGTACCTACGAAAACCTATTCATTGCAATATGACGATACAGGAGCACGAGACCTCGATACTATTCGAGTCAATTTTAAAGGCTCACAAGTCAATACATTTTCAGGCCCAAAAAGTAATGGCCAATGCGGTGATGCCTATTTACATGCTGACTATGTGAATGGGTGGGTACCAAACGGTAATAAAATTGCAGCCAGTAATATACCAGGCATCAGCATTCAAGTAAAAGCTACGGAAATTGGTTTCTTGAACACACGTTATGGGCCACCAACATTAGCTAACCCTGCTGCTTGGGGTATTCCTAACCCATATTGGACTATTACTATCAAAAAAACAGGGCAGGTCACACAGGGGGGAAATTTAAAGGCTGGCCTTGTGGGAAAATTAACACAGCACAATCCAGCGCCACATAACAGTACTTGGAATTTAACATCATTGAATATTCCAGCGGGTGCTATCAAGATTAATGTATTAAAGTGCTCAACAAAAGCGACAAGTTACAATGTTAACTTAGGGACTTGGTATGATACTCAGTTTAAAGCTATTGGCTCTACTAGCAATAGTGTCAATATACCCATTACATTAAGCTGCGCTGCAGGCACTAATCTAAAAGTGACAGTGACAAGTAGTGCTGGGTATGTTGATACTAATACAGGGAAAATTAAATTGTCTGGACAAGGGCAAGCGACCGGAGTCGCCATTCAATTATTAGATAGAAACAGCACCCCAATAAAGCTTAATTCAAAGTTTACTTTGCAAAATAACGTTGCAGGTGGCGACTATATTTTTAATTGGAAAGCTCGATATATTAAAACTGCTAATAATATAACCGCAGGAACTGCAAACTCGACCGCGTCGGTTAACATAAGATATGAATAAATAGCATTCAACATTAATCATAAAAAGAGGTTAATTTATTTATAATTTGATTTTTATTGCTAATATTAAAGAATATGAAAGAATATGAAAGAATAATTGATAAATAGCAAATTTACTATTTTATTAAAATGGTTAAGATAGAGAGGCTATCTTGGAATTTTGTTTAGTTAGAAATGAAAAGTCTAATTATAGGAGTTCATATGTCTTATTCAAGCTCTTATCTTATTGGTAAACAAATACTTTATTATCGAAAAATGAATGGAATATCAATCAATGAAATTTCAAAAGTTATTGGTATCAGCCCACAACAGCAATCACGATATGAAAGAGGAATAAATAGAATAACGTTAGATAGATTGTTCCAATATGCAACATATTTTGAGGTTGATATTAAGTCATTTTTTCAGCCTCATGGCATTTAATAGTTTAAGTAATAATACATAACACTAGAAAAACCAATTACATTAAAAAAATTAACTATATCTACATTACAATATTAAAAATAAATTTGCGAGAACATTATGAAACGAAAAATATCTAAATCTGTCGGTTTAAAAATTAGGTCATTAAGAGAAAGTCACGGAATGAGTGGTAAAGAATTAAGCATGTTATTAGGTATTAGCCAACAGCACCAATCACGCTATGAAAATGGTGAGGTCAATATTCATGTCGATACCATTTACCAGTTGGCACAAATATTTAATGTTTCTCCAACCTATTTCTTTACTACAGCCGTCATAGAAATTAATAGTACAGAGCTCCCTATTAGCAAAAAGAATTATTTCTCGGCTGAAGCTCTGGTATTTTAACTTCTAAATATGAGCATTATATTATGCTAGTAAATTAAATATCGGTGCTATTTCTATTAATAGTATAGCACCGACTTATTGTTCTTTTTTAGACTCATCCACCAACCAATTATGAAATATCGCCATCGCCGGTGTCATGGCTCTCGATTTTAAACGACTTAACCAATATCCACCTAAAGTCACAGAGATATTAAAAGGTTGAATTAATGTTCCAGCACTTAATTCATGGTTGAACATACAACTTGGCACCAAGGCTACACCGTCGGTTAATAGCGCGGCTTCAACCATCAAACGCGATGAATCAAATACAGGCCCTTTGACGCGCCATGGTTCCACTTCTGCGGCTAAAAACCATTTCTCCCATTCATCTTTACGATATGAACGCATTAACTGATGAGATTTTAAATCTAATGGATGTTGTAGCTGATTCGCAACTTTCTCTGAACAAAGCACAGTATGCGCAGTTGGAAACAATGGTGTATTTTCTACCAGAGGCCATAGGCCCTCACCAAAACGAATAGCAAAATCAACGCCTTCCGCGGCTAAATTCACCACGTTGTTATGGGTCATAATGCGTAAATCAATATAAGGATACAGTTCAGAGAATTGCGTTAGTCTTGGCAATAACCAACCCACCGCAAATGTACCGACCACTGAAATACTTAAAGCTTCTCGATAATGGCCATCCTCAAATTGCAGTAATAGTGACTCTATTTGGTCAAAAGAGCGGCTCAATACAGGTAGCAACGCGAAGCCTTCTTCGGTCAATGCTAGTCCTCGAGGTAAGCGAATGAACAGTTCTAGCCCCAATTGCTCCTCTAACAGCCTAACTTGTTGACTGACAGCGGCCTGAGTGACATTCAATTCTATTCCGGCTCGTGTAAAGCTTAAATGCCGTGCGGAAGCTTCAAATGCCCTAAGTGCATTGAGGGGTAGCCGATGACGATAATTTTCTGCCATAAGATTTTCTTTTACCTCATCGAATTTTATATCGTTTTAAATGATGCTTGAAAGCATGCATACTATTTTTCAACCACGGATTACCCGCTGAAAATCGTATATTAAAGCACTTTTAATTTACAATGAAGTGCTTTCCAGTTCCTGTTAGCAATAACTTAAACTTGTATTTATTGGAATAACTCTATGAAAAATCTTTTTCGTCAGGGGCGAATTTTTATCGCACTCAGTTTGGCTTTAACCACCCTATCCGCTAATGCATTCACACAAAAGGACGTGGATAATATTATTAAACCGCTAATGGAAGAGAAGCAGATCCCAGGCATGTCTGTAGCAATCTCAGTTGATGGAAAACACTATATTTATCATTATGGTGTACAATCTAAGCAAGACTCAGTACCTGTCAGTGACGAGACTTTATTTGAGATTGGCTCTTTATCTAAAACGTTTACTGCCACACTCGCAGCCTATGCACAAAACCAAGGAAAACTCGATTTTTCGCAAAAGGTAAGCCACTATCTTCCTGAATTAAAAGGTTCTGCTTTCGACCAAGTGACAATAATGAACCTCGCTACTCATACTTCAGGTTTATCGTTATTTGTACCCGATACCATTACCAATTCAGCAGAATTAACCCGTTATTACCAACAATGGAAACCAGAAAAAGCCATTGGGCAATATCGTTCTTATTCAAATCTCGGCATTGGGTTATTAGGCGTCATTACGGCTAAACAACTCAAAATGCCATTTGAACAAGCAATGGAAAAATTAATGTTGCCCGCTCTTGGGCTAAAACACACCTATATTCATGTGCCTAAAAACCAACAGAAAAATTATGCTCAAGGTTATAATAAGAAAGATCAGCCCGTTCGTGTGACACCGCAAATTTTAGATGCTGAATCTTATGGTTTAAAATCGAATGCTAAGGATTTAATTCGTTTCTTAGATATTAATATGCAAATGACAAAAGTTGCAAAACCGTGGCAAGAAGCAGTAGAAGATACGCACACTGGGTTCTATCTAACTGACTCTTTTGTACAAGATATGATGTGGGAAAGTTATTCATTGCCCGTATCCCTCTCTCATCTACAACAGGGTAACCGAGACGAAATGGCGCTTGAGCCGCAAAAGGTTGACGCTATTCAACCCGTAATGCCACCAGAAAACCGTGCTTTTTATAACAAAACAGGTTCAACCAATGGTTTTGCAACCTATGCGGCGTTTATTCCTGAAGACCGAATCGCGGTGGTGATTTTGTCCAACAAATGGTATCCAATCCCTGACCGCATTACCGCGACTTATCAATTAATTGAAAAAATTAATGAATAGATTTCTGACTAAGATTAGATGTTCTATATAGTTCGTGTTGCCGCTAGGCGTTGAAATGAAGACAGCGCGGGGAGCATACATTAAGTATGTGACCCGTGTGGCGGAATGAAAACAACAACGCGACAGGACGAAA